>NZ_DATCSY010000147.1:0-6871 GCF_036568245.1 Rheinheimera sp. | reverse complement strand
TAATCCGATAACGGCTGATACTTGGCATAACCTAAGTGAGATAAGGTCACTACCACGTCTTCTTCGGTAATTAAATCTTCCATGTTGATATCCAGCATATTGTCCTGATTATCGGTACGGCGCGCATCACCATATTGCTCTTTCACTGCCTGCAGCTCTTCACAGATCACTTCCATTAAACGCTCTGGGCTCGCCAAAATGTGTAGTAATTCCGCAATCAGCTCCAACAGCTGTTTATATTCGTCAAGGATCTTCTCATGTTCAAGGCCGGTCAGCTTGTGTAAGCGTAAATCCAGGATCGCCTGAGCCTGTTGTTCAGTTAAGAAGTATTTACCGTCACGAATACCAAAGTGTGCTTCCAGCCATTCCGGACGGGCGGCGTCTTGCCCTGCCCGTTCCAGCATGGCGCTGACGTCACCTAATTGCCAGCCGCGATCGACTAAACGCAGTTTTGCTTCGGCCGGGCTGGGTGAGGTTTTAATCAGCTCGATAATTTCGTCGATATTGGCCAGCGCTATGGCCAAACCTTCTAAAATGTGGGCACGATCGCGTGCTTTACGTAAATCGTATACGGTACGCCGGGTTACCACTTCACGGCGGTGCAGCACAAAGCACTGCAGCATTTCTTTCAGGCTTAACAGCTTAGGCTGGCCCTGATCCAATGCCACCATGTTGATACCGAACACTGTTTGCATTTGGGTATTGGCATACAGTTGATTCAGCATAACGTCTGAAGATTCACCACGCTTAAGCTCGATGACGATACGCATACCGTCTTTATCAGACTCGTCACGCAGCGCCGAGATACCTTCAATACGCTTTTCTTTAACCAGCTCGGCAATCTTTTCAATCAGACGCGCTTTGTTAACCTGATACGGAATTTCATTGACGATAATAGCTTCACGGCCGGTTTTCTCGTCAGTTTCAATCTCGGTTTTAGCGCGGATATACACCTTACCACGGCCGGTACGATAGGCCTCTTCAATACCCTTACGGCCATTAATAATGGCGGCGGTCGGGAAATCCGGGCCCGGGATAAACTGCATCAGCTCGTGCAGTTCAATATCAGGGTTAGCTATCAGCGCTAAACAGCCGTCAATCACTTCCGTTAAGTTATGCGGCGGTATATTGGTCGCCATACCAACAGCAATACCGCTGGAGCCGTTCACCAGCAGGTTTGGTACCTTGGTTGGCATAACGGCCGGAATTTGTTCTGTGCCGTCGTAGTTAGGAACATAATCGACGGTTTCTTTATCTAAGTCGGCCAGCAGTTCGTGCGCAATACGTGCCATACGCACTTCGGTATAACGCATCGCTGCTGCAGAGTCACCGTCGATAGAACCGAAGTTGCCCTGACCATCAACCAGCATATAACGCAGTGAAAACGGTTGCGCCATACGGACTATAGTGTCGTACACAGCGCTATCGCCGTGCGGGTGGTACTTACCGATAACGTCACCTACCACACGGGCAGACTTTTTATAGGCTTTGTTCCAGTCATTGCCCAGTTCCTTCATGGCGAACAATACGCGCCGGTGCACTGGCTTTAAGCCATCCCTTACATCCGGTAAGGCGCGGCCAACAATAACGCTCATGGCATAATCGAGGTACGAATTCTTTAATTCGTCTTCGATATTAATAGGAACTATTTCTCTGGCCAGATCTGTCATAAAACGCTAATTTCCCTTAAATCAGATAGATAACTCGCTTTTGTCGATGTTATAAAGCGCGAGACAACGCAGGATTCTAACACAGAAAATCCAGCTTGCCATGCATGAAATGCAGTGCAAATCTATCAGTGGCATTGCCGTAGCAGATCAAGGCTTTATAATGCGCAAAAAACCAAGAGCAAGAACATATGACTGCAGAAGCAAAACACACCCACAGCAACGTCGATCCTGACGAAATCGCAAAGTTTAATGATATAGCCTCGCGCTGGTGGGATCCGGACGGCGAATTTAAACCACTGCATTTATTAAATCCGGTGCGTCTGAGCTATATCAGTGACGAGTTGCAGGGCCTGTTTGGTAAGACCGTTATCGATATAGGGTGTGGTGGCGGTATTTTGGCCGAGAGTATGGCACGAAGCGGTGCCGACGTGACTGGCCTTGATATGGCAGAAGACTCGCTGAATGTCGCCCGGCTACATGCCCTGGAGGCCGGCGTTACACTCAACTATCAACAGGCGACAGCAGAGCACTATGCGGCAGCTCATGGGGCTCAATTTGATGTCGTCACCTGTATGGAAATGCTTGAGCATGTGCCGGAGCCTATGTCAGTGATTCAGGCTTGTGCGGATTTGGCAAAACCGGGGGCAACCTTATTTTTCTCCACACTGAATAAAACCTGGAAAGCTTATCTGTTAGCTATCGTAGGTGCAGAGCATGTGATGAAGCTGGTGCCTAAGGGCACACATGAGTTTAGTAAGTTCATTCGCCCTTCCACGCTGATGCGCTATCTGGAACAGGCCGGTCTTGAAGTCACTGACGCCACCGGTTTGCATTTTAACCCGGTGAATAACAGCTTTAAAACGGCACCGGGACTGGATGTCAATTATATCGTCGTTGCGCGTAAACCAGTCTGAAGTACTTCGGCTGCTGATTTTATCTGCACATAAATAGCTACTCGCTATAAAAAAAAGTTTGATAGAACAAATAAATTTAATCAGAAAAAAAGCTTGCGTAAGGCAGGCTTTTCTCAGCACACTAGCAGCGCGGTTAGCAGCCACTTACCGCCGATTCAGACGACATTTTTTCCCGCTCGTCAAGCCTTGCAAAAAGATCTGATCCACACTATCTTGTGATTACTTTCTTAAAAGCATCTATATGTTGTGTAATTAAACAGCAATAGCTGCTGATATAATGGCCGTGCGCTACATGGCTGACTATAACCATTAATAACAACTGAAATGGAAATCTGCAGCAATGACTCAATCTCTATTCGTCACTAAACGTGATGGTCGCCGTGAACCTCTGGATCTGGATAAAATTCACCGTGTGATTACCTGGGCGGCTGAAGGTTTATCTAACGTGTCGGTGTCACAGGTAGAGCTCAAGTCTCATATCCAGTTCTACGATGGTATTAAATCAGAAGATATCCATGAAACTATCATCAAGGCTGCCGCAGATCTGATTTCAAAAGACAGCCCGGACTATCAGTACCTGGCTGCCCGTCTGGCGGTATTCCATTTACGCAAAAAAGCCTATGGCCAGTTCGAGCCGCCGCATTTATACGACCATGTGGTAAAGATGGTTGAAGCACGCCGCTACGATCAGCACATTCTGGCCGATTACAGCCGCGAAGAGCTGGAGCAGATGAACAGCTTTATCGACCATAGCCGTGACTTAAACTTCAGTTATGCTGCGGTTAAACAGCTGGAAGGCAAATATCTGGTACAAAACCGCGTGACCGGCGCCATCTACGAGAGTGCCCAGTTCTTATATATTCTGGTTGCCGCCTGCTTGTTTGCTAATTACCCGAAGGCAACGCGTCTGGATTATGTGCGCCGCTTCTACGATGCCTGCTCACTGTTTAAACTGTCACTGCCAACACCGATTATGTCGGGTGTACGAACCCCTACCCGTCAGTTTAGCTCTTGTGTGTTGATCGAATGTGGCGACAGTCTGGACTCAATCAATGCTACCTCAAGTGCCATTGTGAAATACGTCAGCCAGCGTGCTGGTATTGGTATTAACGCCGGCCGCATTCGTGCGCTGGGCAGCCCAATCCGCAATGGTGAAGCCTTCCACACCGGTTGTATTCCGTTTTATAAGCACTTTCAAACGGCGGTAAAAAGCTGCTCGCAAGGTGGCGTACGTGGCGGTGCCGCGACATTATTCTACCCGTTGTGGCATCTGGAAGTGGAATCGCTGCTGGTACTAAAAAACAACCGTGGTGTAGAAGAAAACCGTGTCCGTCATTTGGATTACGGTGTGCAGTTTAACCGGCTGATGTACACACGCTTGATTAAAGATGATTACATTACGCTGTTCAGCCCATCTGATGTGCCGGGCTTATATGACGCCTTCTTTGAAGATCAGGAAAAGTTTGAACAGCTGTATGTACAGTATGAAAACGACAGCAGCATCCGCAAAAAACGCTTAAAAGCGCTGGAACTGTTTACGTTATTTATGCAGGAACGTGCCAGTACTGGTCGTATTTATCTGCAGAACGTTGATCACTGTAACACTCACAGCCCGTTCAACCCGAAATTTGCTCCGGTTCGCCAGAGCAACCTGTGTCTGGAAATTGCGCTGCCAACCAAGCCAATGAACGATGTGAACGATCCGGATGGCGAAATTGCACTTTGCACGCTGTCGGCATTTAACCTGGGCGCCATTGAAGATTTAGCAGAGCTGGAAGAATTGGCAGAGTTAGCGGTACGTTCACTGGACAGCTTACTGGATTATCAGGACTACCCTATTCCGGCAGCGTTCCATGCCTCAATTAACCGCCGTACCTTAGGCGTGGGTGTGATTAACTACGCTTATTATCTGGCGAAAAACGGCGTAAAATATTCTGACGGTTCAGCTAATGGCCTGACGCACCGTACCTTCGAAGCCATTCAGTATTACCTGTTAAAAGCCTCAAACAAACTGGCGCAGGAATTTGGTGCCTGTCCGAAGTTTAACGAAACCACTTACGCCGAAGGTATTCTGCCTATTGATACCTATAAAAAGGATTTGGACAAAGTCTGCACAGAGGCACTCCTGCTGGATTGGGAGCAATTACGCAAAGATATTCTGACCCATGGTCTGCGTAACTCGACGTTATCTGCACTGATGCCATCTGAAACGTCATCGCAGATTTCGAATGCGACTAACGGTATTGAACCACCACGTGGCCATATCAGTGTTAAAGCAAGTAAAGACGGTATTTTAAAGCAGGTTGTGCCCGAGTATGAGCGGCTGAAAAACAGCTACGAGTTATTGTGGGACATTCCGAATAACACTGGGTATCTGACGCTGGTTGCAATTATGCAGAAGTTTATCGACCAGACCATTTCGGCCAACACCAACTACGATCCGAATAAATTCGATGGCGGTAAAGTGCCAATGAAACTGTTATTACAGGATCTGTTGTCGGCATATAAGCTGGGTGTGAAAACCATGTACTATCACAATACCCGTGACGGTGCAGCGGATGTACAGGAAGACATTAAAGCTGAACCGGAAGATGATGGCTGCGCCGGCGGCGCCTGTAAAATTTAAGCATTGAGTAAACGGGCTACTTAGGTAGCCCGTACTTTGTATTGAACCTCTGTTAGGAAGATAAGTGGCAATGGCGTACACAACCTTCAACCGACAAATTAATGATCAGATGAAAGAGCCGATGTTCTTTGGCAATCCGGTCAACGTATCGCGCTACGACCAGCAAAAGTACGGCATTTTTGAAAAACTGATAGAAAAGCAATTGAGTTTTTTCTGGCGGCCGGAAGAAGTGGATGTCAGCAAAGACCGCATTGACTACCAAAACCTGCCAGAGCACGAAAAGCATATTTTCATCAGCAACCTGAAATATCAGACCCTGCTCGATTCAGTGCAGGGCCGCTCACCCAACGTAGCATTTTTACCCATAGTGTCGCTGCCCGAGCTTGAAACCTGGATCGAAACCTGGGCGTTCAGTGAAACGATTCATAGCCGTAGCTACACCCACATCGTACGTAATATCAGTGCAGAACCGCACAAGGTATTTGACGATATTATGCTGAACGAGAAAATTTTGCAGCGCGCTGAAGATGTAACGCGATATTACGATGCTTTGATTGATGGCATTAACCTGTATCAGCGCTGCGGTGAAGGCTCTCATACCATTAATGGCGAAACCCATAATATCAGCCTGTACGAGCTAAAACGCCGGCTTTACCTCTGTGTGATGTCGGTTAACGTGTTAGAAGCGATCCGCTTTTATGTGAGTTTCGCCTGTAGTTTTGCCTTTGCCGAACGCGAATTAATGGAAGGTAATGCCAAAATTATCCGTCTGATTGCCCGCGACGAAGCACTGCATTTAACCGGTACCCAGCATATGTTGAACATTATGGCGGCTGGTGATGATGACCCGGAGATGGCAAAAATTGCCAAAGAATGTGAAGAAGAAGCTTATGCTATTTTCCGCAAAGCTGCAGAGCAGGAAAAAGACTGGGCTGAGTTTTTGTTTAAAGATGGCTCAATGATTGGTCTTAACAAAGATATCCTGTGCCAGTATGTTGAATACATTACTAACAGCCGGATGCAGGCAATCGGGTTAAAAGCGATTTTTCCTACGACACAAAACCCTATTCCCTGGATCAATACCTGGCTGGTGTCTGATAACGTGCAGGTAGCCCCTCAAGAAGCAGAAATCAGCTCATACTTAGTTGGTCAGATAGATAACGAAGTTGACGGTGCTGATTTTGGCGACTTCGATCTGTAATAGCATTAATGCCCAGTGTTAAAGTTACAGGCGGTACTGTTATTAATTTTGACGGTAGCCGCCGAACCCTGCTTGAAGCACTGGAGCAATGCAGGTTAGATGTAAATTTTCATTGCCGTGAAGGGTATTGTGGCGCTTGCCGCTGTAAATTATTACAAGGTGAAGTGAGTTACCTGAATGAGCCGCTGGCATTTGTCCGCAAGGGTGAGTTTTTACCGTGCTGTAGTGTACCGCTGACAGATATCGACATTGAAATCCCCTGACATCATGGTAATTTACCGGCAAATACCGCAGACTACGCGGCAATAACACCGATCTTTAAGGAGATCACTGATGAAAGCCCTGCTGTTACTGATTGCCTCTGGTCTGGCAGCTGTTGATGTGCCGCACTATGAGCAATTGCTGGCCAAAGCCCAGTTTACAGAACTGGAACATCAGCTGGTGCAACAAGACAACTATA
>NZ_DATCSY010000146.1:0-4707 GCF_036568245.1 Rheinheimera sp. | reverse complement strand
ACCTTTTTTGCCGCTTTTGCCTAATCCTTAATCATCCGGTAAGGTCAGGTCGAGAATGTCATCCATATCGTTGTTTTTTTGTGCATTTGCGCCATTTTTATCTACAACATTACCTGCTGGACTATTTGCAGCTGTCGCCGTTGCCTGTGCCGGAGCTTTTTTACGCCAGAACATCAGATCAGACAGCTTACGATCTGTCATCACAAACCAGATGGCAACCCCACCGCCGATTAAGATAAACAGGTTCGCAGTAATCACCAACCCCCACGGAAATTCCGGTTCGGGTTCAGCCTGTTCAGCGGCAATTTCATCTTTAATACTTTGTGGCAACTCCTCCAGTACCGGCGCGTCAAACACCGGTCGGTTCACCACAAAACTGATCTCCGGCAGGTTCAGCATAAATTCACGACCATCCTGCATGGTGCCATAAACTGAAACATCCAGAATATAACTGCCATGGCCGCGGTTATGCAGCTCTAATTGTCGCGGTGTTAAGCCGGGTTCATTCAGTGCAAAATCATCAACCTCACCGTTGGGATAACGTACCCGCCCCTGCAGTAATACCGACGCTTTATTGACACTGTCATCTGTGATCCGAAACAGAACCTGATGCGGTTGTACCGGTTGTTCAGGCTGCATTTCATCTGCTGCCGGAGCCGTGGTAACATCGGCAATTATCGGCGCAGGCTTAAGTACCACAGCGGGCTGCTCGACTTCCCGCGTATATAAAGGTGTGCGTACAACGTATTTAGGTATCCACTCGCCAGCGACAAACCTCAGCTGAAACTCACCGGTAAACACCCCATCCCGGGCACGTTCATCGTAACCTTTACCATCATCGCGAAAATGTGCCACCTGCACGACACCACGGCCGAAGTTGTCATAATCTGCGTTGTTGGTACTGACAAAAATCACTTCCAGTGCCAACACTTCACGAAAATCTTTCGCGTTAATGGGCTCTTCGCCATTGGTTAAACGGGCGGTCACTTTTACGGTTTCGCCAACCAGCAGGTTATCAGGTAAGGGATCAACACTGAGTTTAATGTCTGTCAGCACCATAATGCGGCTTTGCGGCAGCAATTTGCCAATTGCCTGCCACGGGCCGGGAGTGGGGTTTTTAATCTGAATTAAGTCATAGCTACTGGCATCGTGCCAGCGCACCTGTTGCTGTTCGGCAGTATTAAAATGAATTTTACTGCCGTCTGGCCGCACCAGTACTACTGAGGCAGACCCGCGTTTTCGAAACAGTAACAGTGTTATCTCTTCTACATTGTCATCAATGCGAAACCTGTTATCAAACAGCGGGATCTGGTTTTTGGTTGGCAGCTCATCCAGTAACGCAAAGCCACTACTAAAGGGGCTATCGTCCTCCTCTGCACCGGCCTCGGGAGATTGCAGTAAATTATTCTGCTGTATCGTCTGAGCACTTAATAACGTGCAACCAAGCAACAGACACAATACTGTTATCCATTTCGCCACAGGCAACTGCCTCCTTTTTTTTGCACCAAATCCAACCTGGTTTCATGTGCGGTCAGCTCTGCGTCTGTCGCCCGCAGTACTTTAAGCCGGCCACTGCGCTGTATTGCTGCAGGGCCTGACTGTCCATCCGTTCTGTCTTGTTCATTTGCCAGATTCAGGCTGACCTGGCCACCCGTCATTAGCAGATATACGTCAGCCAGAATTTCAGCATCGAGCAAAGCGCCGTGCAAAGTACGGTGGCTGTTATTAATGTCGTAGCGGCGACACAACGCATCCAGATTATTCTTCTGGCCTGGATGCAGTTCGCGTGCCAGCATCAGGGTGTCAAGAATAGTACAGTACTGCTCGACCGGGGGCAGTACTGGGTGCAACATAGCAAACTCGTGGTTAATAAAGCCAACGTCGAATGCGGCGTTATGGATAACCAGCTCAGCACCCTGAATATAGTCGTAGAAACTTTTGGCGATCTCACGAAACTTGGGTTCATGTGCCAGCCGTTCATTGGTAATACCGTGCACGGCTACAGCCTCGGCATCAATAATGCGCTCAGGGTTAATGTAGACATGGAAGTTATTACCGGTAAAACGCCGGTTAATCAGCTCAACACAGCCAATTTCAATGATACGATGACCATCTTTAGGATTAATACCTGTGGTTTCGGTGTCGAGAATAAGTTGTCTTTTGGCCATAGTCGTTTCGCTTTTTACTGCACTTGGGGTAGATTATACGCCGTTTGGGTTTGAGGAAAGGCTTTATGCGTAAAACTGTTGCAATCTACACCGATGGCTCTTGCCTGGGAAATCCGGGCCCGGGCGGCTACGGTGTGGTGCTGAAATATAAGCAGCACTGTAAAGAGCTAAGCGGCGGTTTTCGTTTAACCACCAATAACCGTATGGAATTGCTGGCCGCTATCGTTGCACTGGAAACGCTGAAAGACAGTTGCGATGTCAACCTGACAACCGACAGTCAGTATGTTCGTCTGGGCATCACCCAGTGGCTGGCGGGCTGGAAACGAAACAACTGGAAAACCAGCCAGAAACAACCGGTTAAAAATCAGGATTTATGGCAGCGGCTGGACGTAGCAAGCCAGGCGCATAATGTTAGCTGGCATTGGGTAAAAGGTCATGCCGGCCACCCTGAAAATGAGCGCTGTGATGTTTTGGCCCGCACAGCGGCTGAAGCCAAACCATCGGCAATTGATAAGCCATTTGAGCTAAGTCAGAGCACTGAAGCTTAGCCACAACATAACAGGCAGCCCAATTATGGCAAAACACACAGCCTATTTTCGTCCCTTTACCCGCTTTGGCGCATTATGCCTGCTCAGCCTGCTGTGGTGCTCGGCTAATGTGCAGGCACAGTGGCACCGGTTGCCATTTCAGACGTTGGGGACTCAGGCCTATATCGAGCTGTGGTGCGAAGACAGTCATCAGGCCGCTAACTTAATTACTCAGGTACAGGCCGAGTTTGAGCGCATTAATCAGTTGATGAGCCCCTATATCGACAGCAGCGAACTCAGCCAGCTTAATCTGCTGGCAGCGCAACGGCCAGTGCAGGTATCTGCTGAGTTGTATCAGCTGCTTAAGCAAGCCAAACTTATCTCCAACCTGAGCCAGGGCGCTTTTGACATTACTTTTGCCTCGGTCGGCTTCTACTATGACTACCGTGCCCATAAAAAGCCCGATGCCAGTCAGCTACAACGAGCCCGGCAATACGTTAATTACCAGAGCATTGAATTGCTGCCAGACAATAAAGTGTATTTTGCCCGCGACGGTGTAAAGATTGATTTAGGCGGCATTGCCAAAGGTTATGCGGTTGAGCGCGGCATTAATCTGCTGACACAGCAGGGTATTTTGCATGCACAGTTAACCGCCGGCGGCGATAGCCGTTTACTGGGAGATAAACGCGGTAATCCCTGGCTGGTGGGCATAAAACACCCGCGACAGGAAGATAAGTACGCCGCAACATTACCATTGGCGAACAGCGCTATCAGCACATCTGGCGATTATGAACGCTACTTTATTGAAGACGGAGTGCGTTACCATCATATAATAGATCCGAAAACCGGCTTAAGTGCCAGCGGATTGTTCAGTGTGTCTGTGCTAGGGCCTGACACCACTCAAACTGACGCCTTATCAACGACATTATTCGTATTGGGCCTGCAGCACGGCATGGAATTGATAGAGCAGATTGATAATTATGAAGCCATTTTTATCGATGCCAACCGGCAGATGCATTTCTCCAGTGGCCTTGGCCAGTAAGGGACAATAAACTTCAGCTGTGCATCGGGCGAAATATCGGGTAGATTCTATTTTATTTACTGTAGTTGCACTGAGTCAGAACACATTATGCGACCACTGCATTTGCTGTTAATCTGCACCTTGTTATTAGTCTGGTCCGCCGTCGCTGAAGAGCCGGCCTGCACTTTGCGCATGTCCGCTGAAACTGACTTTCCGCCCCATCTGATTAAACAGAATGATAACTGGACCGGCCTCAGCGTCGAGCTGATGCAACGCCTGGCCGATGAAGTACATTGTAAACTCGAATTTGTTAACAGCCCCTGGCTTAGGGCTTTACAGCAAAGCGAGCAAGGGCAGTTGGATGTGCTCAGCCATTTGTCATTCAGCGAGCAGCGCAAACAGCAGTTTGCTTTTATTGGGCCGCATCACACTGAAGCCATTTATCTGGTAGGCGATCCGGCAGCTTTGCCTGCCAGCAGTCAGTTATCGGATCTGATTGATAAAGTTGATTATGGCCGCATCGCCGTACTGCATGGCGCTTATTATGGCGAGGACTTTGCCCGGTTAAGCCGGCAACCCGCGGTACAGCGTCAACTGGTGGAGATCAGCAGCATTCAGGATAAACTGGCACTGCTACGCGCAGGTCGCGTCAATGCGATCCTTGAAGATATCAGCGTGCTACACTACTGGCAACAGCATCACTACCCTGACGCTGACAAGTATCAGCCACTATTAAAAGTATATCAAAGCCCGGTGTATTTCGGTTTCAGTAAAACCTCGTTACCCGCATCAACACTGACTACGCTGGCAGAAGCCTGGCAGAAACTTTACCGGCAGGGCGACCTGGCGGCGATTTATCAGAAGTACCAGATCAGTAATTACGCTGAACTTATTCCGGCGTCAATTCTATAGCTATCATTCGGGTATAATGGACGCAGGCTCCGGCAGCTGCCAGCGGTATTCTGCTAACTGATAGGTTTGTAAAATGGCT
>NZ_DATCSY010000145.1:0-5467 GCF_036568245.1 Rheinheimera sp. | reverse complement strand
CATATAAACGCCATCCAGCCACAGCTGGTGCGGGTAGATTTTTTTATGCCAGAAGGCGCCTTCGCTGGTGCGCGGATGCTGCTCAAGCTGCTTACGTAATAAATCCAGCGCCTGCTTATACTGCGGTTTGGGGTTACGCTGATATTCACGCAGCAGCATATTGCCGGTATTTAAACTGTCGATATTAAAATTCGTCAGTTTATAGCTGCGGATATCGCCATCGGCAGTAATAAAGGAATCGATGACATCCGTCAGTACCTGCTGCCACTCTGGGTTTGGCCGCAGCTTTAGCAGCTCGTCATAGGCCTGCAATTGCAACCCGGTGGTGTATTCCCATTTGCTTGGACGGCCGCGCTCGTAGTCCCAGCCACCAAAAGCGTAGTAGGGGGTCTGGCGCTGCATTTCGCTGGCGGCCAGGCGCTCGCTCCAGTCAAGCGCCTTTTGCGCGGTCAGTGGGTCGGCTTTTTGCTGCTGCGACAATGCGGTTTTTAACTGCTTACGCGGTGCCAGTGTGAGTTTTTCCACTTCCTGCTGCAGATAAGCGACAAACTCCGCTTCGGTTTTAATGCCGCCGGGCTCGCCATCCCAGGCTGACAGAAAATAGTATTCCAGCTCTGTACCAGATGGCTCCAGCACAGCGACATGACTGCTGGCGTCACTGGTGATGGCTTTATTGTCGCCGCGTTTAAACAGCACGGCCATACCCAGCTTATCGTTGCCACCGGTTAATGTTTGCTCACCCCAGGTCGCCAGATAGGTCCAGCTGTGGCCCGGAATATCCAGTTTGCCCTGTAGTAGTTTGGTTTTGGGTAGTTTTACCAAACCCACCGCGAAGTTATCCAGTATTTCACTGGTCGTCAGCCGGGTATGCACCAGGCGACTGCCCGCTGTCATTGACAAGTTGGCCGTCAATTGCAGCGTTTTACCGGCGATTTGCCAGTCTTTGTATTGAATCTGCAATGCTGAATATAAAGGGCCGTTTTCTATCACTTTCGCGGAGTGACCGCTGACTTTAGACACCAGCTGCACCTGCTGGCCGTCCCAGTAGCCATAGCCGCCGGCACCCAGCGATTTGCCAACTTTTAGCAGGTCCATGCCCCAGTCCGCCATATGATGGTAAGACTCGTAGCCATCCAGACCGACGTTGTGCAGTACCGGTGCACCGGTTTTATTGCCAAACACATCAAAGCCGTTACGCCAGTCCAGATAAATACGGTAGCCGACTTTGTCAGACTCTATGCCCGGGCCCTCGTAGCGGATCCACTCAGAATGATCGGTATATTGCGCTGGCGGCGTGACTTCCGTCACATTTTCAAATGTGCCACCGATATATTTTTCGCCTTGCCACTGGCCGCCGGTTTTGCGTGAAATTTCGGCCTGGGTACGTTTGGGCAATTGTTGCGCGGCAAACAGCGCCGGGTTATTGCTGATGGTGATGCTCTGAGACGCTGCTGCAGCCAGCTCCGCTTGCAGCAGTAAAGTATCTTTTTCACCATCGCCGTTATGGTCAATCAGTTGCGACGGAATAACCTTGCCACCGGTTTGTGCCACCAAGGCTGTAGCTTGCGCCGGTGCTATGCCCAAATCAGCGTAAGGCAGTAATACAGTATCGGTTCGCGCGTGATCAGATGGATTACTCAGGCCTAATGTCGCGATATTGTTTTGAGCAGCGGTATCAGTTTGTGCAGGGGATGAGTTTTGCTGTGAACATGCGCTGATAAGGGTGGCGATACTGAGGCTTAACAAGGTTTTGCCAAAAAGGATGCGGGCCATAAAATACCTGTTGTTACACATTGTTGCTCCATCATGGGTAAAAACGGGCCGTCCGTGGCTCAGCGTTTAGCGAGAGAAATACAGCCGCTACGCGAGGCATAGCGGCCTTGTTACATCAGAACTTATACTGGGCACCTAAGTAATACTGGCGACCGGTAGCATGGTAGTAAGTTAGGCGGTTGCCACTTGAGTCTACCCATTGATCATCTACTTCGTCGGTCAGGTTAAGGGCTTCTAAGCTGACTTTCCACTTCTCAGTAAGCTGATACGACATTGCAGCGTCAATGTTACGGGTGGCGTTAGTGCCTTCCATATCGTTGCCATTACGGCCCAGTGCGTTAGTCAGGTAATCCGAGCGGTCGGTTAACGACACCCGTGCGCTGAACTTGTCATCTTCATAGTACAAGGTGGCACTGCGGGTAGATTCAGATAAGCCCTGTAAATCACGGGTTGCCAGAATCTGGCCATCTGTATTGACATAGTCCATCTGGGCTTTTACGTAAGTGTAGTTACCGATAAAACCAAATTTGTCCCAGCCTTCAGGCAGGAAGGTAAACGGCATCTGATACTGCACTTCAAAACCATACAGATTACCGCCAGGGCCATTCAACGGTGTATTAGTATCCCAAAGCAAGTTCTCGTTACAGTTTGCGCCGTAACCATCCGGACCAGCATTACAGGCATCTATCGCGGCCTCAACCGGTAGACCTGTCTCGGTAAATAGTTTGGTTTGGCGTAAGCCCTGCACATAACTGTCGATATCTTTGCGGAATACCGCTACACCTAACAGTGATTCATTATCAAAGTACAGTTCTAAGCCTAAGTCATAGGTTTTGGCTTTGGTTGGTTCAAGTGTCGGGTTGCCACCGCTTATGCTACGTGAACTGCCTGATACTGATACTGACGAGTTCGGGCGAATACTACCAAGGCCGGCACGCGCCATAACTTCGGCGTAACCAAAACGGATAATCACATCTTCCAGCGGTTCAAATACCAGGTTCAGTGATGGTAAAAACTCACTGTACTCATGCTTGGCAGTAATTTGCTGGTCTGCGCCACCAAGCTTTGCCCAGGCTGTTGAAGACTGGTCGGTTTTAACATAGCGGCCGCCGACATCACCGCGGATAACGGTATCGCCCACTTCGGTTTCAAACGCCAGCTGCAGGTATGTGCCCAGGGTTTTTTCTTCGGCACTATAGTTATCAGCCAAACGGTTTTGAGCACTGACTTCAAAGGCACCGGTGTTACTGTAAATATCATAAGCGGCATTAATTGCAGCCAAATCAGGAACCTGCCAGGCCCCTTGTGACCCTAAGCCAGAGTTATAACTCATGATCAGGTCCGGCGTCATCACGATACCGGCAGCATTTTCGCTGGCGCGACGCGCTTCATAAGTTTCAAATTCAAAGTTTTTGTAATGCACGCCACCGCGTAGGGTCAGGCTTTCAGTCAGAATATATTCCAGATTAAGCGCGGCAGTGTCGAAGGTGTTTTCAGCACCTAACGGGCGCAGGCGCACACTGTTCGTTGTCCAGCCATCTGCCTCAAACACCTCTTGCCCAAACAATAGCTCTGGTGCCTGGCGTTTGCCACCGCGGTAATCATAGCTAAAATCAACACCGGTCTTTTGCATCACCACAGTGGTTTGAATCGGGTTATCAAACTCTGATTTAGCGCGGCCGATCATTGCATCAATTTTCAAATCGTCGGTCAGCTGGTGCTGCGCACTGAAGCTAACCTGCAAAAAGTCTGTACCCAGTTCATCGTAGCGGTTTTCATTACGTACAGTAGCATTTTCAAAAGCAGCATAGGTTACGGTATTGGTGCTATCAATTTCGTAGTCCAGTACATTCATAGGCCCGGTTTGGCCGTTACCATTTAAAATACCCTGAGTAAACACTTCCTGACGGGTTGAATCGTCTTTTGCATAAAGAATATCTAAATTAAAACGGGTTTCCAGGCTGGGGCGGAACTCAAACGCTGCTGCTGCGCCGGTACGTTTAACATTGTGGGTGTAAGAGTCGTAACGCGGTAAACGCGGGCGAAAAGCGTCATTTATCGCCTGTAATTCAGCCGCATCTGCACTACCCTGATAGCTACCAAAGTCATTTGCGTCTGCCCAGCGTACGGTACTGGCACCTTCGTCTTTTACATTACGTTCAGACATTGCCAGTGAGAATAAAGCGCCAAATTTACCGTCGGCAAAAATATTGCTGACTAAAAACGAGGCTTTAGGGTCGACCTCTTCAGATAAATCGTTGTAGCCGGCCTGCACGTTAGCGGCAAAAGTTAAACCATCGTAGTCAAAAGGACGGGCTGTACGCAGGTCGACTGTGGCGCCTAATGAGCCTTCTTCGATATTGGCTGAGGCGGTTTTGCGAACTGTCAGCTCGCTGAATAAGTCAGATGAAAAGGTATTAAAGTCAAAACCACGGCCGCGGTTGGCGCCACCAATCTGGTCAGTACCGCCACTGGTAGACTGCGCTTCCATACCGTTAATGCGTACGCGGGTAAAATCAGGGCCAAGGCCACGTACTGAAATTTGCCGGCCTTCACCAGCAGCACGGCTTATAGCCACACCGGGAATACGCTGTAAGGATTCTGCCAGGTTAAGATCAGGGAAATCAGCTATATCTTCGGCTTTAATGGTATCAGTAGAGCCAGTTTCAAAGCGTTTTTGATTCAGGGCACTGGCTAAACTGCCGCGAAAACCACCGGTAACGGTAATAACTTCAATATCTTCTTCCTGTACCTGAGCTGGTTGCTGCTCGGCTTGTTGGGCTTGTAATGCCGGCGCTGCGCTAAGCAGCGTTGCCAGCCCGGCCAGAGTGAGTGAGCGCACCAGTTTACTGGGGCGGAATTGCGTATTGCGAGTAGCCATGTCTGTTCACCTCGTCCTGAATTGACTTGTTGTCTTAGCCTGGGTCATGCCCGGCCTTATTCATTTTTCTGGAGCAAAGGTTGTCTGCTCCCTGTCGATTTGCTTGTTTTGTATTCAGCTTATATGCTTTGTCTACCGGTGGCAAAAAAAACTTGCAATTTTGTGCCACCGATGGCAAAAAGCTAACACCATCAACTAAAATCTGTCAATTATTGATAGAGACGAAATCGGCCACATTTTGTAATCAGATGCTGCTGACTTTAGTTAAGTATTTAATTTTAAAGGTTTGTTGCTGTTTTCGATTTTTGAAATTGTTCCATATTTGAACAGTTTCGCAGTGGCAGCGGGCCAGATAAGCTAACAGGAGAGCCTATGGCGAGCTTATTTTCTCTGACAGGACAGACTGCTTTAGTGACTGGGGCCAGCCGTGGTTTGGGCCAGGCAATAGCCGTTGCTTTGGCAGAGGCCGGCGCCAAAGTGATTTGCGCCAGTTCAAGCAGCGAAGGCAGCCGCGATACGGTGGCAAAAATTACCGCTGCCGGTGGCCAGGCGTTGGTATTGGCCGCCGATTTAAGCGATGAGGCTGCGGTTGAGCAGCTGGCCGAGCAAGCGCTGGCGCAGGGGCCGGTAGATATACTGGTGAACTGTGGCGGCACCATTTTCCGTGCGCCTGCTCATCAGTTTCCGATGAAGGAATGGCATAAGGTGATCGCGGTAAATTTAGATTCCGCATTTTTACTCAGTCAGAGGCTGGGTGCTGAGATGATCAAACGCAAAAGCGGCAAAATTATTAATATCGCTTCTATGCTGTCG
>NZ_DATCSY010000144.1:0-6026 GCF_036568245.1 Rheinheimera sp. | reverse complement strand
CAATGCCGTAAATGCAATCAGAGGCGGGACAGCCCGTGTGGTTCTGGTGGTGAACCCTGAGTTTGCGTCACCGCAAGTGAACTATCGTAGCCGTGACAGCCACTTTATTTTTGGTGATGTTTGCACCGCGACCATTATTGAGGCAGAAGACACGTGCAGCAGTGATAATGCCTGGCGTATAAAGGGGATGCGGTTAAAAACGGAATTTTCTAATAATATCCGTTGTGATGTAGGGTATACCGAACATTGCCTGACACCAGACCCGTTAGTGCCGTTTTTCAAACAACAGGGGCGCAAGGTGTTTAAAGAGCTACTGCCAATAGTTGCCGATGTGATTTTAACTGAGATGGCGGCACAGCAGGTTGGGCCGGAGCAACTGAAGCGGTTGTGGCTGCATCAGGCCAATATCAATATGAACATCTTTGCCGCAAAGAAAATACTGGGCCGTGATCCACTGCCGGAAGAGGCACCATTGGTATTGGATTCTTATGCTAATACGGCATCAGCAGGCTCCGTCATCGCATTTCATAAATATAAGCAAGGGCTGCAGTCTGGTGATCATGCAATTTTATGCTCATTCGGCGCCGGTTACTCTGTAGGTTGTTTAGTCCTGCAAAAATGTTAAAGGGTTGAATGCAAAGAAAAACAGGGCCCAGAGCCCTGTTTTTTAATCTATACCCTAATCACTGAATTATGATCATAAGACACTGGGGATGGTTGATAGCTGTCTGCGGCGTCATCATTTAACCAGGTCCCGCCGTTGACCAGATAGCGGAACTGATACTCTTTGTCTTTTTCCAGATTCAGCGTGGCAGTAAAATCGCCACTCTTGCTTTTTTTCATCGGTAACGCCACCGGATCCCAATCGTTAAACTCGCCCAGCAACGCTGCTTGCTCAATACTTCCAATGCTGTTTGCAGGCAAGGTGAAAGTGACTTTACACAGTGGTTTTGTTTTCAGATATTGTTTACTGATACTCATAGCGGTTCCCTCAATACATTGATTTAAGTCGGATACGTCATCAAATACCTGTCATTAATATAGTGCGGCCTTTATGTGATGTAATTATGAACAAACCGCTGCCTGACTTACCTTAGGAAATTTTATTTCGCTGCGCAAATAACCGTTTTCAAGGTCGATATAACAAAATGACAATGATGGCCTGGCTTTTTAAAAAGTTTAGTTGTAACAGGATATTACAAACGCCAGTTGTAATTAACGGTACAGTGCCGGGTGGGCGATTGAAAAAAGTGGTAGCCGGCGTCTGTTAAGGCAGTTAAATACGTAGTGTATTAGTGAAACCTGATGTTGCCTTTTTCACCCGGTGATAACGCTATTGCTGCCGGTGGCACCTACACTGATACAAAGCGTAACATTCACAACGTTACAATCACGACACGGCGTTTTAGTATAGCGTCAGTAAAACAGCATTGTGGAAATCAACATGGCAGCAAAAATTATAAAAGTTTTGATTCCGGTCGGTGTTATTGCCGTGGCCGTTGTTCTGGCAGGTGGGTTAATGAGTATGCGCAAGCCGCCTGAGAAAAAGGATGAACAACGTCCGTCTGTACTCATTACGGCTCAGCCGGTGCAGGCACAGGATCTGGTTTATCGTATCCGTTCTCAGGGAACCGTTAAGCCTAAGCTGGAGACAAATTTAAGCTCCGAAGTTAATGGTCGTATCGTTGAAGTGGCAGAGAATTTTATTGAAGGCGGTTTTTTTAATAAAGGCGATTTACTGGTTCAGGTAGAGCAGGCTGATTATCAAACTGACGTAAAAGCGGCTGAGGCCAGCCTGGCCAATGCGCAATCTGCATTGGAAGAAGAAAAAGCCCGTGGCCGTGTCGCAGAAGAAGAGTGGCGCTCTTTTACCGATGGTAAAGCGCCGGAGCTTGGTTTGCGCCGTCCTCAGCTGGCGGGTGCATTGGCGAATGTACGTTCAGCGGAAGCAGAGTTAGAACGGGCGCGGCGTGATTTGAAACGCACAGAGATCCGTGCGCCTTTTGCCGGCATGGTAAAAAGCCGCTCGGTTAATCTGGGCCAGTTTATCAGCCGTGGTACTCAAATCGGCATGATATATGGCACTGATGTTGCCGAAGTCAGGCTGCCGGTAACAGACAATGATTCTGCTTTTGTCCAGCTGCCAGATTTCACTGAAGATGATATTGAGCCAGAAGTCGTGCTGACAGCTGTTGTCGGTGGTGAAGTTATGCAGTGGCCGGCAAAACTGGTGCGTACTGAAGGCGTGCTGGATGAGCGTAGCCGGGTTATTTATGCAGTAGCACAAATTGTTGACCCTTATCAGCGTGCCGGTAAGGGCGATAGAGCCCATCTGCGCTTTGGTCGCTTTGTACAAGCCGAAATTCTGGGAGATGCGACTTCTCAGGTGGTTGTTGTACCACGGCATCTATTGCTGGCGCAGCAGCAAATTCTGGTGGTTGACAAGGACAGCCAACTGCAATTCAGAACTGTGCAACTGGAGCGTACGGATGACCGTTTTGCCTATGTGCGCAGTGGCTTTGCCGAGGGTGACCGTCTGGCGACGTCGGCAATTGCTAACCCATTGGCGGGTACCTTAGTCCGGGTGGCGTCAGATCAAACAGAGCAGGTTGCCGGGCAAGGCGCAGCTGATGATAAAGCGGCACTGACGTCTAAAGTGCAGGAGTAAGGCAATGGATACCAACAAGGGGTTAATAGCCTGGTTCGCCCGCAACAGTGTTGCCGCTAATCTGCTGATGGCGATAATTCTGGTTGCCGGCGTGTTTTCACTGTTTACCATTAAAAAACAGATTTTTCCTGAAATTGTGCTGGAGCAGGTCAATATTCGCGTGCCGTACCTGGGGGCAGCGCCGCAGGAGGTGGAAAGTGGTGTTATTGAAAAAATAGAAGAAAGTCTGCGCGGTGTTAATGGCATTAAGCGTATCCGCTCGACTGCCGTAGAAGGGCTGGCGACTGTTCGGGCGGAGATTGCCAATAACTACGATATTCAGGAAGTGATGGATGAAATAAAGACCCAGGTGTCTGCTATTTCATCACTGCCTGAGCAGACAGAAAAGCCGGTAGTGTACCGTGTTCGGTTCCAGGCTGATGTGATGTGGCTGTCTTTATACGGTGATGCGACTGAGCGTACGCTGAAAGAGTTGGCGAAGGATGTGCGCGATGAGCTTAAAAAGTTACCCGGCATCAGTAAAGTAGATGTTGTAGGCGATCGGGAATATGAAGTAGCCATTGAACTGTCAGAGCTGAAACTTAAAGAATATGGCTTAACATTCGAGCAGGTCGTTAACGCTATTCGTGGCAGCTCTGTCGATTTACCCGGCGGCTCAATAAAATCAGAAAGCGGTAATATTTTACTGCGTACTAAAGGCCAGGCATATTTTGCGCAGGACTTTGAAGATATTGTTTTGCTGAAGTTTGCAGACGGCACCCGTCTGGCGTTGAAAGATATCGCGAGCATTAATGACGGTTTTATCGAGCGGGAAGACTTATCAACGTTTGACGGCAAGAACTCGGTGTCTATCCGGGTAGGCGCAGTTGGTGATGACAATACGCTGAAAATTGCTGAAACCGTTAAAAATTATGTTGAGCGTAAACAGAAAGAGTTGCCATCTTCTGTATCAATTGCGCATTGGGGCGATTCCAGTTACTACCTGCAAGGCCGCTTGGATCTGATGAGTAACAACCTGGTGATGGGCGCCTTTCTGGTACTTTTAGCACTGACGTTGTTCCTTGAGTTCCGGATTGCATTCTGGGTGATGGTGGGGATACCAGTGTGTTTCCTCGGCGCCATGGCAATGTTACCTCTGCCGCTGTTTGATGTTTCTATCAATATGATCAGTTTATTTGGTTTTATTCTGGTGCTGGGCATAGTGGTAGATGATGCGATTATCATAGGTGAAAGCGCCTACAGCGAGATAGAAAAGCGGGGCAAATCTGCCGAAGCGGTCATCGCCGGCGCGAAAAAAGTCGCAATGCCGGCTACTTTTGGTGTTCTGACCACTATTGCGGCCTTTGCGCCAATGCTGATGGTAGGCGGTGCCCAGGCGCCTATTTGGGGCTCTATCGCCTGGGTTGTAGTGTTATGTCTGATCTTCTCGCTGGTGGAATCAAAAATGATTCTGCCGGCGCATATCGTAAAAATGGATACCAAACCCTGGGATCCTGATCGCAAAGGTGTGTTTTATGGTATTGGCCGGGCTTGCAGTAACGGTTTAAAAGCTGTGCGTCTGAGCGTTGCGTCTGCAATGAACCGCTTTGTTTACAATACTTATCAGCCTTTCGTTGAGCGCTGTATCAAGCACCGTTATGTCACTATGGCGGGCTTTTTGGCGATGCTGATCCTGATGTTTGGTGTGTTAGGCGGTGGTTTGGTGCGCTGGGTGTTCTTTCCGAATATTCCAAGCGACTTTATCAATGCCAATCTGACCATGCAGGAAGGCTCATCTAATCAGGCAACGGTAAATGCACTGCGCGAAGCAGAAGCTGCACTGGTGCGCGCCAATGACAAACTCAATGCCGAATACAACGAAGACATTGTCAAACACCGGCTGATGTTTCTTGAGAGCGATACTGGCGGCCAATTGGTGGTAGAGCTTGAAAAAAGTGAAGGCCGGGAAATTGATGGTTTTGAGATAGCCAATCGCTGGCGCGAGGAAATGCCCGAGATCCCTGGTTTAAAAGCCTTCAAAATCAATGCATCAACTGGCGGTGGTGGCGGTGCAGACATCGCGCTGCAGCTGCGTGGTACTAACCTCGACAACCTGAAACTGGCAACGGAAGAGCTTAAAAGCCGTCTGGCTGAGTATGCCGGTGTATACGACATCGAAGATAACCTGCTTGGTGGTAATGATGAGATAGTGCTGCAGTTAAAACCTGAAGCCCATATTCTGGGACTGACGCTGGCTGATGTGGCGCGCCAGGTACGTTATGGCTTTTATGGTGCAGAAGCGCAGCGGGTGCAGCGTGACGGTGAAGAAGTCAAAGTGATGGTGCGTTACCCACGTAATGAGCGCAGCTCTATTGGTAGCCTGGAAAATATGCGGATCCGTACCGCTGATGGCGGTGAAATTCCGTTTGCTCAGGTAGCGACTTACACACTGCAGCCAAGTTTCAGCGCGATTAACCGGGTTAATGGTGAGCGGGCGGTAACCATTACTGCAGCAGCTGATAAGACCACAGTAGAACCGGGTAAAGTCGTAGGTGAAATGAAAAACAAAGTGATCAAAGAGATCACCGATAAATATGAAGGTGTCACTGGTGAACTTGACGGTGCAAGTCAGGATGAGATGGATGCTCAGGTAGACCTGATGAAAGCAGGGGTATTTGCGCTGTTCTGTATTTATGCCCTGATGGCTGTTCCACTGCGCTCGTACAGCCAGCCGTTAATTATCATGAGCGTGATCCCGTTTGGTCTGGTCGGTGCCGTGGTAGGTCATATGGTGCTGGGGCTGAGCATGAGTATTATGTCAATCTTCGGTCTGGTGGCGCTGGCTGGCGTGGTGGTAAACGATTCTCTGGTGATGGTCGACTTTGTTAACCGGGCGCGGGAAGAGGGCTTATCAGTACGTGACGCCGTATCTCAGGCCGGCGCTCAGCGGTTCAGGGCAATATTACTGACATCTCTGACTACCTTCGTTGGCCTGGCGCCTATCGTGCTTGAGCGCAGCCTGCAGGCAAAAATCGTCGTGCCGATGGCGGTATCACTGGCATTTGGCATCCTGTTCGCCACTATTATTACGCTGGTGCTGATACCGGCACTGTACGTGATACTGGAAGATGTGAAAAACCTGTTCCGCAGTAAGCAGAATAAACAAGACACCCGGATCGGCAAGGTGGTATCAGAATAACGTGTCGTTAAAAGCAAAAGGCCACGCTATTGCGTGGCCTTTTTATTGTCAGCCTTAAACCACCTCCTATGGAGGTGGTGATCGTTTAGTCGGGGCTATGCCCGTAGAGTACCCATGTTAGATACTTCGCTCGTTTGTAACCAGCAAATGAGGAAGTAAATAACATGAGTAGATATAAAT
>NZ_DATCSY010000143.1:0-15315 GCF_036568245.1 Rheinheimera sp. | reverse complement strand
GTGATACTGCCAGGGTATCAAAAAGTTATATTGATTTTATGAACAAACTGAAAGCCACGGCTGCGGGCTGATTTTAAGAAGTAAATATGAAATTCCTTTCAGGTTTGAAAAGTTCGTTGTTCGCAACAACTTCAGATGTGTTATTCAGTGAAAAGCGACTTGAGCATCTTGTTCAGGGTTTAAAGAAAGGCGATGGATTAAACACAGAGATTACTGTTGAAATTGAGCAGCTATCTCTCGCTGAGCGATGGATGTTGTTGCAACATGTATTGAATGAAACAAAAAGGGTTGCTTTTAATTATTTGCATATACCGAAAACCGGTGGGACATCTTTGGGTGAAACACTGGCTAATGATAAACATGTAGACATTGTCTCTGTAGATGCTTTACCTGTGGTTTTTGCCAGGCAAATAAGCAGGCTTTATAACACTACTCAATTACCTGTAATGGTGAGGGCTCATCATAGCCTTCAGTTTTCTGCGTTGTTGATTGCTAAGGGGCTTTTCACAACGAGTTTCTTGACCTATAGAAATCCTATAGACATTCATGTTTCAAATATTAACATGATTATTCGGCGCCTGGTTGCCTATGAAGCCGGGGAGGTTTTAACTGAACCTGAAATACAATTTTGTCGGGAGTGGTTGTCTAAGTTAACGACTGGCTTTGCCGACACTGAGCAGTTTGCTGTGAAATTAGCAAATTCCGACGCTTATCTCCAGGCAATGGGAAACATCTATGCCAGAAATTTGAACACGGCTAATTGGCAAAAATTGGTGAAACAAAAGTCTTTGTTAGTGCTTGACACCTCTGATATTGATCGTGTGTTTAATCGTGTTTTTAAATATGAAAAAGTACCGCTTAGGAAAAATGTTTCCCATGATAAATGGTTGACTGTTGATTGTCTCACTCCAGAAGTTAAGCAGCGCTTACAGAGTAAAGATGTTAAGGTCGTAGATTTTTTAAACAGGCACCTTTCTGACGCTGATGAGTTTTGTATTCGTCTTGAAGATGTGTGCAATAAGGCAAGGTTGCAGAATGTTTAATACGCCGGATTTGGATAAAAATGTAAGTAGTTTATGGCCAAAGATTAGCATTATCACGCCATCGTTCAACCAGGCTAAATATGTAAGACAAACGATTGAATCTGTTTTATCACAGCGTTACCCTAATCTGGAGTATATTGTTGTTGACGGTGGTTCTACCGATGGTTCCGTCGAAGTTATTCAGGAGTATAAAGCGCAGTTAACGGTTTTTATATCGGAGCCGGATAACGGACAAAGTAATGCAATTAATAAAGGCTTTGCATTAGCGACAGGCGAGATACTGACTTGGCTAAATAGTGATGATCAGTTAGCTCCCGATGCTCTTTTTGCCGTTGCGTTAACCTTTAGGCAAAAAAAAGCAGATTTAGTCGCCGGTATTTGTGAAGTTTATTCGGAAGGAAAGCTATCGCATCGTCATCTTACGTCTTGTAGCAATGGTAATTTACCTTTAACAGAGTTACTGGATTTGGATAATGCTTGGAATGCAGGCCAATTTTTTTATCAGCCTGAGGTTTTTTTTACCAAAGATTTGTGGTTAAAAGCTGGTGGTAAACTTCGGGAAGACCTGTTTTACAGTATGGACTATGAGCTGTGGTGCCGGTTTGCAAAGGCTGACGCTAAAATTCAGGTTATTGGTTGCCCTTTGGTTCATTTTAGGGCGCATCCAGAGCAGAAAACGGCTAACGAAGCTGCTTTTAAACATGAGTTAAGGCAAGTTAGAACGGCGTTGATCAAACAATTTTCATTGAATGAAAATGCTATCACGCTGTCTAGGCCTGAGGTTAACTGGAGCAACCGCTTGCGCGTGGCCATGGTGAATGACCTTGGCTTTTTATATGGAGCCGGAATCGCGCATAAACGCATAGCCGCGGCTTTTGATTTAGCTGGTCACATTGTTAAACCTTTCAAACTGGCTGACTCCAGCAGTGGCAAAACTCACTTTCCTGATGTTCAGCAAGCGATAAAAGCTTTCAAACCCGATATCGTAATTTTTGGTAATCTTCATGCTGTTGAGCCGGCGTCTGTTGCTTTAGTTGAGCAAATGTCACTGAACTATCCATGCTTTTGGTTAACACATGACTTTTGGCTGTTAACGGGGCGCTGTGCTTACTTTGAAAGTTGTCATGCATATATTGAGGGTTGCAATGACACTTGTCCAACCCAACAGCAGTATCCTGTTATTGATAGTAAAAAAATTAATTTTTGCTGGATGCAGAAAAAGCAATTACTTAACAGTAGCAATAAGTTAAGTGTATTAGCCAACTCTGAATGGGCACATTCTATTTTTCAATCTGTTACAACCCTGCCAGTTAATCAAATCAGGCTCGGTGTTCCGTCAAACATATTTCAGCCCCTGGCGCGCGATGAAATCAGGTTGGGCTTTGGCATCGCCAAAGATGAGTTTTGTATAGCATTTAGTTCATCGTCATTAGGGGATGCCCGTAAAGGTGGTTCACTATTGTTAGAAGCGTTATCTATCCTTGACAATAAAAAGCTGGTTGTTCTTTTGATAGGCAGAGTGGATAACGCTTTGAAGCTTGATGGCGTGCGTGTGATTACACTTGGTTATACTGATGACCCCGGTGAGCTTGCTAAAGCGCTAAATGCGGCTGATGTGTATATTGGTCCCAGCAAAGAAGAGACGTTTGGACAGGTATTTGTTGAAGCTGCGTTTTGCGGGACGCCTTCTTTAGGGTTTAACCAAACAGGTATGGCTGATTCTATTGTTGATGGCATAACAGGATACAAGCTTAACGGGTATAATGCGCAGTCTCTGGCAGATGGAATTAACTTTCTGATAGATAATCCTCATAAATTAGTAAACATTCGGTTTCTTGCCCCTGTTTTTGCCAGAGCCCATTTTTCTGTCGAGGCCAGTTATCACTCTTTCTTCAGTGTTCTAAAGCAGCTGGGTCTGGTTGATCAATTTAAATTACCGCATAAAACGAGTTTTGGCACCGTAAGCCGCTTTTATGAACATTATCCAGATGAATTTAAACCATCTGCTTTTAAATTGCTTCAGAGGGCTTTTTTACAAAGAATACTAAGCGTTTTTCCGCAAAAAACTAAAGATGCGATTAGAAGGGTGTTGCCAGGATGGTTAGATAGAAAGTTGGTGAAACTTTTTTTTGGCAGGAACACAGGTGCTTAGTATGACAGCGCAAGTCACTGTTGTTATACCGTCCTTTAATCAGGGAAACTTTCTTGAGGATGCGATTAAAAGTGTTTTAGCTCAGAGAGTTAACTGTGAGCTTATTATTATGGATGGCGGCTCTTCTGATGAAAGTTTACAAGTTATAAAAAAATATGAGCCCTATTTGCATTATTGGCAATCAGAACCAGATGGCGGTCAGGCTAACGCTATTAACCTTGGTGTGGCTAAGGGGAAGGCCCCTTATGTCTGTTGGTTAAATTCTGATGACTTTTTTTATCCTGATATGCTATCCGGGTTGGTTAGTGAAGCTGAAAAATATCCCGGAGCTTCATTTGTGTATGGACGAGCCTGGAATGTGAGTCAAAACAAAAAGAAACGCAACCCATACCTGAGTTTTGCATTTAACTATACTTTGCTACGCAATTACTGCTTTATATGCCAGCCTGCAACGCTTATTCCCAGACAGCATTGGCAGACCGCTAATGGGGTGGATAGCAAATTAAACTTAGCTTTTGATTATGATTTGTGGTTTCGCTTGTATCGGCTGTTTGGCAAACCGCGTTATGTGAGAGAGTTTATTGCTGCAAATCGAATGCACCAATATACTAAAACGAATAATAATTTGGACGCGCATTATGCTGAGTCTGTCGCTGTTGTAAAGCAACATACTGGCTCAGCACCAATCAAGTGGTTCCTTATGAAGCCGGTCATGCGCTGTATCAGGCTTTTAGCTCGATTTTTCAGATATTTTTTGCAAAGTAACACTGTCAATTGAAAATATTCAGGAAGTCTCAGAGAAAGGCCTGGCTTTGTTTGCACTTTGTGATTCGTTTAACCAATGTTTGCAGATTAGGTTAACGGTGACTCTTTTATCGTTGATTGAATAGATAGGGTTTAAAAGTAATGAACTATGTTGCTAACTTAGCAGAGCTATCAACTATTAACGGTATCCGCTTTGGTACCAGTGGTGCCCGTGGTTTAGTAACTGATTTTACTCTTCCCGCTGTTGCTGCGCTTACTCAGGCGTTTGTTTGCGTGTTATCTCAAGAAAGAATGGTTACTGACGTTGCAGTGGGTATAGATTTGCGCCCCGGTAGCCCGCTAATTGCAAAATATATTATTGCCACTCTCGAGACGCTGGGTATTGAGCCTCACTTTATGGGCGTATTACCCACTCCGGCTTTGGCTGCTTATGCGCTTAATCAAGGTATGCCTGCTATTATGGTGACAGGTAGTCATATTCCGTTCGATCGCAACGGTTTAAAATTCTATAACTTTAGTGGCGAGATCAGTAAAGCTGATGAGCAGGCAATGCTGGCGCAACCTATTAATGCTTTACCTTTGGATGCCGTTGAGACTGATTTGACTGAACTTCTTGCTAACCCAGCTGCACTAGAGTTTTATCAGCAACAATTTTTGCAAGTTTTACCGCGCCATTGTTTAACGGGTAAACGAATTGGTATTTATCAGCATTCCAGTGCCGGGCGGGATTGTTATAGTCAGGTTTTTAACGCTCTGGGTGCTGAGGTTGTTGAGCTGGGTAGGTCTGATATTTTTGTTCCTATCGATACCGAAGCGGTAAGCGCGGAGGATAAAACCAGAGCCAGACAGTGGTGCACCGAATACAAACTGGACGCTTTGTTTTCCACCGATGGTGATGGTGACAGGCCACTGTTGGCAGATGAGCAGGGTAACTGGTTTCGCGGTGATATTTTAGGCCTATTGTGTGCTAAGTACCTGGGTATAAAACAATTGGCTGTACCGGTAAGCTGTAATACCGCGATAGAACAAAGTGGTTTTCTTGAAAAGGTTGTTCGTACCAGAATTGGTTCACCCTTTGTTATTGCTGCGTTTCATGAACTAACAAGCCCTTTTGCCGGTTTTGAAGCCAATGGCGGTTTTATGTTGGGCTCATCAATTAGTTTAAATAACCAGCAACTGGCAGCTTTGCCTACCCGTGATGCGCTATTACCGACATTGGCAGTGTTGGCGTTGGCCGGTGATGCACCTTTGTCATCCTTATATGCTGACCTACCAGCGCGATACACCGCGAGTGATCGTTTGCAACAGTTTTCCACTGAGCGGAGTCAACATTTACTGACGCAGATCGCGGCCAACCCGCAACGGTTTTTACAGCAGGTGGTAGCTGAAGCAACCTTGTTAAGCCTCGACACCACTGATGGTTTGCGATTAACTCTAAATAACGGTGATATTATTCATTTAAGACCCAGCGGTAATGCCCCGGAGCTGCGTTGTTATGCAGAGAGTTGTTCTGAGCAACAGGCTGAAGATTATATTGTTAGCGTTTTTGCGCTGATTAAGAAACTTACATTTTAAATTACTGGTAGTCTCAGCGAATCATCAGATGGTATAGAGATAATGGCCATTAAAGTTTTACATATTGGTAAGTATTTTCCGCCATTCTTTGGTGGTATCGAAAGCTTTATGGCGCATTTATTAACTGCCATATCGGAAGCAGGGATATCAGTATCTGCTTTAGTGCATCAGCATATTGCTGGTTTTTTTTGCGCAGAGCAAAAAGAGGGTTTTGCTCTGTATCGTGCCAGCTGTTTTGGAAGTTTATTCTTTGCACCTGTTAGCCCCTGGTTTGGGGTTGAACTGCGTAAAGTACTGCAGCGCGAACAACCTACGATGTTGCATTTGCATATGCCTAATACTTCGGTATTCTGGGCCTTGTTATTACCTTCTGCGCGCAAGCTTCCCTGGATAGTGCACTGGCACTCAGATGTGATTGGGGACAAGCCTCGATTGGCTATTCGTTTGCTATACCCGCTATATCGGATATTTGAACGCTGGGTACTGCGCCGGGCAGCGGCTATTATCTGCACTTCGCCTGCATATCTGCAAAGCAGCCAACCTCTCCAGCAGTTTGAGCACAAATGTGTTGTTATTCCTTTAGGGTTGCCACAGTTGCGTTCTGGTTTGCCATCCGGGCAATTTAAGCAAACTTTTCCTGTTGATGAGCAGCATAAACCACCTTTGCGTGTATTGGTAGTTGGACGTTTTTCTTATTACAAGGGCCACCGTTACCTGCTTGATGCGTTGGCCCAGCTACCTGAAAATACCAGGACAGAGGTAGTTCTGGTGGGCAAAGGAGAGCTTGAACCTGAGTTGAGACAACAGGCCGGGTCATTAAAGTTACATCAGATTATTTTTGCCGGTAATGTGTCGGATGAAGTGCTGCAGCATTGGTACCAATGGTGTGACTGTATCTGTTTACCCTCAATCGAGCGTACTGAAGCTTTTGGTATGGTGATTATAGAGGCAGCGCGCCAGGGGAAGCCGGCAATTGTTACCGATGTTTCCGGCTCAGGCATGAGCTGGGTGGTGCAGCACAATATGACAGGTTGGGTGGTGCCAGCGGCTGATAGCCAGGTTTTGGCTGTTCAGCTCAAGTTATTGTCAGAACAGTCTGAGTTATTGCAACAGGCTGGATGTATGGCGCATAAACGATTTATGGCTGATTTCTCAATAGAACAGGTATCCAGACAGCTTAATCAAGTATATGAAGCTGTGTTTAACGAAAAGTCGTGAGAATTGTGCGTTATACCGTATAATGAGACAAAAATTTTGAGTGGTGTTATGCATTCTTTGCTAATTGTTATTCCAGCGCATAATGAACAAAAGACTATTGCAGATATAGTTTCCCGCAGTAAGGCTGCAGTGTCTGCGGATGTGCTGGTAGTTGACGATGCAAGTACCGATAATACCGCTGCATTAGCGAGTGAGAGTGGGGCAATTGTGGTTGGCCATTTGCGCTGCATGGGGGCCTGGAGAGCAATGCAAACAGGCTTCTTATATGCATGCCAGAACAGATACGAACATATTGTAACGATAGATGCAGATGGTCAGCATCACCCTGAAGTCATTAGACAATTGCTTGCAACTGTGTCTAGTGATTATGAGGTTGTGATCGGTAGCAACCCGCAACGGGTTTCGTTAGCGCGAAAAGTAGCATGGGCTGTGCTTCGTAAGGTTTCAGGACTGCCTGTTACTGATTTGACATCTGGCTTGCGGGTTTATAGCGCAGCTTCTTTGCAATTGATGTTATCTCGCGGCAGCAGCTTACTTGAGTTTCAGGATCTTGGCGTGTTAATGCTGTTAAATCAAAATGGTTTTAAATTGAAGGAAATAGATGTGCCTATGTCATCGCGAAGCGATGGAAAATCACGCATATTCTATTCATGGCTTAAGGTTTTTGACTATATGCTGTCAACTTTTTTACTTTGTGTAGCGAAAATTGATTTGAAATCCCGCTTAGGTAGTACTGCTAAATGACCGTCAGATTAATTTCAGCATTTCTTGGACTACTGGCTTTTATTTTTATTATCCGGATGATTAGAAGAGATAGGCTGGTATCTAAAGATGCTTCCAGCTGGATTGCAATAGCGTGTTTTGTTGTTGTCTTGGGTGTATTTCCTGAGCTAACAGACGGGATTGGTCATTTACTAAATATTGGCTATCCACCCGTGTTGCCCTTAATTGTCGCTGTGTTGTTTTTGCTTTTGAAAATGGTCAGGGCCGACATGGATAAAATCCAACAAAAAGCCGATATAGAAAGATTGTTGCAACATCAGGCGCTGTTATACGCTGAGTTGGAGAAGCTTAAAAAAAAGATTTGTGAACCTTAAGCGAAACCTACAGTCGGTATAGCGGTTACTCATTTAACGTTCTGTCATGAGCTTGAATATCTACATATTTTAGTTATTTAGTACTCAGTAATATGGGCTATATGTGTCGCTGATTAAAAAACTCTTCTATGCCCGGGCAACGGCAATGCTGGGCGATAAACTGGTAAAGCTGGGCGCCGGGGCCATTCTTACCATTTTTGTCGCGCGGATACTGGGTGCCAGCGAGTTAGGTATTTACTCTATTGTTATGGCCTGGAGCGCGTTTTTAGTGCCTATTACCAGCCTTGGTCTTAATAATATCGTTGTACGGCAAATGGTAAAGCATGATAGCGGCCATGACGCTATGACCATGCTATACAGTGCCGTAACGCTGCGGCTGGTATTCGGTTTGCTGGGTGGCGGCATAATGCTGCTGGCGTTTTATTTACTTTATCCCACCATGCTAAGCGGTAATAATGCGATAGCGATACCAGTGTTATTTTTGCTGCAAATGTTTTTTGGTTTTTTGCTGTTTGAGTTTTACCTTAACTATCAGGGCACGTTCAGAAGCAGTGCTTACGCTAAATCTGCTATTTCTCTGCTGAGTTTTGCCTGTAAGCTGGCGCTGCTGTATAGCGGCTTTGGCATCGCCAGTTTGTTATTGTTAACCGGTATAGAGTTTTTTATCGTCGGCATGGCGCAGTACTGGTTATACCGCCATAAGCATTTGCCATATAAAGAGGGTGAGGGCCGCTGGCCTGGGTATCACCCGCGTTGGTTTAATGCCACTCAGGCGAAGCTGCTGTTAAAACGATCATCCTGGTTGTGGCTGTCGGGCATAGTGTCGGTTATTTACCTGAAGATTGATATTGTTATGCTCGGCGCTATGGCCGGTACTGAACAGGCCGGTATCTATGCTGCTGCCAGTCGGCTGTCTGAGCTTTGGTATGTGTTTCCCGCAACACTGGCGGCACGCTATTACCCGGATATGATAAAAACACACCAGCAGGGCTGGACACCTTATTACCTGAAGTTGCGTCGTTACGCCATATTGTTTTTCTCCTCTGCCCTGGCTATCGCGCTGGTGATGTCTGTCAGTGCGCCCTGGATAATCAGCCTGTTATTTGGCGATGGCTTTGCCAGTGCTATTGATGTGCTGCGTATTCATATCTGGGCGGGCTGTTTTGTGTTTGTTCGCTACCTGATTAGCCAGCATTTACTGATCACCGAGCAAGAGCCATTATCGCTGCTAAGTCATGGCATAGGGGCTGCGCTGAATATTGGCCTGAATTTATGGCTTATTCCTGTTATGGGTATTACGGGGGCGGCCTGGGCCACATTGATATCTTATGCCTATGCATCGTTTTTCTTTTTGTTTTTTGCACGTAGTACCCGCAGCCAGTTATGGCAGTTGTTGCGTGCCCGTGCGCCAGAGGGCGACAGTAAGTAGCGAATGACAGCTTGTACTTTTACATTAACGGCGGCAGATGTTTATATGATATTTTATGCCGCCAATACAGAATAAGAGTGCGCTAAGCATGAAAGCCATGTTGGTTAGTTGGTTGCCTGTGTCATTACGCCAACGCATAAAATACTGTTTTGCTATCGCAGGGCTGGCTCTGGTACGTTTATGCGCCTGTAATGGCTTGCTGTCTTCTTTATACTTCACCTTATTTAGCCGGCAGTTTTATCGTGAACACAAAGCGGTGTTGCAGGGGCGGCTACAGTATGCAAAGCATAAACACTTGCCTGGCAATAGCAGTGCGGCGCTGCGGCGTAATATCCACCGGTTGGAAAAAGGGCTGATTATGCGCCCGCGCAAAGCGGTGTTTGCCGAGGCCTATATCATAGAAACGGTTGAGGCTTACAACGCCGCGTTAAAGCAAGGCCGGCTGTGTGCTCAGGAACTGAAATGGGCAAGCGATGTGCTTAGCGAATACTTTGCTGTTGTGCAGGACAATAATGTCATAGCGGCTGCCCGCAGCCAATTTACGGCTTCCAGCCATGTGGCGCCATCAGAACCTACCGCAAAAGCGGCAGTACCTTATGCTCACAATACGCTGCCGGAGAATCCGGTCAGCTATCAGCAGTTACTTACACTATTTCAGCGCCGGCGGTCTGTGCGTTGGTATCAGCAAAAACCGGTTGAAACCGAGCTGCTGCAGCAGGCTATTCAGGCAGCTGCGCTGGCCCCTACAGCCTGTAACCGCCAGCCATATCAGTTTTATCTGATTAATAATGCTGAAAAAGCCGCAGATATTGCCCGCTGTGCCATGGGCACAGTGGGTTTTGCCGAGAATATTCCCTGTCTGATAGTTGTAGTGGGGGATTTGAGTGCCTATGAAGCAGAGCGCGACCGGCATGTGATCTACATTGATGCGGCCCTTGCCAGTATGCAGCTGATGTTAGCGCTGGAAAGCTTAGGGTTGCAAAGTTGCCCGATAAACTGGCCGGATGTAGAACAGCGTGAGCGGGCAATGGCACAGAAACTTAGCCTGGATTACTGGCAGCGCCCTGTGATGTTACTGGCGACCGGCTACGCCATGCCAGAAGGTGGCGTGCCTTACTCGCAGAAGAAGCCGGCTGAGCTATTGATTAAGGATTTATCCTGAATGTTGATTGAAGTTAAAGGTGTGCAGTTCGTCAACAAAGGCGCCGAGCTGATGTTACATGCTGTGTTGCAACAACTGCAGCAGCACTGGCCGAATGCCCAGTTAGTGTTAGCACCTAATCCTAACTCCCCCTATGTTGCCCGGGCCAGATTGGCGGCATTGCAAAGAGTGCCGCTACGAAAAGGCCGTATTGATTTGAATCGCTTTAGCCGGTTTATACCAAAACCGGTGCGCCGCTGGTTACGCAATAATCTGGGCCTGGTATTTGCGGCTGATATTGATGTTGTGCTTGATGCATCGGGCTTTGCCTATGGCGATCAGTGGCCGCAGGCAAACTCGGCATTTTTGTCGGCTGAGTTGCGCCATTTTGCGGCTATGGGAAAGCCCTATATTCTGCTGCCCCAGGCGCTTGGGCCTTTTAGCCGTGCAGCTGAGCGGCAACAACTAAAACAAGCCTTACCGCTAGCCGCGCTAATTTGTGCCCGGGAACAGAGTAGTTTACAGCATGTGCGTGATTTAACCGGCGATATCGACCAGTTAGTCCGCTTCGGCGACTTTACCAATCTGGTGCAGGGCGTATTGCCCGCTTATTACAGTGAAGGCCAGCGCAAAGTATTAATCATACCCAATGCCAATATGGTAAGCGCACGCAACCAGCGCATTGAATGGCAACCGCATTATCTGCCGCTGCTGCACAGTGCCGTTAAGGTTATCCGGCAACTGGGGCTGGAGCCGGTGTTGTTAAATCATGAAGGTGATGCAGATGGCGCTATTTGTCAGTCGGTGCAACAGCACGACAGCAGTATAGAAATAATAAATGAAGCCGACCCGCTTAAAGTTAAAGGTATTATCGGTGCCAGCAAAGCCGTTATTTGCTCAAGGTTTCACGGCTGCGTCAGTGCCTTATCACAGGGCGTGCCTTGCCTGGGTACCAGCTGGAGCCACAAGTATGAACGTTTGTTTGATGAGTATGGTCAGAGCGAAGCGTTACTGTCTGCCGATACAACGTCTGAGCAGTTGTTGCAAAAATTGCAATGGGCTATCAACAATATCGATAACCCGCAGCTTGCAGAAAAACGTGCAGTGTTGAAGCTGCAAAGCGAACAGCTTTGGCAGCAGGTTGAAGCAGTTATCAACCAGAAGTTAAATATTTAGTGCTTGATGTTTGGTTGTATTTTGGTATAGTCTTGGATAAATTTTGGCAAAACGTATTTTAAAGGAATGGTTATGAAAAAATTATTAGTTGCTGCAGCAGCATTAGCTTTTGCTGTTAACGTAAACGCTCAGGAAGCTACTGGCGGTGAAGGTACTATCGGTGGTGTTGCCACTTCTACTGTAGCTGCTGGCGTGGTTGGCGTAGCAGTAGCTGCGGCTATCATCTCTAACAACCGTGGTTCTTCAGTAACTGGCCCTGGCCCAGGCCCTGATGCGACGTGTAACGCAGGTGACGGTTCACCGGTTAATGGCGTTTGTACTGGTACTACTGTAACTGGCACTGGTTCTGTTACTGCAACTGCAACTTATACTTACGCAGCCAGCGTACAGTAAGTTATTCAGTGTTAAAAAGCCGCCTGCTGGCGGCTTTTTTATTGCTGCATGTTTTGCCTGCCCCGGGGCAAAGCGGTTTAATAGCGAAAAGTGAGCCTTCATTTGTGAAAACAGCGATAAAACAGCTTATTGGCGGCAGTATACTGCTGGCGCTTACCGGTTGTGCCGGTACATACCATTCTTACCTTGATACGCTGAAACTTGCTTTTAGCAACAATGATGATGTCAATTTAAGCCTGCAGCAGGTTAAAGCGGCACCATCAGATTTGCTCTATGTGCGTCATGGCGAGCGCGCAGTGGCTGCGATGGCACTGTTACGCCTCGAGGGTGGCCAGCACAAATGGGTGTCGGCTGATAATGCTCTGCTGATTATGGAGCAGGGGCGTGTAGTGCGTACTGTCGGCTTCGAAAATGACTTGCTTTATCTTAGCAATACTCAGAATGATCAGATCCGCGATTACAAAACGATAAGCCCGGCCAGCGAATGGCTGCGTCTGGCCGATTGGCAAAATGGTGAGTACGGATATCTGATTAAATCCCGTTTTACGGTGCAGGCTAATCAGCCATTATCTTTTTTTGGCCAGAGTTTAAACACGACACTTATCACTGAACAACTCAGCTACGACAGCGACAGCAACTTTGTCCGTTTGGATACTAGCTGGCATAACAGTTTCTGGTATGACAGTGTCAGCGGCACGTTAATTAAAAGTGTGCAGCAACTTTCGCCGGTAGCAGAGCCGTTTGAGATGACCTATATCAGCCGGATTGCGCGTTTATTGCCGTCAGCAACAGTTGGAGGTTCTGATGAGTAAGTCTAAAGTTGCGGCGCTGGCCCTGATGTTATGCAGTGGATTAAGCCTGGCAGATGTCAACGTTGATATAAACGGGCAACAGCGCAGTTACAGTGATAACCCCCGTCTGGCAGACGTTTTAAAGCCCTATGCATTGCAACAGCAGTGGTACTGGCCGGCTGCGGCGCTATATCGCACAGATACGCAACAGGCAGAAAAGCTGCGCCGGCAGTTACTGGCACTGGCAACTGAACTGGCACAGCAATCTGACGATGCGCAGCTGCGGGATAGTCTGGCGTTATTGCAGGCTCAGGTAAACCAATGGCAATTAGCTGATCGTGTCAATATCCGCGTGGATTATGATGCGGCGACTGTTGTTCCGGCACTTAACCCGCGGTTTGATACTGGCAGTTACCGCCTGGTATTGCAGCGCAGACCGAACACAGTTTTTGTCGGTGGGGCGGTAAGGCGTGAGGTCAGTGTGCCACATCTGGGGGCCAGTGATGTGGCGGCCTATACTGCCAGCATAAAGATGACGCCTGGTGCTGATAGTGAGCAGCTGGCAATAGTGCAACCTGATGGCCGTATTATCAAGGCTGGTATCAGCTACTTTAACCGCAGCAATACCGAGGCCATGCCCGGCGCACAGCTGCTGGTATTATTTACCGAGCCGATGTTAGATCAGCGCTTTTCCACGTTAAATACATTGCTGCAGCAACTGGCTGTTCACAGGATCCTGCCATGACAGTGTTTCGTATCCCTTTTTCTTTATCTTTAATAACACTGGCAGTGGCATCTTGTGCAGTGCACGCTGCTGAAGGTAGCCGTTGGCAGCAAAGCCCGGCTGGCGTTTCTCAGATGGCGCACGGTGGGGTTGGGCTTATTCAAACGCCAACGGCACGCATGGCACCCGCCGGCAATTTGTCGATGAACTATACCGACAATGAAGAGTACAGGCTGTGGTCGGTCAGCATTCAGCTGTTCGACTGGATGGAATCAACAGTGCGCTACACAGATGTGCGAAATCGCCTGTACAGTGATGATCCAAACTTCAGTGGTGATCAAACCTATAAAGACAAGGGCATCGATGTCAAATTCCGCCTGCTGCAGGAATCAACCTACCTGCCACAGGTTTCTCTGGGCATTCGTGATTTTGGTGGCACAGGTTTATTTGAAAGCGAGTTTGTCACGTTAAGTAAGAAGTGGCAGAACTTTGATTTTCATTTGGGGATTGGCTGGGGCTACCTTGGACAGAGCGGTAACATTACGAACCCGTTCTGTGAGTTAAAAGACAGCTTTTGCCAACGACCGGAAGGGTATAACGGCCGGGGCGGGAAAATTGATTATGATCAGTTTTTTAAAGGACCTGCGTCGATATTCGGTGGTGTTGAGTACCAGACGCCGTGGCAGCCGCTGCGGTTAAAACTTGAGTATGAGGGTAACGATTACCAGCAGGATTTTGCCGGCCCCTTGGTACAGGACTCCAGCTGGAATTTTGGTGCGGTTTATCAGTGGGGTAATTTTGACTTTGATCTGAACTATCAGCGCGGTAATACGCTGGGTTTCGGCGTGCACTATAAAATGAATTTACACAGTGTCAGCCAGTACAAAGTTAAGCCCGCAATGCGCGTGATACCAGAACAAATTAGCCAAACTGAGATCACTGACCGTGATGCATTGCCAAAAGCGTTATTGCATGAGGCCGGTTTTGCTTTACAAACAGCCCATATGACCGATGACGAATTTGTGATTTATGGTCAGCAGCTGGCCTACCGCGATCACGATGAAGCCATTGAGCGCATTGGACGGGTGCTGGCAACCGAAGTTCCGGCACATATTAAGCGTTATCGGGTTGTGAATTACGGCGGCAACCTGCCACTGGTTGAAACCGTGATTGAAGCAGAGCAATTTATTGCTGCAGCACGTTATGACTCGTTGCAGCACGAGGTGAAATCTACCTACGTGCGCCAGGCTCCAGAGCAGCAGACACTCGATTACAGTGCCTTGCCGTCGCAAACTGGCTTCTTTGCCGGCTCTGAATTGTTCTGGATCCAGACGTTTGGTAATCCGGAAGCTTTTTATATGTACCAAGGCGGTATATTCGCCAACGCCGGTTACCGACTGACAAATAACCTGATGTTAAACGGTACCGCAAAAGTAACCTTGCTGGAGAACTTTGATAAGTTTAATTACACCGTTGATGCGCAGCAGACACCGTTGCCACGCGTTCGAACTTACATGCGTGAATATGTTACCGGTAGTGTGTTGTCGATGGAAAACCTGTATCTGCAGTGGCAAGATCAGCTGTTGCCTGATGTATACGCTCAGGCTTATGGCGGTTATCTGGAGACGATGTTTGGTGGTATTGGCGGTGAAGTACTTTACCGGCCAGTGGATTCCAACCTGGCAATAGGTTTTGATGTCAATTATGTACGTCAGCGCTCGTATGAAAACGAGTTTGATTTTTTTGACTATAAGACTTTTACCGGCCACGTTAATATCTATTGGAAACCGGAGTTTTTGCCTGATACACAG
>NZ_DATCSY010000142.1:0-9816 GCF_036568245.1 Rheinheimera sp. | reverse complement strand
TTTCACATTCAGCGCGGCGTAGTTCGACAGATACAGCATGTCGTAACGCTCGTCAGGCGAGGTTAAATGCACCACCATGGTTAAATCCGGTGATGATTTTTCAGTGACAACGCCTAAACGCTGCACTTCCTGCGGCAGCCTTGGCATGGCGCGGTCTACCCGCGCCTGCACCTGGGTTTGCGCCAGATCGACATCAGTACCGATAGCGAAAGTCACCGTTAATGTCATGCGGCCATCAGACGTGGCTTGCGATGACATATACAGCATGCTTTCAACGCCGTTAATTTCCTGCTCCAGTGGCGAGGCCACCGTTTCAGCAATAACTTTGGGGTTAGCGCCCGGATAGTTCGCTGTAACCACCACAGTCGGTGGCACCACTTCCGGGTACTCAGTGATCGGCAGCTGCCATACTGCTATCGCACCGGTGATAAAGAACAGCAGTGAGATAACAGCGGCGAAAATCGGCCGCCGGATAAAAAATTGCGATAACATGGGTGTCTCCTTAACCGCGGTCTTTCGTGCTGTCTGTCTGTGCAGTCAGTGCATTGCTGGTTTGATCCAACTGCTGCTGCTCACTGCGCAGCTTTACCAGTTGCTCGCTGCTGGCCATCTCAACCAGTTTGGGTTCAATCTGCATATTTGGCCGCACGCGCTGTAAGCCGTTAACGACAATTTTGTCTGTCGCCGCCAGGCCGTCAGTCACAATACGCAAGCCATTGACTTTCTCGCCCAGCGTAATAGCGCGGTACTCCAGTTGGTTACTGGCATTTACCACCAGCACAAACTTGTTGTTTAAGTCAGTACCAACCGCTTTCTCATCAATCAGCACACCGTCGTAGCTGTCACTGCCGACCAGGCGGATACGGGCAAATAACCCGGGTAACAGGTCGTTTTCAGTATTGGCAAAACTGGCACGGATGCGGATAGTGCCGGTTTGGGCATCAATGCGGTTATCAACAAAGTCGACATGGCCAATGTGGTTAAAGCCGGTTTCACTGGCCAATGCCATATACACCGGGTTTGCCGCTTCATCACGGGTATCAGCACGTTTACCGTCCTGTGCCAGGCGGGCATATTTCAGATAGGTTTGCTCGTCTACGTCGAAGTAGGCATACATTTTGTCGGTAGACACCAGGCTGGTCAGCTGGCTTTGGCCGGCATTGACGTAGTTACCCGCGGTGACCTGGGCATAAGACACCCGGCCGCTGATCGGCGCGCGAATGCTGGTGTAGCTTAAATCCAGCTCAGCACGCTGCAGTGCTGCACTGACTGAGGCCACTGTTGCTGCAGTTTGCTGTTTACGCGCTAAACGGCTATCGAGCACTTCAGCGGAAATAGCGCGCTGGCTGCTCAGTTTCTCTGCCCGGCTGTATTCGGCATCAGCCAGCACAGACGCACTTTTCGCGCTTTGCAGCTCGGCTTTTAACCGTGCTACTTCGGCAGCAAAAGGCCGCGGGTCTATTTGCACCAGCAGATCACCTTTTTGTACCAGAGCACCTTCACTAAAGTGCACCTGCTCAATATAGCCTGATACCCGCGGTACCAGATTTACCGTTTGCGGTGCCTGCAGCCGGCCGGTGAACTCATCCCACTCGGTCACGCGCTCATATACCACCTGCGCCACACTGACCAAAGGCGCGGCCTGTGCCTGCGCCTGATCAGCCGCTTCCGGATTGCCACAAGCAGCCAACACCAGGGCAGCTACGCTTCCTAACATAAAAGTTCTTACAGTGTTTTTCGTACTCATGACGTTAATCTCCACGCTTTTTTGTTTCTCGCTGCTAAAAAAGCAACAAATAAAACTTGCCAGTTATGTACCGTTCGGTAAATATATAGGACGCAACAAAACAGTCAACCTATTTTTGTACCGGTTGGTAAATAAATTTATTTATACTACAGACGAATTTGTTCTAACGCTGAATCAGCACCATTGCAGTGCAGTAAAACAAGCAAACTGACAGAGGCTACTGCCAGCTTATGACGTTAGTTTACGCGCTGTGCCGCCGTGGGTTAATGCCGGATGCTCGGGCATTCTTGCCTGAAACTCCACAGGCCATTGTTGGCAAACACAGTGAACCCTCAGGGGTATAAGTGGTCTTAGCAGGTGTTAGCGGAAAGATTTCTGTACTGTAAGGTAAATAACCCTTACTAGACACGGGGTCTTTTGCTGTTTAGTATATAAGCAAGTTTTAATGCAGGAGCTGAACCATGTCAGCAATAAGTTGTACCCCGAATGTTGGACGGCCACGTGCCTTTGATATGGACACCGCACTGGAAAAAGCGCTGGAAGTGTTTTGGCGTAAAGGTTATGACGGCACGTCTTTATCAGATCTGACTGAAGCTATGGGTATCAACAAACCTAGCCTGTATGCTGCCTTTGGTAATAAAGAACAGTTATTTTTAAAAGCGATTGAGCTGTACGAAAGCCGCCCCTGTTCGTTCTTTTTACCGGCGCTGGAAAAACCTACTGCCTATCAGGTAGCCGAGCATATGTTATATGGCGCGGCAACCAATATGGCGGATCAAAGCCACCCACAAGGCTGCGTGGTGGTGCAGGGTGCGTTGTCATGCAGTGAAGCTGCTGCCACCGTGAAAGAAGCCTTAATTAACCGCCGGGTTGAAGGCGAGCAAAAACTACGTGACCGCTTTGAACGGGCAAAAGCCGAAGGCGATTTACCTGCCGATGCTGACGCCGAAACCCTGGCGCGTTACCTTGGTACCGTGCTGCAGGGTATGGCGATTCAAGCCAATAATGGTGCAACCTGCGACCAATTACGGCTGGTAGCACAAATGACTTTGCAGGCATTCCCACGCGCTTAAAGCAATGGAATCTGCCTTAAACTCCATACTTATTGCCTAATCCTACACAGGCTGCTGCCAACCATAGGCAAAGCAGCCTGCTATGCCTATACTGCTGCAATTCACATTGCGGAGGGCAGCCTGTGACAGAGCAACGCGAAGTACTACGTCAGCAAATGCTGCAACCTTTGCAGCAGCTGCTAAAAGATACCGGTATCAATGAAAGCTGTGTACCCGGCTTGAAGCTGTACCGCAGTAATGCACCAACATCAGCTACCCCCACCTTATACGAACCGACACTTTGCCTGTTATTGCAGGGCAGTAAGCAGATCCTGCTGGGTGAAGACATGCTGCAGTACAACCCGCTGCAATATTTGCTGGTACCGGTGATGTTGCCGGTCAGTGGTAAAATTATCCGTGCCAGCAGCAATGAACCTTACCTCGGTGTCAGTATCAGCCTGGATTTGCGCGAACTGACCGAGCTGGTGATCGACCTGGGCGACAAGGTGCCGCGTCAGCCTCAGCCAGCCCGTGGCATCAGTATCGGCGATGCAGATCTGGACTTACTATCGGTGTTTCAGCGTATTTTTGCGCTGTTGCAGCGGCCGCAGGATATTGCCGTACTGTACCCACTGTTAAAACGCGAGCTGCTTTACCGCTTACTGTTAGGGCCGGCCGGCAGCCATCTGCGCGAGTTTACGCTGCTCGACAGTCAGGCCAGCCGCATCGGTAAGGTTATTGATACGCTGCGCCAGCGTTTTAACCAGCCGCTGCGCATAAAAGAGCTGGCCGATGTGGCGCATTTAAGTGAATCGGCACTGTTTCAGGCGTTTAAAGCGGTCACGTCGATGTCGCCGCTGCAATTTCAAAAGCAGCTGCGCCTTAACGAAGCCCGCAGAATTATGCTGTACGAGGGGCTGGAAGCCGCAACAGCCAGCTATAAAGTGGGTTACGAAAGCCCGTCACAGTTTAGCCGTGAATACAGCCGGTTATTTGGTGCGCCACCCAAGGCCGATGTGGCCAGATTCCGCCAGACCATCTGAAGCGTAATCTTACTGAAATGCCTGCAGATACTGCTGCAGCTGCTGTTCAAACCACTGCATAAATACCTGCAACCGGCGGCTGACATGACGCCGGTGCGGGTACAATAACCACACCGGCATAGGTGCACAGCGATGCTGCGGCAAAATATCCAGCAGCGCCCCGCTTTGCAGATAAGCCGCGGCGCCAATCACCGGAGCCTGAATAATCCCCAGCCCCGCCAGGCAAGCTGCAGTGTAGGCGTCTGCATTGTTCACTGTCACCATACCCGGCATCGACAATGTTTTTTCCTGGCCGTGTTCGGTATATTCAAAATAGCTATTGTGCTGCCCCAATACGCTGACGTAATGCACCAGTTGATGTTGTGCTAAGTCTGCCAGGTTTTGTGGCGTGCCAAAGCGGGCAATATAGGCCGGGCTGGCCAGATTTCGCATCGGTAACTGCGCCAGTTTACGCGCCACCAGACCTTCGTCGCCGACACTGCCCACCCGGATCACGCAGTCAAAGCCCTCTGCCACCAAATCGACTTTACGGTCGGTGCTGCTTACCTCCAGCCGGATATTCGGGTACTGCTGCATAAAGTCAGGCAACTGCGGCATCAATATATGCCGCGCCATACCGGTCGACATATCCAGTCGCAGCACCCCGCTTACCTGGCTACTTTGCTGCTGAAACAGGTTTTCAAGTTCCTGATACTCATCCAGCAACAACAAACTGCGGTCATAACACAACTGACCATCCTGCGTCAGGCTGACACGGCGCGTAGTGCGGTGCAATAAACGACAGCCTAAATGTTGCTCCAGCTGCTGCACCACATTAGACACATGGGTTTTTGATAAGCCCAGGCTGGCACCGGCTTTGGTAAAGCTGCCAAGCTGTACTACCCGGATAAACATTTGCAACGCCTGTAGCTTGTCCTGCACTTATTGTCCATTATTACAAAACAGTTTTACCATTTTTAGCATGTTTATCAGCATTAAAACAATCAATAAACTGAGCTTCGTTACTTAACAACTCATACGGAGCAAGCTATGACCACTACAGCACCTATCGCTTTAATCACCGGCGGCAGCCGCGGCCTGGGCAAGAATGCCGCTCTGGCGCTGGCGCAACAAGGCACCGATATTATTCTGACCTACCAGCAAAACGCGGTTGCAGCGCAGGCCGTGGTCAGCGAAATTGAATGGCTGGGCCGAAAAGCCGTGGCGCTGCCACTTGATGTCGCCGACAGCAGCAGCTTTGCGGCCTTTGCTGGCAGCGTAAAGCAGCAGTTGCAGCAGCATTGGGGCCGCGACAGCTTTAATTATTTGTTGAACAATGCAGGTATTGGCGTCAATGTGCCTTTTGCCGATACCACTGAGCAGCAATTTGATTTGCTGATGAAAATACATGTCAAAGGGCCCTATTTTCTGACTCAGCAGCTGTTGCCATTGCTGGCCGATCAGGGCCGGATTTTAAATGTCTCCACCGGTTTAACCCGCTTTGCCGTGCCGGGTTACGGCGCTTATGCTGCAATGAAAAGCGCAATGGAGACCTTAACCCGTTACTGGGCAAAGGAGCTTGGGCCGCGTGGCATCCGTGTGAACGTGCTGGCGCCGGGCGCTATCGCTACCGACTTCGGCGGCGGTACTGTGCGCGACAATGATAGCGTAAATCAGTATCTGGCCAGCCAGACCGCACTGGGCCGCGTCGGCCAGGCCGATGATATTGGTGGTGTTGTCAGCTTGCTGCTGTCAGAGCAGGCGGGCTGGATCAACGCCCAGCGCATTGAGGCCTCTGGCGGTATGTTCTTGTAACAAAAATATTGTTGCGTCAGCCACTGCCAGAAAGCAAAAAAGGCCGTATCATAGGCGCCTTTCTTGCTGCTGCAGTGGCACCTTTATGCAAAACATTCTGCTGTACCTAATCACAGTTTTAATCTGGGGTTCTACCTGGTTCGCTATTGAGTTTCAACTTGGCGAGGTTGCAGTAGAAGCCTCGCTGACCTACCGTTTTGCCTTGTCTGCGCTGCTGATGTGGCTGTACTGCCTGTGGCGGCGTCTGCCAATGCGCTTTAGTGCGAAAGATCATGGTTTTATAGCGCTATTGGCGCTGTTTAATTTTGCCCTGAATTACATTCTGATTTATCAGGCCCAACAATACCTGACCTCTGCCATGACCGCCATTGCTTTTACCACTATGCTGCTGATGAACATCGTCAACACCCGGTTGTTCTTCGGCAAGCCGGTGGCAAAACGGATTTACTTCGGCGCTTTGATGGGCATTGCCGGCATCGTTGTACTGTTCTGGCCGGATTTAGACGGGCTGGACCTGACCAACGCCAGTCTGCTCGGGCTGATACTGGTACTGGGCAGCGCGCTCAGCGCATCGCTTGGTAACATGGCCAGCGTACGCAATTCGCGTGCCGGCCTGCCCATAACGCAGGTAAACGCCTGGGGCATGCTGTATGGCACTGTTATGCTGGCGTTGATGGTAGGCTTAAGTGGCACCAGCTTTACCTTCAGCACCGCGCCGGCCTATATCATTTCTTTGCTGTATCTGGCGGTATTTGGCTCTGTGATAGCGTTTGCGACCTACTTCGCGCTGTTAAAAGGTATGGGACCGGAAAAAGCCAGCTATACCATAGTGCTGTTTCCACTGGTTGCGGTGGTATTAAGCACTTTATTTGAAGACTTTGTCTGGACCAGCTACACCTTTAGCGGCTTTGCACTGGTGCTGCTGGGTAATGCGCTGGTACTGACACCTTTTGCCAAAATTAAGGCGCTGCTGTTTAAACCTGCGGTAGCCGCACAGCCAGAATTACCCTGAGCAGAAACAGCAACAGCTAAAAGCGGCGTCAGCACCGAAACGCCGCTGCCAATTTCACCGCAGCTGCTATAGTACTGAACATGTCGCCTGAAATCGGCGGCATTCAGTTGGCAAAAGCGGAGTATCGATGAAGTTAGCAGTCACAATACTGCTGTTGTTTGGTTGCTGGCCGGCACAGTCATGCCAGTGGCCTGAGCTTAGCTTTCTGGTTGGCGTGGAAAAACCTCCCTACATCGAAGTGGCGACCCAAAGCGGATACGAGCTGGAACTGTTACAGCAGGTCAGCCTGAAAATGCACCGCTGTGCGGTATTTATTCATAGCCCCAATGGCCGCCTGCTGGAATTATTTAAGCAAGGTGTCGCTGATTTTGTCTCGCTGCAACGCAGTACTCCCGATGGCACCTATGCCACTCTGCCCTATATCAGCTACGAAAATGTGCTGATTACCCGCAGCGATCTGCAGCCGCCGGTGCAAACACTGGACGATTTAACGGGCCGGCGGGTAATGGCATTTCAAAATGCCCGGCTGTATTTACCACCTGCTTACGCCGCTGTTATGCCAGGCTTTAGCAGTTACCTGGAGGTGGTAGAGCAGCATCAGCTGCCCGCCATGCTGTTAAAAGGCCGGATAGATGCGCTGGTAATGGATAAAAACATCTTCGAGTACTACTACCGCCAGCTAGCGCCCGGCGATCAGAGCCTGCAGCAACTGCCACTGTTTGGTAAAAACAGTTACCATCTGCTCGGGCGCGATCCCTGGCTGGTGCAGCGCTTTGATCAGGCGCTGCAGCTGTTTCAGCTGAGCAAAGAGTACCAGCAGCTTCAGCTGAAGTATTTTCAGCAAGCGAATCAGTAGCCTTAATGGCTTAGTTTAAGGCCAACCACGCCGGCAATAATCAGCGCAAAACAGCCCAGCTGTTTTATTGTGATAAGCTGGTCGAAAAACACATGGTTAATCAGCGTAATTGACACAACCCCGACTGCCAGCCACACCAGATAAGCCGTCGGCGCCGGTATATCTTTTAACGATAAACCAAACAATACCAGGCTGGCGGTCATGCAGGCCACGGCGAAAATGACATAAGGCATTTTGCTAAAAGAGGCTGATTTTTCGATGCCGACTAACCAACCGGCTTCCAGCACACCCGCAATAAATAAAAGGATCCAAGACATAGTACACTCCATTTCAGTGATGGGGCCGTCCCCGGATGAAATGGAGCGGTGAGGTCGTCCTCACTTCCAGAAGGGTTAAAACGCGCGCATTATGGCAAAGCAGCTGATGAACAACAAGCTTCTTTTGACCCCTTCAGTGCGCGGGTCTTCCCCCTTCAAATAGTCTATTCCGTCAGGACACTAAGCAGGCTATCCACTTTGGCCATTACTGGTTCACTGGCAAAGCTTTGATTGGCCAGTACTACCAGAATGAAACCTTTATCCTGATACAGCTGCAGAGCACTGGCTACACCAATAAACTCACCAGCATGGCCAACAATACGGCCGTTATGATTGGCGCGCACCGCAAAACCGTAGCCATAATTCGGTGAGTTTAATGCTGGTTTTGCGCTATAGGCCTGTTCGGTCAGGGCTTTAGGCAATAAGGTATTGCCGGTCAGCGCCACAGCAAACTTGTGCAAATCATCGACTGTGGAGTAACCGCCACCGGCCGCAGTGCCTTTAACGCCCTGGATAAACCAGTTCGCTTGCATACTGTTTAGCTCTGAAGAGTAAAAATAGCCCGTTGCCAGATCAGGCGTAATGCTGTCCAGGTCAAAATTACCACTGTGCGTCATCCCTGCACGGGCAAAAATGTGCTGCCGGACATAATCATCATAAGACTGCCCAGATACTGCTTCTATCACCATCCCTAATAACAACATGCCCTCGTTGCTGTAGCGAAAGCTGCTACCGGGCTCTGCCGCCAGAGGAATTTTGTTTAACAGCGGTTTGTAATCAGCATGGTTTCTCAGCTTAAGTTGTGTCCCTTCCGGAAACTCCGGCCAGCCTAAACCGGCGGTATGCGTCAGCAGCTGGGCAATGGTAATAGCATCAAAATTACCTGCGCCAAACAACGAACGATCCAGGTACTTCACCAGTTTGTCGTCCAGCGCCAGTTTATCCTCTGCAACCAGCTGCAATATGCTGACAGCGGTAAACATCTTATTCATCGACGCCAGATTGAACTTAGTTTGCAAAGTATTAGGCACCTGAAAACGCAAGTCCGCCATGCCTTTTGCGCTTTGGTACAGTACTTCCTGCTGATCGGCCAGCAGCACAGTGCCGGAAAAGATGCCCCGTGCCGCCAGACGATCGACATAGCCAGCCAGCTCCGTTATCAGCTGCTGCCGGTTAAGTGGCCCGCTGCTCTGTGATTGTGCCGTGTCAGCATCAAGATAAATCGACCTGACTTTAAATGGCGCTTCGGCGCTGTAATTTATTGTCAGAATGTAGTTTTGCTCAGTGTTCGACGAGTACATGCGGGCTCTGAGCCGGCGCTGGGCTGCTGGCACCTCCAGCTGGGAAAGTAGCGACAAGCTGGCGTGAAAGCGCTTAGTGTCGCGCAAATAACCAACATAACGCTCGCGCCCCTGGCCGGAAAAGCCGTTTAGCGTATCCTCTGACAAGTGCTGATCGACGAACTGCTCAACGGCATCAGCGTTGTCACTTGCCAGCATTTCAAGCGCTGCCGCCATGGCCAGCTGATAGCGTTCAGGTTTACTCGCATCTGCATCCGTGGTGCTGGTTTCTGCCCGAACTGCGGCACTTAAGCAAAACAGCGTTAACAATCCAAGCGTTTGGATTACGCTCTTTGCGTGCCTCACTCCTAGGTTAAAAAGCCACAACACTGGCGATATTTTATTTCGCTTCATAAATTACTCCGACAAAATTGACTTTAACGGTCTGCTATCAGCAATATGCATGCACCTGTAAGGATCCTTTGTTTGCCACATGCAGCGGCCCAGTGTTTTACAGCGCGGAGAATTTGGCGATAAACAAAGCATGCAGTTTTTGTTCGGAAAACGTTAAGCTCAATAATAATCAGGGATATCAATATATTGGATATTAGCTCAGCACTGCCGGTCCAGGCCGCACCCGCCAAAAACAGTTTGCAACACGGCTTTTCGTTAAATGAATTTGCGGTATTTCCGGCAAGTGGCGAGGTAAAAACGG
>NZ_DATCSY010000141.1:0-11777 GCF_036568245.1 Rheinheimera sp. | reverse complement strand
CCCGGCCATTATTCTGCCTGACGCCGACATGGCCCGCACCGTGAAAGAGTGCGTAGCGGGTAGCTTGTCTTTTAACGGTCAGCGCTGCACTGCGCTGAAAATTTTATTTGTTCATCAAAGCCGTGCTGCCGAGTTGGTGGCTAAATTATCAGCTGCCATCAGCGAACTAAAAGCGGGTATGCCGTGGCAACAAGGTGTAGCGATAACGCCGCTGCCGGAGCCGGGTAAAACGGCATTTTTAACTGAGCTGCTGCATGATGCCTTAGAGAAAGGCGCCAAACTGCAAAACCCCGGCGGGGGTGAAACTTCTGCATCGCTGTTTATGCCGGCGCTGCTTTATCCGGTAAACAGCAGTATGCGGCTATACAGCGAAGAGCAATTTGGCCCGTTGGTACCTGTGGTGCCGTATGACGATGTTAACGACGTCATCGATTATGTGGTGAATTCAAACTTTGGCCAGCAGCTGAGCATTTTTGGTCAAGATGCGCAGCAGGTGGGTGAGCTGGTGGATATCTTTGCCAATCAGGTTGGCCGCATTAACATTAACAGCCAGTGTCAGCGCGGGCCGGACAGCTTTCCGTTTAACGGCCGCAAAGACTCTGCCGAAGGCACCTTGTCGGTGGTGGATGCGCTACGGCAATTTTCTACACCAACGCTGGTGGCAGCGAAGTATCAGCAGGGCGATATAGATTTTGTGAAGCAGATGGTCAGAAGCCGCAGCTCGCACTTTCTGGCGACGGACTTCTTATTCTGATGAGTGCTCTGATGCGTTACCTGTATTGGCTGGCGCTGTTATTGCCGTTTCACAGCATCGCGGTTGATTACTGGCAGGAGCACCCCCTGCCAGCACAGTGGCAGCAATATCTGGCGGCATCTCAACAACTATTACAGCAGGACGAAGCCGCGTTCGCGACAGAGCTTGGTAACAGCTCTGCGCAACTTGCTGTTAAACACAGTGAGTTTGGCTTAACGGCTATTACCACAGCGGCAGAAGCAGAAGCGGTACTGAGCTTTCAGACGCCTTCCGGTGGCTGGAGTAAACGTACCGACATGCGTATGCCCCGCAAGCCGGGCCAGCATTATGGCTCTGAGCCCGATTATGTGCCTACCTTCGATAATAATGCCACCAGTACCCAGCTACAGTGGCTGGCAGACTACTACCCGCATGCGCCAGAGCCGTTGCGGCAGCAGATTACCCTGGCCATTGAGCGCGGTATAGCGCTGGTGATAGATGCACAGTACCCCAATGGTGGTTTTGCTCAGTCCTATCCGCTGCGCGGTGATTATCATGATGCGGTAACACTTAATGACAACGCCTTATATCAGTTGATGCAGCTGTTATGGCAAGCGGCGCATGACAAACGGTTTGCCATGTTGGCCGATAACCGTAAACAGGCGGCAAAGGCCGCCTTTTATCGCGCGGTCGATTGGCTATTGGCGAATCAGGTGTGGGTAAGTGGACAGCTAAGCGTTTGGGGCGCGCAGCATCATCCGTTAACGGGCGGGCCGGTAGCGGCGCGAAAATTTGAGCAGGCGTCGCTGGTTAGCTCTGAAAGCGCTAAATTATTGCAGCTTATGTTGCAAACGGTGCCGGATTATCCAGGTGTGGCGGCCAGCCTGGCAGCAGGCGCGCATTGGCTGAGGCAACATCAGATAAGCGGCAAAACCCGCTATCGTGATGCGCAGGGCTATTTGTCACTGGCAGACAGCCCTGGCAGCGTGATCTGGTCGCGTTTCTATGATTTACAAAGCGGCGAACCGGTATTTTTTGACCGGGACGGCAAAACATACTCAGATGTCAGTAGGCTGTCGCTGGAGCGTCAGCGTGGTTATGGCTGGTACCAAAGTGTCGCTGAAGAATTCCTGTTAGCGTACGACGAATACTTGACAATACATAATGAATAAATTATTCGTTAAATGGTTTTTTACATAAAAAAATTATGCAAGCTGGCGGGGAATACCGTATTATCGGCTAATCTGATTTAACTAAGTTATCGCCAGAGGTTTGCATGCAACCGCAGTTTATTCAGGCCGTTAAACAGCTTATTCCGGTTGAGCGTTATTTTGACGACCCGGTTGCAACCTTAGCCTATGGTACGGATGCCAGCTTCTATCGCTTACTGCCCAAACTGGTGCTGCGCGTTGAAAGTGAAGCCGAAGTTGTGGTGCTACTGAAACTGGCAAACGAGTATCAGGTTCCACTGACATTTCGCGCTGCAGGTACCAGCTTATCCGGCCAGGCCGTGACGGACTCTGTGCTTCTGGTGCTGGGCGAGAATTGGCAGCAGAGAGAGGTGCGGGGCCTTGGCGAGCAGATCCGGTTGCAGCCAGGGGTGATCGGGGCTGCGGCAAATCAGGCATTAACCAGGTTTCAGCGTAAAATAGGCCCGGACCCGGCATCGATCAATAGCTGCAAAATTGGTGGCATAGTGGCCAACAATGCCAGCGGCATGTGCTGCGGCACCGCTCACAACAGCTTTAATACCCTGTCGGCAATGCGTCTGGTGCTGTTTGATGGCACCGTGCTCGATACTGAAGATGCGCAAAGCGTGGCGTCATTCCGCCAAAGCCATGCCGCTTTGCTGGACGAGCTGGCACAGCTTGGGCAGAAAACACGCGATAATACTGAGCTTTGCAATAAAATCCGGCACAAGTACCGGCTGAAAAATACCACAGGTTTTTCGCTTAATGCCTTAACCGAATATACTGATCCGATTGATATTCTTACCCATTTGATGGTTGGTTCTGAAGGCTGTCTGGGCTTTATCAGCGCGGTGACGTACAACACAGTGCCAGATTATCCGCACCGGGCAAGCGGCCTGCTGGTGTTTCCGTCAGTGGAAAGCTGCTGCCGCGCGGTTACCGTACTTAAATCGGCACCGGTGTCTGCGGTAGAGTTGTTAGATCGGCGCAGCCTGCGCTCGGTGGAAAATAAAGCCGGTTTGCCTGCCTGGATAAAAAGTTTATCCGAAACGGCCTGTGCACTGCTGATTGAAAGCACCGCCGCCAGTAACAGCCTGTTATTACAGCAGCTAGACCATATCCGCAACGTGATGCAGGCGTTTACGCTTGAGCAGCAGGTCGATTTCAGCACGGATCCTGAGGTGTATAACCAGCTGTGGGCGATACGCAAGGGCACTTTCCCGGCGGTTGGTGCCGTGCGTAAAATTGGCACTACGGTGATTATCGAAGATGTAACTTTTCCGCTGGAGCAACTGGCAGAAGGCGTATCACGTTTACAGCAACTGTTTGATAAATATTATTACACTGAAGCCATTATTTTCGGCCATGCACTGGAAGGGAACCTGCATTTTGTTTTTACCCAGGGCTTTGATGACGCTACCCAGGTTGCCCGCTACGAAGCGTTCATGCAGGAAGTGGCGACGATGGTGGCTGGTGAATTTGGCGGCTCGTTAAAAGCCGAGCATGGCACCGGCCGTAATATGGCGCCCTTTGTCGAGCTGGAATGGGGTCAGGAGGCTTACCAGCTTATGTGGCAGCTGAAAAAACTGCTCGACCCGGCCAATATTCTTAACCCTGATGTGGTGTTAAGCCACAATCCAAGATTGCATTTACAAAACTTAAAGCCATTGCCGGCCACCAATCCTTTAGTGGATAAATGCATTGAATGCGGTTTTTGCGAGCCGGTCTGCCCGTCGCGTAAGTTAACACTGACACCTCGGCAGCGCATTGTCACCCAGCGGGAAATTTCCCGCTTAAGCCACAGTGGCGATAATCCAAAGCGGCTGGCAGCACTTGAGCAGTCTTACGGGTATCAGGGTAATGATACCTGTGCTGCCTGTGGTATGTGCAGTACGGCATGCCCGGTAGGGATTAACACCGGCGATTTAACCCGGCAGCTACGGGCCAGAAAGCATCAGCGCTGGCAACCGCTGGCTGCCTTTGCCGCACGTCACTTTGCGGCGTTGTCGCTGATGGCCAAGCTTGGGCTTACTGCCGGCAGAATGCTACGTGGGCTATTGCCGTTCTGGCACAAAGCTATGCCAACGGCAAATTACGCTAAGGTCAAAACGGCGAAGCAGGAACTGCAGCCGGTTATTTACCTGGCCGGTTGTAGCGGGCGGGTGATGGCGCCGCAGGCTGAGAGCAACGATAAACGCAGCTTACTGCAGGTAAGCACTGACTTACTGGCAAAAGCTGGTTACCAGTTGATTGTGCCAGAGGGTATTGATAATCAGTGCTGCGGCATGCCGTTTCAGTCTAAAGGGCAGTTTACCGCCGCCAGCCAGAAGCAGCAGCAATTACAGCAGTGGTTATTGCAGGTCACCCGTAACGGTGAGCTGCCGGTGTTCTCAGATACCAGCCCCTGTAGTTTAACGCTACAAGGACAGCTGGATAGCCGGTTAAATATTGTCGATAGCGTCGATTTTCTGCTGCAAAAAGTGCTGCCGAAACTGAGCATCACACCGCTTAACGAACCGGTAGCACTGCACGTAACCTGCAGTGCGAATCAACTGGGGCACGCTAATAAACTTAAGCAGCTACTGGCCGCTTGCACTGACAAGGTTGTGGTACCGGAGGGCATTAGCTGTTGTGGTTTTGCCGGTGACAAAGGTTTTGTCTTGCCAGAGCTCAATGCATCTGCATTGTCGCAGCTGCAGCCTCAGGTAAGCCGCTGCGCTTTGGGTGTGTCGACCAGCCGCACCTGTGAGATTGGTTTGTCACGGCATTCGGGTATTGAATATCAACACATCGTTTATCTGCTGGACCGCTGTAGCAACTGAGCGCTAATAAACTGAATTCGCGCGCTAATTCCTGATATGCTTAACTGACTTGACGCAAACCGGCTGACGTTATATTCAGTCGGCTAACGTTACCGGCGGGCAAAAGGGAAAGGGGTTATGCAGCAGACACCGATACCACAAAACGAAGCTGAGCGTTTGGCGGCTTTGAAGGCCGCCGAATTGCTGGATACCGCCAGCGAAGCCCGGTTTGATCGTTTAACCCGCCTAGTACAACAGTGTCTCGAAGCCGAAATCGTGCTTATCTCACTGGTAGATAAAGAGCGACAGTGGTTTAAATCGCGCCAGGGGCTGGATGCCTGCGAAACATGCCGTAACATTTCATTTTGTGGCCATGCCATTCTCGACGACAATATTTTCGAAGTAACCGACGCCAGCGCCGATAACCGGTTTGCCGACAACCCGCTGGTCACGGGCGCACCTTTTATCCGCTTTTATGCCGGGGCTCCGCTGGTATTTGCTGGCCAGCGCATTGGTACTTTGTGTCTTATCAGTAGCGAACCGCGCAAATTAACGCCTAAAGAACGTACTATACTGCGCGAATTTGCCGCTGCCGTAGAGCAGGAAATTCAAGATCGCCAGCAGGAACAAGCTAAACAGGAGCTGGCGGCCAGCCGCGACCAGTTTGAACGGCTGGTAGCAAATATTCCTGGTATCACCTACCGCTGCAAAGCCGACTCTGACTGGACCATGCTGTATATGAGCGGCGGAATAGACCCGTTATCCGGTTATCCGGCCACTGATTTCATCAACAACAAGGTACGTAGCTACGCCAGTGTTATCCATCCCGATGACCGGGAACGACTCGAACAGCTGGTGATGGAAGCCATAGCGCTGAAGCAAAGCTGGGTACTGCAGTACCGCATTATGCACAAGAAAGGGCATCTGCTTTGGGTGGAAGAGCGTGGCAAAGCTGAATTTGATGACAGTGGTCAGTTAAGCTTTCTCGATGGCCTTATTCTGGATATCAGCGAAGAGAAACGGTTAAAACGGCAGTTGATCACACTAACCTCGCAGCTGCCAGGCGTGGTTTATCAGTACCAGCAATGGCCCGATGGCCGCGCTGCTTTCCCTTACGCCAGTAATGGCATACAGGCTGTTTATGGTGTGACGGCAGAGCAGGTAAAAGATGATGCCAGTTTAGTGTTTGCTAAACTGTATGCCGCTGATTTACCCGCTTTGGCTGCCAGTATTGAATCGTCCAGCCGGGAGTTAAGCATCTGGCAACACGAATACCGGGTTTGCCGGGACGACGGTTCTCTATCCTGGTTAGCAGGCAGGGCTGTACCTAAGCGGATGCCGGACGGCAGCACGCTCTGGCATGGCTATATTCAGGATATCACCGAAACAAAGCAATATTATCTGCAGCTGGAAAAAGTAAATAAAGAGCTGGAACTGGCTCGGGAGCGGCTTAATACTGCCAGCGAAAACGCGTTAATTGGCTTTTCGCAGGCAAATCTTGAGACCGGTGAGCTATGGTGGTCGCCGGTAATTTATCAGATCTTTGGCTTTAATGAAGGCGCTGTAAATCCCAGCGCCACCTTATTTAAAAGCGCAGTGCATCCTGACGACTGGCGCCTGATTGAGCAAAGTGAGAAAACTGCCCGTGAGACAGGTATTCATGATGTTGTGCACCGTATCATCCGCCCGGATGGCACTATCCGCTGGGTGCATGAACTGGCACGGATGTTACCGTCCGATACTAAGCAGCATGTGCTTATCGGCTCGGTGCAGGATGTAACCGAACGCATGCAGTTGCAGCAGTTAAAAGATGAATTTATCTCGACGGTAAGCCATGAACTAAGGACACCACTGACCTCAATAAAAGGTGCGTTGGGTCTGGTTAACTCCGGCACCCTGGGTGAGGTACCTGAGAGCATCAGCAAGCTGCTGCAGGTTGCGCAAAGTAATAGCGAAAGATTATCCCAGCTTATCAATGACCTGCTGGACATTGAAAAGCTGATTGCCGGAAAAATGCCGTTTGACCTGCTGGCAGTAGAAGTGGCGAAAGAGCTGGAATATGCGGTAAATAACCTGCAGCCTTATGCCAGTCAGTTTGCCGTGAACCTGCATCTTGGCGACGTTGCGCCGGAGCTGAAAATTACCGCAGATAAACTACGTCTGCAGCAGGTTGTGACAAATTTGTTGTCGAATGCAGTGAAGTTTTCCGGTAAAAACAGCACGGTTAAGATTGTCGCTAACCGGCAGTCCGAGCAGGTACGTATTGAAGTGCATGACTCAGGTATCGGTATAGCCAGTGAGTTTCAGCCGAGGATATTTGAGCGTTTCGCCCAGGCAGATGGTTCAAGCAGCAGGCAAAGCGGGGGCACGGGCCTGGGGCTTGCCATCTGTAAAGAGCTGGTAGAACAAATGGGCGGAACTATAGGGTTTAGTTCTGTGCTGCATCAGGGGTCAGTGTTTTATTTTACGCTGCCCCTTCATCCGGACTGTAAGCCAGGGAAAGCCGCAGACAGGGCATCAGATGAAAACACCGAGTAATAAAACCGATTTGTCGGCCGCTTTTAATCAGCTAAGGCAACGTTTTGCTGAGAGTTTGCCGCGCCGCGCCGCTGCCATGTCAGAAGCGATGCAAGCAGACGATGGCGCTGCCAGACTGCGCACCGTGATTGCGGAGTCACATAAGCTTGCCGGTGCCTGTGGCACTTTTGGTTACAGCATGCTTGGCGCTATGGCCAGACAGATTGAGCAGCTGGCGTTGGTGGTGCAGCAACGCTCTGCGGCAGAGCAAGAACAGGCAATACCCGAGCTGGTGAACCTTATCCGTGAGTTTGAGCGTGCTGTGATGCAGGCGATGCAAGCGGCTGAGCAAAATGCGGGCTATGTTCAGCTGCAGACCGTTGCCAGAAGCAGTGTTTGGTTACTGCTTGACGACGAGCCACTGACGGAGGAAATCCGTATTCAATTACAGGGTTTTGGTCTGCAGGTGCAGATTTTCAATCAGTTTGCCACGTTGGGCGCAAAGTTACGGGAACAGACGCCGGCTATTGTGTTCAGTGCTACTACCCTCGGCAATGGCGAGTCGCTGTTTAAACAGACCTGGCTTTTGAACGAGCTGGCAAAGCAGCAAAGCCGTTTAATAGTGCTGGCCGATACCGACAGTTTCGCCATGCGCATCCGTATCGCCCAGCTACGCGCAGAAGGGGTGTTCTTTGCGCCGGTGAATGTCCCCGAGCTTATTACACAGATCAGCGAACTGCTCGATTACAGTGCGAGCAGCGGTAAAGTGTATATCGTCGATGACGATAAACTGCTGGCCGAGCACTATGCGCTGGTACTGACACAAGTCGGTATTGAAACCAGGATCAGCAACAAGATTGATAACATTATCGAAGAAGTGATGCAGTTTCAGCCGGATTTGATCCTGATGGATATTTATATGCCAGAATATTCCGGCGCCGAAATTGCCGGCGTGCTGCGTCAGTACCGCAGCTTGAAACGGATCCCTATTGTGTTTCTATCGTCTGAGCAGAATAAATCTTTGCAAATTAGTGCTATGTCCTATGGTGCCGACGATTTTATTACCAAGCCAATCGACGATGTGCAGTTGACTCAGGCGTTGAAAGTTCGCTTGGCGCGTAGCTTACAGCTGAAAAATCTGATTGAGAAAGACAGCCTGACATCGCTGATAAAACATGCTGCTATCAAAGATGCCGCCAATATGGAATTTATGCGCGCTGAGCGCAGTAACAGCCCGCTCAGTATTGTCATGCTGGATATTGATCACTTTAAGCGCGTTAACGACTCATACGGCCATGCCACCGGCGATATTGTCATTACTGCGCTGGCAACGTTGCTGCGTAAACGTATCCGTAAAACAGATCGTGCCGGCCGCTATGGTGGTGAGGAGTTTTTACTTGTGTTGCCAGACTGCCCGACCGAGCAAGCCTGTCAGCTGACCGAGCAGATTTTGCACTCGTTTGCTGCGCTGCATTTTAACGCCGGGGAACAGCAGTTTAGCTGTACGTTCTCTGCCGGGGTTGTATCAAGCTGCGACAGAGGTTTTGACACTGCTGCCAGCATGATAGCTGCGGCAGATAAAGCGCTGTATCAGGCCAAAGCCGCCGGACGTAATCAGATCAAATGCTTTACAGCATAAGCTGTTACGGCCGGCTAGCGTGGGAGTTACAGTTTTTTCAGGATTTCGTCCGGTAAGGCCAGCTCATCGTTGCGGTTAACCCCAACGCCGCGATTCAGAATATTCCGGGCAATTTGCTTGGCTTCATCTAACGAATGCATCTGGGCCGTACCACATTGATAAATATTCAGCTCAGGGATGTCATTCTGACTGGCCACCTTTAACACATCGTCCATCGCCGCCTGCCAGGCTTTCGCCACGCGTTGTTCGTCCGGTGTACCGATCAGGCTCATATAGAAACCGGTACGGCAACCCATCGGCGAAATATCAATAATTTCTACATCGTTGCCATTTAAATGATCACGCATAAAACCGGCAAATAAATGCTCCAGTGTATGAATACCTTTCTCCGACAGAATTTCTTCATTCGGTACACAAAAACGTAAGTCAAACACCGTGATGGCATCGCCTTTTGGCGTATTCATTTTCTTTGCTACGCGCACGGCCGGCGCTTTCATAATGGTGTGGTCTACGGTAAAACTATCGAGTAATGGCATAACAAAGCCCTTATATTAAATGTGTCTGATGCTGGCTATTATAGTCAGGTCAGCCGTTATAAGTTAACCGCTTTCGGCGTGAAAACCGGCAAACAGCGGCTAAAGCCCTGCTTTTATGAGTTAAAGTAAAAATTTTCTCGTAATAACCTTGAATGGATCAGGGCTAATCCCCATTAACGCCTCAACACAATTTTTAATTGTTCAGAATATTAAGTGGAGAGCAGTTATGGGCAGAATTATTGGTATTGACTTAGGTACAACTAACTCATGTGTGGCAGTGTTAGACGGTGATAAACCGCGCGTTTTAGAAAACGCTGAGGGTGCACGTACTACACCTTCAATTATTGCTTACGCTGAAGACGGCGAAGTATTAGTCGGTCAGCCGGCAAAACGCCAGGCAGTCACTAACCCTAAAAATACCCTGTTCGCGATTAAGCGTTTAATTGGTCGTCGCTTTGAAGATGACGAAGTACAGCGTGATATCAAAATCATGCCTTACCAAATCGTTAAAGCCGATAATGGTGATGCCTGGGTTGAAGTTAAAGGTAAAAAATTAGCCGCACCGCAAATTTCAGCTGAAGTGCTGAAAAAAATGAAGAAAACTGCTGAAGACTATTTAGGCGAAGCGGTTACGGCTGCGGTTATCACAGTCCCAGCCTATTTTAACGATGCGCAGCGTCAGGCGACCAAAGACGCCGGCCGTATCGCGGGCTTAGACGTAAAACGTATTATCAACGAGCCAACAGCAGCAGCACTGGCTTATGGTATGGATAAAAAGAAAGGCGACACCAAAGTTGCGGTTTACGACTTAGGTGGTGGTACTTTCGATATCTCTATCATTGAAATTGATGATGTAGACGGCGAACAAACCTTTGAAGTACTGGCAACCAACGGTGATACGCACTTAGGTGGTGAAGACTTCGATAACCGTTTAATCAATTACTTAGTTGAAGAGTTCAAGAAAGAGCAGGGCATTGACCTGCGTAACGACCCACTGGCAATGCAGCGTTTAAAAGAGTCTGCGGAGAAAGCGAAGATTGAACTGTCTTCTGCATCTCAGACTGAAGTTAACCTGCCGTACATCACAGCGGATGCATCAGGCCCGAAACACCTGAACATCAAAGTAACGCGCGCCAAGCTGGAGTCGCTGGTAGAAGATTTAATTCAGCGTACTATCGACCCGCTGAAACAAGCACTGAAAGATGCTGATTTAAGCGTAGGTGAGATTGACGACATCATCCTGGTGGGCGGTCAGACCCGTATGCCGAAAGTACAGGAGGCGGTATCTGCTTTCTTCGGCAAAGAAGCGCGTAAAGATGTGAACCCGGACGAAGCCGTTGCAGTAGGTGCCGCTATTCAGGGTGCCGTACTGTCAGGTGATGTAAAAGACGTATTGCTGCTGGACGTAACACCGCTGTCACTGGGTATCGAAACCATGGGCAGTGTGATGACGGCATTGATTGAGAAAAACACCACGATCCCAACGAAGAAGTCGCAGGTGTTCTCAACTGCCGAAGACAACCAGTCTGCCGTGACTATTCACGTGCTGCAGGGTGAGCGTAAGCGTGCGTCTGACAATAAGTCACTGGGTCAGTTTAACTTAGAAGGTATCCGCGCCGGCCGTCGTGGCGAGCCACAAATCGAAGTCACCTTCGATCTGGATGCTGATGGTATTCTGCATGTTTCGGCCAAAGATAAAGAGACTGGCAAAGAGCAGAAGATCACCATCAAGGCTAACTCTGGTCTGTCTGACGAAGAAATTCAGGCCATGGTACGTGATGCTGAAGCGCATGCTGAAGAAGACAAGAAGTTCGAAGAGCTGGTACAAACCCGTAACCAGGCTGACGCGATGGTTCACGCCACACGCAAGCAACTGGAAGAAGTGGGTGACAGCTTAGCGTCTAATGACAAAGAAGAGATTGAAACAGCAATTAAAGAGCTGGAAAGTGCATTAAAAGGCAGTGATAAAGCGGCGATTGATGAGAAATCTCAGGCACTGATCCAGGCGTCGCAGAAGCTGATGGAAGCCTCTCAGGCGAAAGCGCAACAAGGCGGCGCCGATGGCGGTCAGCAACAAGCTGGCAGCAACGACGATGTAGTTGATGCTGAGTTTGAAGAAGTCAAAGACGACAAAAAGTAAGTCGGTTTAACCAGGCTGCAGTATACTGCAGCCTTGTAACTTAAGAAGCACTGAGCGAGAAGTATGTCCAAGCGTGACTATTATGAAGTACTAGGTGTTGCTAAAGGCGCCGACGATAAAGACATCAAAAAGGCTTATAAACGCCTCGCCATGAAATATCACCCTGACCGTACTCAGGGCGATAAAGCCATGGAAGAGAAGTTTAAAGAAGTGCAGGAAGC
>NZ_DATCSY010000140.1:0-3544 GCF_036568245.1 Rheinheimera sp. | reverse complement strand
AAACCGGTCAGAATTTAACCGTTGTCCCGTTAATGATGGAATACAACGGTAAAGGAGCAAAAATGAAAACTGTATTAATGTCGGCGTTACTTATCAGCACATTAAGCCTGTCGGGCTGTGGCGCTTTACATACCGCTGTCGCCAAACGTAATTTAGATGTACAGACAAAAATGAGCAGCTCGATTTTCCTCGACCCGGTAGAGCCGGAGCAGCGCACTATTTTTGTTGATATCCGCAACACCTCTGACAAACCCGAATTTGATCTGAAGCCACAGGTTGTGCAAAGCCTGCAAGCGCGCGGCTATCAGGTAATTGACAGCCCCAAACGCGCCCATTACTGGTTACAAGCTAATGTATTGCAAGTGGGCCGCAGCAATGCCCGCGATACTAACAGCGCCTTAGCCGCCGGGCCGGGCATCGCTGCCGGTGCTGTAACAGGCTATGCCATTCACCGCGCAACGGGGGGTAGCTCAGGTGGCGCGACAGCCGGAGCCCTTGTTGGCGGCGCTATAGTTGGTACCGTGGTTGATGCGATGGTAGAAGATGTGTATTACAGCGTGATCACTGATATTCAGATCATGGAGCGTTTTGATGGCACGGTCAGTGAGAGCTCGCAGCATCAGCTGATCCAGGGCGATAGTGGCAGCACGACATCCAGCTATCAACGTCAGAGCGACATGCGTAAATATCAGACCCGTGTTGCCAGCTTTGCCAATCAGGCCAACCTGAAGTGGCCAGAAGCGGAGCCACAACTGACCCAGGGCCTGGTGCGCTCACTGGCGGGTTTATTCTAAATGCGTATAGCTGCACTGCTGCTTGCCGTATGGGCATTAACTGCCTGTACTGCTTTGCATACGTCAGTCGCTAAGCGCGAGCTGGATGTGCAAACCCGCATGAGTCAGACCGTGTATTTAGATCCGGTAGAACCGGAGCAGCGCACGATTTTTGTTGATATCCGCAATACCACCGCCGAATACCAGTTACCGCTGAATGACGATGTGCGCCAATTTATGCTGCAGCGTGGTTATCATCTGGTGAACTCGCCAATCAATGCCCAGTACTGGCTGCAGGTAAATGTGCGTACCGTGCTAAAAGAGCGCCCTGACAAGGTATTAGCATCTGAATACGGCATGAGTGACGAAGAGATTCATGCGATGCTCAACCCTGGCATGGCTCCGCCGCCGGCACCGGAAACACCCGAGCAGCGCAGCGAGCGCTATAGCCGCAATGCTGCCGTGTTTGTTGATACCTCAGTCGGCACCAATATTGATGGCAAAGATGTTGCCCGCGCGCTGGTGGTGTTGGCTGCTTTCGCCGGCGCTGAGTATATCGGTAACCAGCTGGTGCAGGATAAGTATTACACCATGCTGACCGATATTCAGATTGCTGAGCGTATCGCGCCGGACAGCGAGCAAAAAGTGCAGGAATACAGCGAACATCAGTTATTGCAGGGTGATAGCGGTGCTTTTGAGCAGCTATGGCAACGCGATACCGATATGCGTAAATACCAGCTTAAAGTGGTGAGTTTTGCCAATAAAGCTAATCTGGACTGGCAGGACGCTGAACAGCCGCTACATCAGGGCTTACTGCGCTCGTTAGCCGGTATCTTCTGATATTCTACCAGTATTGTTCCACTGTAATATTGCCGGGGCTGCGGCGCAGGTTTTTGGTCAGCCCCAGGCCTTCCAGTACGGCTTTGGTATCGGTAATCATCTGCGGATTACCGCATAGCATCACTTGCGAGCGGTTGGTCAGGCTTTGCTGACACGCGCTTTGCAGCTCACCGCTTTGTATCAGCTCAGGTAAACGTTTACTCAGGGCGCCGCTGTGCGCTTCGCGGGTAACAATTGGTTGATAGTGCAGCTGGCCGGGATATTGGTGCTGGCATTGTGTTATCAGCTCGCGATAGACCAGATCGGCAAGGGTGCGCACGCTGTGCACCAGTATGACATGGTTAAAGCGCTGCCAAAGCTGCGTTGTGCCAAGCATCGACAAGTAAGGGCCGATACCGGTGCCGCTTGCCATCAGCCACAGGTTATCACCAGCGGGCACTTCATCCAGCACAAAAAAGCCGGATGCCGGCTGGCTAACGTCCAGTGTGTCGCCCATTTTTAACTGTTGCAGCAGTGGCGACAACTTGCCATCGGCAACTGTGCTGACTAAAAATTCCAGCTCAGTGTTGCCGGGGCTGTTAACCAGTGAATAAGCGCGCTGCACGCGCCCGTCGTTGGTATCGATACCCAAGCGCACAAACTGGCCGGCAGTAAAGTCAAAGGCCGGTGCCTGCAGTTTTATACTGAATAAATTGGCATGCCAGTGATGATTAGCTGTAACGGTGCCGCTAAGCCATTGCGCCATAATCTGTGTCCTTAAGCTTACTTTGGCTCTAGCCTAGCAAAGCTGAGCGGATACTCAAGCAAAGCCGTAATGGGGTAGAAGTGCTGCGGCGGGTAGGAAATGCAGATAAACCGCCGTAGCTGTTTATCTGCTTTACAGCTTAGCGTTTTTTGCGCAGTAAACCGAATAACCCGGCAGCCAGCAGCAGCAGGCTGGCTGGTGCCGGTACCGGATTTGGCGGATTGACCACTTCGGCTGAGGCCACGCCGTCCAGCCACAGGCTGTACATGCTGCCAACCGGGTCCCCATTTGGCGCTGTTCTGCCATTGCCGGCGTACCAGTCAGCAATGCTGCAACTATTGGTATCAGCACAGCCTGCATTAGCACTTAAACCCGCAAATGGGTTGCCAGAGAACAAATTCTGGCCGCCGATTGGAAAATTGTTAAATACGCTCATGGTAAAATAATAGGTGCCGGCACTTAACACCGTTTGGAAACCAGAATCATAATAAGACTGAGTGGCAGGGTTGATATTCGGGTTATCATCATTGTTCAGCAACAAGTTGCCTGCACTGTCCCACAAGCTGGTAATAGGGTCAAAATTAGTAAAGTCACTAAATGAATCCGTCCAGCCTCTGATATTGCTGTCAGCTTCAACAACAAACTCGGTAATGACCACCGAATTCGGGTTGGCCAGTTCGCCACTGAAATTAATCAAAGCAGCATTTGCAGCGGTGCTTAACACCAGCGCCGCGGGTAAAACGGTATATTTTAGTAAAGCCGATACTGTGTTTTTATAACTTAACATGCGTTTTCCTTGCTCTTGTTATTGTTGGCTGAATTGTTTCAGCGGCGCAGCAAAGCGAAAAGCATGCCATAAGTTAAATTGTTGAATTAAAAGTTAATAAAATGCACTTTAAATGCCTTTGTAAATTTTTCTGACAAAAATGACTAAGAAAAATATGATTTAAGTCATTATCTTAAGAAATATTATATATTGGCTCTGTTAAAATTATTTCCCGCATTAAGAAACACTAAAACAGCACTAAACTAAAGCGGCTACGCATGTTATGTTGGTTAGCAAAGTCATTTAGTTTGTACATTATGAGTAACGCGTTTTTTTTCGGCGACTGGCAGGTTGAGCCTGCTGCTAACACAGTGCGCTGCGGTAAACAGGTGTATCAGCTTGAGCCCAAAGCCATGGATG
>NZ_DATCSY010000139.1:0-7064 GCF_036568245.1 Rheinheimera sp. | reverse complement strand
CAGCGTAACCAAAGTAAAAGGCGGCCACTGCTTTATGCAAGAACAGCCACAACAAGCCGCAACTTATGTTAAAACTGCGATAAGCGAACTGAATTCGCCGCTGAAATAGCTGTTAAAGCGGCTGAAGAATTCCGGTATAATGGCGGAAATTTTTTAACCTGGAACTCCGGATGAAAAAGCGCCTACTTGTTGTTGCAATGCTGTTGTCTGCCTGTAGTCAGTTGCCCGATGAGCGCAAAGCAGAAGTTGAAACCCTTGCTATTCCGGCAGAAGAAATTAAACCTTCAGAACCGGAAGAAGTTGTTGTTGAAAACGACGCTGTTGCAGAGTCGTTAGCAACGGATTTTGAGCATATTTTCGTAGATACTGATATGACATTCAGCGGCACCCTACCGTGCGCCGATTGTCCTGGCATTTCGTATCATATTAACCTGTTCCGTGATGGCCGTTTTGCTGTGAGGCAAGAATATCTCGAGCGTAATCAGGTGAGTATCATCAGAGGGATCTGGTTGCTGGAAAAGCGCAGTCTGCATTTAGTCAATCAGCAGCAAACCCTACCTGCTTTTCACTTTGTGTCAAACACTCAGCTTGCGATGCTTGACCTGAGTGGTAAGCCTATTACATCTAACACTAATTACCAGCTGCAACGTGAAGCGGAATTCAGAAAGCTCGATACCCGCCAGGCGATGCTGGGGCTATACACCCTGAGCGACAGCCAGGCCAGCTTTACCAGTTGCGCCAGCGGCGAAACGCTGACTGTTGCCAATACCCAGCACCATTTGCCGGTGATGCGCCAGTATCAGCAGGATGAACGTTTAAAGGGTAACAGCGTAATTGCCACTCTGCTTGGCCGCCGGGGTCAGGACGAGCAAGCCAGTACGCTATTTATAGACAAGTTTGAGCAGTTCTGGCCAGGCGCCATCTGCCCTGATCAGCTGCAACCAGGCAAGATGCAGGGCATCATCTGGCGTGCAGAAAAACTGGCTAACCGCTACGTACCGCAACAGTTAAACGTGAGGGTTATTTTTGAACCTAATGAACGCCTGTACGGCTTTGCTGGCTGTAATAATTTCAATGGCAGCTACAAGCAACGCTCCAGTCAGTTAAGTGTACAGCCTCTGGTAAGTACGCGTAAGTTTTGCGCCGATAGCAGTGAACTGGAACAGCAGTTTACGCAGTCTCTGCAATCTGCTGACCGGGCTGAAGTAAACGGTGATACCTTACAGCTGTTTAAAAATAATCAGCTTATTCTGCAATTCAAACCGGCCGTTAATTAATTTACTTTGCACCGGTACAAAAACGCCTGCTGTAAAGCAGGCGTTTTTATTTGTAGCGGCTAAAACAACCAGGCATAAAAAAGCCACCCTGAGGTGGCTATTTCTTTAGCGCGTAAATTACGCTGCTAACGCTTGTTTCGCTTTAGCAACTAAAGCAGTAAAGGCTGCTTTGTCGAATACGGCGATGTCAGCCAGGATCTTACGGTCGATTTCCACTGAGGCTTTTTTCAGGCCATCAATGAAACGGCTATAAGATAAACCGTTCATACGTGATGCAGCGTTAATACGCGCGATCCACAGTTGACGGAATTGACGCTTACGCTGACGACGGTCACGGTAAGCATATTGGCCGGCTTTAATTACAGCCTGGAAAGCAACACGATAAACACGACTGCGGGCACCGTAGTAACCTTTAGCCTGGTTTAACACCTTCTTATGACGCGCGCGCGCCGTTACACCACGTTTAACTCTTGGCATGTCAGACTCCTAATTAATTATGCGTAAGGCATGCAACGGACTAAGCCGGCGATGTCTACTTTAGCGACTAAGGTTTTTGGACCTAACTGACGCTTACGCTTAGAGGTCTTCTTCGTCAGGATGTGGCGAAGGTGTGATTGCTTACGTTTAAAGCTACCAGAAGCGGTTTTTTTGAAACGCTTCGCAGCACCTTTATTGGTTTTCATCTTTGGCATAGTTAAAAACTCGCATTGTTAAATTACAACGAATAATAAGGCGTCAACCCTACCCTTTGCAGAGCAGGGTTACACTTGAAAGCACTTATTACTTCTTATTTGGGGCCAGCATCATGATCATCTGGCGACCTTCCACCCGTGAAGGGAAAGATTCGCACACGGCAATGTCTGATAAATCTTCTTTAATCCGATTTAACATATCAATACCGATGTCAAGATGCGCCATTTCACGACCACGATAACGTAGCGTTACTTTAGCTTTGTCACCCTCTTCAATGAAGCGACGCAGGTTGCGTAGTTTTACCTGGTAATCGCCTTCATCAGTTCCAGGCCGGAATTTAATTTCCTTAATCTGGATCTGTTTTTGCTTCTTCTTCTGCTCTTTCAGAGCCTTACTCTTTTCGAACAGGAACTTACCGTAGTCCATCAACTTACAAACTGGCGGTTCGGCTGTCGGGCTAATCTCTACTAAATCGGCTCCGGTTTCTTCTGCCATCGTAATGGCGTCAGCAATACGTACTACACCCAGCTGCTCACCTTCCAAACCAATTAACCGTACTTCTGGTACTGTTATTTCTTCATTGATCCTGTTAGGACGGTTTGCAGGTAATGTTTTCTTTCCTACTTTAATAGTATGTTCCTCCGAAAATTAATCTTTCGCTTAAATGGCTCAGACGCGGTCTTTTATTTCTGCAGTCAGCTGTTCTACAAAAGCTTCTACAGACATTTTACCCAAGTCTTCACCCTTGCGCGTTCTCAGTGCAATATCACCGGCTTCCATTTCTTTATCACCAACGACAACAAGGTAAGGAATGCGCTTAAGCGTGTGCTCGCGAATTTTAAAGCCTATCTTCTCATTTCTCAAGTCACTTATGACCCTAATACCGTGAGATTTGAAAGTTTTTACTAAATTCTGTACATATTCGGCCTGATTATCGGTAATATTCATCACCACCACCTGAGTTGGAGCCAACCAGGCTGGGAAGAAACCGGCATATTCTTCAATCAGAATACCGATAAAACGCTCCAGTGAACCTAAAATGGCACGGTGGATCATCACCGGAATTTGTTTCTCACCGCTTTCGGCAATATAAGATGCACCTAAACGTGCCGGCATCGAGAAATCCAGCTGCACGGTACCGCACTGCCAGGCACGGTCTAAACAGTCATGCAAGGTAAACTCGATTTTCGGGCCATAGAACGCGCCTTCACCGTGCAGGTATTCAAATTCAATACCTTTGTCCTGTAACACATCGGCCAGCGCTTTTTCAGCCTTGTCCCAGATTTCATCTGACCCAACACGCTTTTCAGGGCGGGTTGACAGCTTGACCACGATTTTATCAAAACCAAAGGTTTTATAGGTTTCATACACCATATCGATACAACCACTGACTTCAGCAGTGATTTGATCTTCAGTACAGAAAATATGCGAATCGTCCTGGGTAAAGCCACGAACCCGCATCAAACCATGCAGCGCTCCTGAAGGCTCATTACGGTGACAGCAACCAAACTCAGCCATACGCAGCGGTAAATCACGGTACGACTTCAACCCTTGGTTGAAAATTTGTACATGGCCCGGGCAGTTCATCGGCTTGATGGCGTACTCACGCTTTTCTGATTCCGTGGTAAACATGCCGCCGGCAAACTTATCCCAGTGGCCTGATTTCTCCCACAGACTGCGGTCCATCATTAGCGGACCTTTTACTTCGTCATAATCGAAGTTGCGCAGTTTTTCACGCACGAATTTTTCAAGTTCGGTATAAATAGTCCAGCCGTCATTGTGCCAAAACACCATACCCGGCGCTTCTTCCTGCCAGTGGAATAAATCCAGTGCTTTACCAATTTTACGGTGGTCACGTTTTTCGGCTTCTTCTAATTGCAGTAAGTAAGCAGCCAGTTGCTTTTTATCTGCCCATGCTGTGCCATATACACGCTGCAGCATTTTATTTTTTGAGTCACCACGCCAGTAAGCACCGGCAACTTTCATAATTTTAAAGTGCTGGCAAAAACGCATGTTTGGTACATGCGGGCCACGGCACATATCAATATATTCTTCGTGATGGTATAAGCCAGGCTGGTCGTCTTTGGCGACATTTTGCTCCAGAATTTCCATCTTGTAGCTTTCGCCACGCGCTTTAAAGGTATCAAACGCTTGCTGCCAGCTAACTTTCTTTTTAATAACGTCGTATTCGGTCTTCGCCAGCGCGTGCATACGCTCTTCAAGTGCAGCTAAATCTTCGGTACTGATTGGGTGATCCAAATCGACATCATAATAAAAACCTTTATCGATAACCGGACCGATAGCCATCTTCACATTTGGCCACAGCTGCTTAATGGCGTGACCTAATAAATGCGCACAAGAATGGCGGATAATTTCCAGCCCTTCCTGATCTTTGCTGGTAATAATGCTTAAACTGGCATCAGTTTCAATAGGATCGCAGGCATCGACTAACTGGCCATTCACCTTACCGGCGATAGTGGCTTTGGCTAGACCGGGGCCGATGTCTTTGGCAACATCCATAACGGAAACGGCATGATCAAAAGCGCGCTGGCTGCCATCAGGCAGAGTAATAACTGGCATGATAAATCCTTATACAGTGGTGGCCCACACCAAGGGACACTTGTTAAATATAATTGTTGTTCGTGCACGTACCTTGCGTGGCAGTCGACAGACTTCACTAAAGCCTGTGTGGTACACAACGTGGTACGCTGCTTATGCTAGCGGATGTTTACAGATGCCGCGTGGCAAAGCGGCGGCTATCATAGCGCGAATTGACGTAAGATTCACCGTGAAATTTCTGCTTTATCGGCCATACTTCAAAGCACGGCGCAGATAAGGAGAGAACGCATGTGGCAGGCTATTGCTGAACATATTAACAGTGAGCTGGACATTGATTTTGAGATTGAAAGCAAAGCTCAGTTGACCGGTGGCAGCATTAACCTGGCCTGGCGGGTAAGTGGTAAAGGCCAGCAGTTTTTTGTCAAACTAAACCAACGTGAACAGGCAGAACAGTTTGAAACCGAAGTGTTAAGCCTGCATGCCTTACAACAAGCCCATTGTATCAGAGTACCGAAGGTTATTTGCGCCGGCCAGACTATAGATAAGGCCTTTCTGGTCCTGGAATACATGCCATTCAGTGGTGAAACAGTGCAAGGCTGGCAGCATCTGGCCCAGCAACTGGCATTGCTGCATAAACAGCATGATCAGGCCATGTACGGCTTTGACTGGGACAATAGCCTGGGCACCACGCCACAACCGAATAAATGGCAGGCAAACTGGAGCAGTTTTTTTTCTGAACAGCGACTTGGCTGGCAGTTACAATTGTTGTTAGAACAGGGGTTTGGGTTTGGCAAAATTGATTATCTGGTAGAGCAATGCCGGCAACGTCTGCAGCATTATCAGCCGCCTCCAAGCTTGCTGCATGGTGATTTGTGGCGGGGAAATATTGGCTTTGTCGGTGATAGCCCAACCGTGTTCGATCCTGCCTGTTACTATGGTGACCGGGAAGCCGATCTGGCGTATACCACGTTGTTCGGGCGCTTTCCTGAACACTTTTACAAAGCCTATCAGGAACTTTACCCGCTGGATAAAGCGTACACCGAACGTAAAGATCTTTATAATCTCTATCATGTGCTAAACCATGCGTATTTATTTCGTGGGGCTTATCTGGTACAAGCACAAGAGATGATTAAACAACTGTTTAGCTGACCCACGCAGTGATCAAAAAAATACTACAACCGTATACGCTGTGCCTCGGGTAGAGATACAACACTTTCCCGCTTAACTTCACGGAAACTTAATAATGCTTACCTCTGAACAGCCAGTTGCACTGATTACTGGCAGCGCTAAACGGCTTGGCCGTCAAATGATACAAACTCTTCACAGCCAGGGTTACAGAGTTATTATTCACTGTAATCAGTCACGCGCTGACGCAGACGAACTTGCACAGTCATTAAACCTGCAACGGCAGCACAGTGCCGCTGTCGTGCAAGCAGATTTATTAAACGAAGCCTACTGGCCTGAACTGGTGCAACAGGTGCTCGCTTGCTTTAACAGGCTGGATGTACTGGTGAACAATGCGTCCAGTTTTTACGCAACGCCAGTTGCGAAAGCCTCGCTGGATGACTGGCAGGACTTATTTGGCTCCAACGTCAAAGCACCATACTTTCTAAGCCGCGCCCTGGTGCCTGAACTTAGTCAGCGTCAGGGTGCCATAGTAAATATGGTTGATATACATGCACAGCAACCGCTGGCGCAGCACAGTATTTACTGTATGGCAAAGGCCGCTCTTTTAATGATGACAAAATCTCTTGCCCGGGAATTAGCGCCTACAATTAGAGTCAATGCTATTGCTCCTGGCGCCATTTTATGGCCGCCGGAGCAGTCTGTCGTGCTTAAAGAGCAAGAGAAAGCCGCCATACTGGCACAAATTCCGATGCAGCAATTAGGCACGCCAGAGGACATAGCGCAAACACTGTTGTTTTTGCTGCAATCGCCTTACATTACCGGACAAGTTATAGCGGTAGACGGCGGGCGCAGTTTAGGTGGTCAAACCAAAGCCTGAGCAAAGGCTTACGTAACCAGACGGAGACATAATGAACTTACTGAGTAAAACCATCGAATGTCCGTTTTGTGGTCATGCTATGCACCTGAGTGTTGAAGTGACCGATGATGATCAGGATTACACTGAAGATTGCACGAATTGCTGTAACCCTATTCACATCAGGGTGCATAAAGACGAGCTGCACCACAGTGTGCAGCTGTTTATAGATGCCGATGATGAACAGTATTACTGATCTGCTTGGCGTGCAAACCGTTCGGCCATAATCCGCTCGACGGTTTGCACTATGGTTTGGGTTTGCTGATCGAGCTCAATATTCAGAGTGTCGCCAGCCCTTTTTTGCCCTAAGGTAGTGATTGCCAGCGTTTCGGGGATAAGGTACAGCATGAAACCATCAGACAGGGTTTCCCCCACGGTTAAGCTGCAACCTTCCACAGTAATAAAACCTTTGCTAAGCACATAACGCATATGCTCCGGAGCCAGTGCCAACTGCATAGAGCAATCATTGCCCTGTCTGTGTACAGCCACAATAT
>NZ_DATCSY010000138.1:0-4261 GCF_036568245.1 Rheinheimera sp. | reverse complement strand
AAGCCGGTAAAAGGTGCAGATGGTGTTATGCATTTAAAAGCCGGGCCTGCACGCTCACTAACGACACAGAGCACGCTTGATGGCACAGATGTGACGCTGGTTGCCGGTATCGGTAACCCGCAGCGGTTTGAGCGCACTGCTGTTGCAGCGGGCTTTAACATTACTGCAAGGCATTATTTTGCTGATCATCATAAGTTTACTGCGGCAGATTTTGCTGCTATTGATGGCCCGGTTCTGATGACTGAGAAAGACGCCGTAAAATGCCATCGGTTTGCGAAAGCAGACTGGTTCAGTCTTAGCGTTGATGCTGAGCCGGATGCAGAATTAAAAACAAAACTAACTCTTTTATTGACTGAACTGCGGAGCAAATATGGCACTTAAAGCTGCATTAACCGAGATCCTGGCGTGTCCGCTATGTAAGGGTAAATTGAAATATGATCAGGCAGGGCAGCAACTTATTTGCACCTTTGATCGTCTGGCGTACCCAATCCGCGATAATATTCCGGTCCTGCTGGCTGATGAGGCCCGTGAACTGACACTGGAAGAGACTGAGCAATGGCGTTCGTAGTCGTTATACCGGCCCGTTTCGCCAGCAGCCGGTTACCTGGTAAACCACTGGCTGATATTAATGGTAAAACCATGATTGAGCGGGTCTACCAGCAGGCATTGCAAAGTGGTGCCGGCAGGGTAGTGGTAGCAACAGATGACAGACGAGTCGCCGATGTAGTCGATTTATTTGGCGGTGAAGTCTGTATGACCAAAGCCGAGCATAATTCGGGTACCGAGCGTTTGGCAGAAGTGGTTAGCAAGCTACAGCTGTCCGCCGATACTGTGGTGGTTAACGTGCAGGGCGATGAACCCTTTATTCCGCCACTTATCATTCGTCAGGTGGCGCAGAATCTGGCGACGCAGCAAAGAGCGCAAATGGCGACCTTAGCGGTACCGCTAGGTAACGCTGACGAAATCAGTAACCCAAACATTGTTAAAGTTGTCAGTGACAAAGATGGCTACGCATTATATTTCAGCCGCAGCGTCATTCCGTATGATCGTGATGGTAATTTTCAGGCTGAGCTGGCGCGGCATTACCGGCGTCATATCGGTATTTATGCTTACCGCGCCGGTTTTATTCAGCGCTATGTGGACTGGCCAGCGTCAGCATTAGAGCAGATAGAATCACTGGAGCAACTGCGGGTGCTATGGCAGGGCGAAGCCATCCATGTTGATACTGCACTTGAAACACCGGCTGTCGGTGTTGATACGCCTGCGGATCTTGAGCATGCCCGTCGGTATGCAGCCAGCCTGACCTGATGACAATCAGTTTCTCAGTCGTCGATGAGCAGCACGATTTTGTCGTGCTGGACAAAGCGCCGGGTATCAGTTTTCACAGCGATGATGGCCCTGGTTTAGTTGCTAAGGCAACTGCAACCTTGGGCTATGCTCTGTTCCCGGTGCATCGGCTGGATAAAGTCACCTCAGGCCTTATCATTCTGGCACGCAGCAGCAGTGCTGCCGCAGAGCTGACCGCTTTGTTTACCGCCCACCAGGTGGAAAAATATTATTTAGCATTATCTGTTGGCCGGTCGGCAAAGAAACAAGGTTGGATAAAAGGGGATATGGTGCCGTCACGGCGCAGTGCCTGGAAATTGCTGAACAGCCAGCATAACCCTGCAGTAACGTATTTTGTTAGCCGCGGCTATGACGAATTGCCATTCCGGGCTTATTTACTTAAGCCCTTTAGCGGAAAAACGCATCAGATCCGTGTTGCAATGAAAAGTCTCGGGGCAGCGATAAGCGGGGACGTTCTGTACCAGGCCGAGATGGCAGACAGAGTTTACTTGCACGCCTATGCCTTACAATTTACGCTGTCCGGCCAGCAGTATCAGTACGTTAGGCCACCAAAATGCGGTGACAAGTTTCAACAATTACTCCAGCACGACGGCTTGTCAGAGTGGCGGCTCCCCTGGCAGTTGAGCTGGCCTGAATACAAGCAACCTAAACAGGTTAATAGATAAAGATGTCAGACTATCAGTTACGTTTTGCCGGTATCGGCCGGTTATATGGTATCAGTGCGCTGGAGAAATTCCGCCAGGCACATGTGTGTGTCGTCGGCATTGGCGGCGTTGGCAGCTGGGCCGCAGAGGCTTTGGCACGCTCAGGAATAGGTACTATTACGCTGATTGATCTGGATGATGTCTGTATCAGCAACATTAACCGGCAATTACATGCGCTGACAGATACGGTAGGCCAGGATAAAGTGGCGGTTATGGCACAGCGGATAAAAGCGATTAACCCTGAGTGTAATGTGATTCAGGTAGAAGATTTTGTCGCCACGGATAACCTGACGCAATTAATCAACCCTGATCTCGATTATGTTGTTGATGCTATTGATTCTATCAAGGCGAAAGTAGCGTTGTTGGCACATTGTAAGCGCAATAAGATTAAAGTGATTAGCACCGGTGGTGCAGGCGGACAGACTGATCCGACCCAAATTCAGATAGCCGACTTAACCCAGACGATAAATGACCCCTTACTGGCGAAGGTGCGTAATAGTTTGCGCCGGGACTACAACTACAGCCGCAATCCTAAGCGACGCTTTGGCATTGATTGTGTCTATTCGACTGAGCAATTGGTGTATCCGCAGCCTGATGGCAGTGTCTGTCAGCAAAAAACAGCACAAATAAATGACAGAGGCGAAGTTAGTAGTATGCGGCTGGATTGCAGTGGCGGCTTTGGTGCTGTCACTGTCGTTACGGCCAGTTTTGGTTTAGCCGCCGTATCCAGAGTGCTGAAAAAGCTGGCTCAGACGGTGTAGTCAGGTGGGTAAGTCAGTTGGCAGGGCTGCAAGCTTTTATTTTTTCAGCCATTGCAGTCAAACCATTACCACGGGACTGACTTAAATACGGTTTCAAGTTCAGTTGATCAAACTTATGGCTCAAGTCAAATTTGGCCAGTTCAGCGCTGGTCATGCCGTTCACCAGACACAGCATAATGGCCATTAGCCCTTTTACGATCCTCGCTTCACTGTCCATTATAAAGTAGTGTTTATCGCTGCTTTTATCATGGTAGTGCATCAGCCAGGCCCGGCTTTCACAGCCCTTAACCAGTAACTCGGGCTGTTTCATTTTCTCGGGCATAGCCGGTAATTTTTTACCTAACTGCATCAGGATGCGATATTTAGCCTGCCAGTCTGCAGCTTGTTTAATATCTGCTAAATCCCGTTGTTGAATGTCCTGCAGTGCAGGTTTGGTATCTGCCAGTAATTGTTCTAATGTCATGCAGTCAGTATCTCCACGGCTTGCTCCAACGCGAGCAGGCACCGGTTTACATCATCCAGTGTGTTATATGCGGCAAAAGCACATCTGACAGCACCGGGTCTTGCTAAATAACTGAATAGTGGCATAGCACAGTGCTGGCCTGAGCGTACTGCTACCTGCTGTTGATCCAACATAGCTGCAACGTCTGAAGGGTGTTCACTGTCAACATTTAATGCCACTATGCCTGCATTATGCACAGGCATGGATAAAATATCTACGCCTTTTATTTGTACCAATCCGCTAAAGAATGCTTTTAGTAACAGGGATTTATGCTGAATAAGGTCATTATTGTTATATTGTTGTATCCATTGTAGTGCTGCGCCAAGGCCAATCACACCAGCAATATTCGGTGTTCCGGCCTCCAGGCGGAATGGCAGTTTGTTAAAGGTTGTGTTAACAAAGCTGACCTGTTCTATCATTTCACCGCCTGCCAACAGCGGGGTAAGCTGCTCCAGCAAAGCCGTTTTACCGTACAGTACACCCGTGCCGGTGGGGCCATAGATTTTGTGACCTGAAAATACATAAAAATCACAATCAAGCTGTTGCATGTCGGGTTGCTGGTAAACCACGCCCTGCGCGCCATCTATCACTGTTATGGCACCAGCGGCTTTTGCCATAGCGACCATCTGTTGCGCCGGTTGAATATGACCCAGCACGTTAGATACATGACTGAAGCTGACAATTTTGGGTTTTTGTAACAGCAATTGCTGATAAACCGCAAGATCAAGCTGCAGGCTGCTATTAAGTGGCACCACATCGATATGAATACCATGACGCTGACAGTGCAGCTGCCAGGGAACAATGTTAGCGTGATGCTCAAGCTGAGTGAGTAAAATACGATCACCGGGATGCAGTATGGTGTGCATCAGGCCAAAAGCTATCTGGTTCAATGCCGCTGTAGCACCGCTGGTAAAGACTATTTCATGCCGGTGTTTGGCATTAATAAA
>NZ_DATCSY010000137.1:0-10936 GCF_036568245.1 Rheinheimera sp. | reverse complement strand
GTACTTTATCGAAAAAAATGCGCCGCTGCTAAAACCCTGGCAGCGTGAAATAGTGCGCATTGTACGGAAAATTTCGCAGTATTTTTATCCCCAGAAACAAACCCAGGTGATGAACGAAGGCTGGGCCACCTTCTGGCACTACACTATCCTGCAGCACTTATATGATGAAGGTAAAGTAAGCGACCGTTTTATTCTGGAGGTACTGCACAGCCACACTAATGTAGTGGCCCAGCCCGATTACAACAGTAAGTATTATTCCGGCATCAATCCCTATGCGCTGGGTTTTGCCATGTTTACCGATATCCGCCGCATCTGTGAGCAGCCAACAGCAGAAGATAAAGAGTGGTTTCCGGATCTTGCCGGCAGTAACTGGCTGGACACACTGCATTTTGCCATGCAGAACTTCAAAGATGAGAGCTTTATCAGCCAGTATCTGTCACCCAAAGTGATCCGGGATTTTCATTTATTTGCCATCGTCGACGATGATGAAGCCGCTAGCCTGGAAGTAGCAGCAATTCATAATGCAGAAGGTTACCTTAAAATCCGGCAGATGTTGTCGCAACAATATAATCTCAGTCAACTTGAGCCGAATATACAGGTCTATAATGTCGACTTTAATGGCGACCGTTCGCTGACACTGCGATATGTGCCTCAAAACCGGATACCGCTGGCGCAAAGTCAGCAACAAGTGTTAAAGCACCTGCACAGGTTATGGGGCTTCACGGTGTATTTGGAACAATTAAATGACGATGGCAGCACTGAGCTACTTGCCAGTTGCCCTGAGCAAGGCGCGCTGTGACGCTATTCATCGGCGTGATAGCGTGTCACCTGATTGCGACCATTGGCTTTTGAACGATAAAGCGCCTTATCTGATGCCTCTATCCATTGCCGGTGTCCGGTCATGTCGGAACTGTACTGGGCAATGCCCAGGCTTAGCGTCACTTTAATATTGTGTTCATTGTAGTTAATCGCCAGCGCCTCGACTGACTGCCGTAACCTCTCGGCCAGAACAGCAGCATCGTCAAGCGCAGTATCAACTAACAGCACGGCGTATTCTTCGCCGCCATAACGCCCGGCAATATCGGTTGTGCGTAAATTCTGACGTACCGCATCTGCAATCGCCTGAATCACAACATCACCGGCCGCATGGCCGTAGGTATCGTTAATACGTTTAAAATGGTCAATATCACACATCAGTAAAGTACTGGCATGGGAATAACGCTGTAACCGTTTGAATTCCTGGATCAGGTTTTCCTCCCAATGCCCCCGGTTAAACAGCTGGGTTAAGAAATCGGTTTTTGTCAGCTGCTTCAAGCGGCCATTCATAGATTCCAGCTCAATACGGCTGACGGCAACGTCCGTCACATCATAAATGATAAAACATAAGTGGGTGACCTGACCGCGCGCATCCGACAACGGAAAGATAGTGCTGTTCTGATACATATATTCTGCACTACCGGTAATAGGACGGTAGTTACGAAACTTAAAAATATAAGGCCGTTGTTCCCAAATGGTGAAAGCACGGTTTTTCAGCAAAATCACCGGATCACACTTGCGCCTTAGCCAGTCTTCATCAATTTCAGAGAATAAATCAAACAGATAACGATCACGAACCTGACGCGGTGTTAAGCCGCTGTGGTTCTCCATAAAGCCATTCCATACCTGAATGCGATAATCACAATTGAGTACCACCAGACCAACATCCACTGTCTGAAACATATCCATCAGCCAGTGAACTTCTGATACATCTACCTGGGCTTGTGACATCCTTATTCCTCCAGCAGAAACGCAACTTTATAATTCAGTGTTTTCAGGCTGTCCTCAGTAAACAGTAACAGCAAATCACAGCTAATATTGTAGTTCTCGATGCCGTAGCTCAGTTCAATTGCCAGTGTTTTACGCCAGCGTCTGGCATTGGCTTTAATCAGCTCACTCACTGTAGCATGCTGCCCCAGCACCACCGGGTGCCCCTGACTAAAGCTCATGTCAATTTGCTCAGCCAAGCCTTTGAGCACAGCGCCAATCAGGATATTGGCTATGTCCATCAGCAATTCAAGTTCAATTTTTACCGTCAGCTCCCCCTGATAGTTCATCAAACGGGCAATATCTTTAAAGCTTGAGTCAGTAAGGATTAGTAAGGCTTCGCCAGAAACACCACCACCAATAAAGCCCTGGCACACCGCTGACGTAGTAGCTTCATGTTCCACCGACGCCAAAGCCATGTGTAACTCACTGACTTCTATTAAATTGACATTAGGGATGGGCAACTTAACAAACACATTTAGCAAACGGGCCAACAGATCCCCCGCTTGCCCCATCGCCACATTAGTAAGCTCTTGCAGCACGTCACGCATTTCGGCACTAAGTTCAGCCGATGCTGTGGTTGCGGCTTTCTTTTGCTCTGTCACAGCCGGCGGTGGGGTTCTGACGGCGTGTAACTGCATCAGTTGTTGTAACTTAGTGCTATCTACCGGTTTACGAATAAAATCCAAAGCCCCCAGACTTTTCACGCGCTCGAATGCTTCAGGCTGAACATCACCAGACACCACAACCACATTCAAATCCAGCTGGCGATCCCGCAGCTCTTGCAACACCTGGTAACCGTCCATCACCGGCATATTCAGATCCAAAAACAGCCAGTCAATACGCTGCTTTAATAACGTATCCAATGCTTCGGCGCCGTGGCCGGCAAAAAACAGGTTCGCTTGCCACTCCTGTGGTAGTATTCTGGCCAGCTGTTTACGAGCCAGATTAGAGTCATCGCAAATTAGTACCGCTGTTGTCATCGGCATCTCACTTCATACAGGCTTGATTTCAGTCTAGACTGAAATCACTGGTTCGGGCGTAAACAGCAAAAGTATGTTGTGTTCCAGCGTATTACTTTTAGTGCATTCAATCTTAACAGGAGCTGTATCATGTCAGCGTTCACACGTTTCTATACTACCACTGTTCTGGCTGCAGCTTTAACAAGCTTCAGTTTTACTGTCCCTGCTGTGGATTTGCAAGCCCGTCTGCCAGAACGATTAAGCCAGGTAAAAGCAGGAGAACAACATGTTGTCCTGCTTGGTAATAAAGTTAGTGCTGGCGCCAAAGCACCGGCTTTCAAAGTTGTTGATGGCAGTTTTAAAACTGTCACGCTGGCCGACTTCAAAGGTAAAACTGTGATGATCAGCGTGGTGCCCAGTATAGATACTGGTATATGCTCGTTGCAAACCAAGCGCTTTAACGCTGAATTTGCCGCTTTACCACAGAATGTAGTACTGCTGACAATAAGTACCGATTTACCTTTTGCACAGAAACGCTATTGCCAGCAAGAGCAAATAGATAAAATGTTAGTACTGTCTGACGCAGTGTGGCGGGACTTTGGCAGCAATTATGGTTTACTTATCAAAGACATGGGTATTCTGGCGCGGGCTGTTCTGATTATTGATGACAAAGGCAAACTGGCCTACCAGCAGCTCGTTGCGGAACTGGCGCAAGAGCCTGACTATACTGCAGCATTGGAAGCCCTAAAAACACTGACCAACAAAAGTTGACAAAAAATCTTGTTCTAACCGCTTGAAAATTTCCAGACCAACCTTATTAACTGGTCAGGTGGCCGGATACGGCACCTGACCACTACTGGCGTTGATGCCGGTGAAGTTAACAGCCCGTTCAACCGAAGGGCAACAAAACACCTTTTTGCTAATGAGGAATTGGTTATGACAAATATTGATTTAACTCCATTTTATCGTTCTTTTATCGGCTTCGATCACCTGGCTAATTTAATGGACGCCGCTGCACGCAATGAAAAGCAGCCCGCATACCCACCTTACAATATCGAAGTTACCGGTGAAGATCAGTACCGTATTACGATGGCTGTGGCGGGTTTTGATGAGCAGGAGCTGAGCATCGAAACTGAACACAATACTTTACTGGTAAAAGGCCAGAAAGCAGGCAAAGACGAAGGTCGCCGCTTTGTTCATCAAGGCATAGCTGAGCGAAACTTTGAACGTAAGTTCCAACTATCAGACTACATTAAAGTAACCGGTGCCCATATGGCGCATGGTCTGTTGCATATTGAGTTGGTGCGGGAAGTGCCTGAAGCACTAAAACCGCGTAAAATCAGCATTGGCAGCAGTGCGGCTCAAACCGGGACGCAATTACTAAATGCAGAGAAAGTTGCCTGAGGTTTAATTTCTTCCTAAGAAAAAGCCCTGAAGTATCAGGGCTTTCTTATCTAATCTTTTGATCTGTCTAACTTAGCAGACTAACCAGCTCGCTGGTTACCGCGTCAACCGCCTTGGTACCATCAATATGATGATAATGGGTATTACCAGCTTCGGCTTCAGCTCGGTAGTAACCCACTAAAGGTTCAGTTTGTTCATGATAGATAGCTAAGCGTTTACGCACAGTTTCTTCAACATCATCAGGTCTGATAACCAGCTCTTCGCCAGTAACGTCATCCTTACCTTCGGTCTTTGGAGGGTTATAGCGGATGTGGTATACACGGCCCGATGCAGGGTGAACACGACGCCCACTCATACGCTCGACAATCACTTCATCCGGTACGTCAAATTCAATAACGTGATCAATCACTATGCCTTTGTCTTTCATTGCATCAGCTTGTGGAATGGTGCGCGGAAAACCATCGAGCAAAAAGCCTTTGCTGCAATCAGGTTGGGCAATACGCTCTTTCACCAGTCCGATAATAATATCATCTGATACCAGCTGTCCGGCATCCATTACCTGCTTCGCGGCTAAACCAAGCTCGGTACCGGCTTTAATTGCAGCCCGCAGCATATCACCGGTAGAAATTTGTGGAATGCCATATTTACTCATCAGAAACTGAGCCTGAGTTCCTTTACCGGCACCCGGGGCACCCAACAAAATTATGCGCATAGCAACACCCTCATGTCTTGGGATTGATCCATTAATAATAAAGGCAGGATCTTTACACAATGTGCTGCCTGAAACAAGAAATTTGTCTGTCACCATCAACTGGTCTGGCTATTTCACTGGTCTTTAGTCTTACAGCTGTTAAAAGACAGCATTCACTGCATTTTTTGCCGTCAAAGCAGCAAAAAACGCAGTTAATTGCGACAGGAAGCCGTCTGGCTATCGACTAAAGTTGTAAATCGTTACACCCGGAACTTTGCCAGTAATGCTTTCAACTGCTCAGCCAGATTAGCCAGAGACTCGCTTGCCTGTGCAGATTGCGTCATGTTGTCGGCAGTTTGATAAGCCACATCACTAATCCTGTGTAGATTTTTATTTAAATCCCGCGAAACAATGGTTTGCTGTTCAGTGGCGCTGGCAATCTGCTGTGCCGTATCATTGATCAGTTTCACAGCACGGCTGATGCCTGCCAATGCATCTCCGGCACGCCCCGCTTGCTCCGCCGTCTGTAAGGTGGCCTGTTCACTTTGATTGGTTGCCTGCACAGCGTTATCAGTACCGCGTTGTAGCTTCTCTATCATTTGCTGAATTTCAGTGGTGGAATCTTTTGTCCGGCTTGCCAGCGTGCGCACTTCATCTGCAACTACCGCAAAGCCCCTGCCGGTATCGCCTGCCCTGGCAGCTTCTATAGCTGCATTGAGTGCCAATAAGTTAGTTTGCTCGGCAATACTTTCAATCACCTGCAAAATATTGCCAATTTTATCGCTGTCCTGTTTCAGATGATTGATGATCTCTGCCGAACGGCTGGCATCTTTGGCCAATTGTGCCAAAGACTGCACTGTTTGAGACACCACCTGCTGGCCCTGCTTAGTTTCCTGCTCTGCCGCCCCTGCTGCGCCCGCTGCCTGCTGGGTATTACGGGACACCTCTTCCAGCGAGGCAGTCATTTGGTTCATCGCTACAGCTGAGCTGTTTATTTCGCTATTTTGCTGCTCTATACCTTGTTGGGTTTGCTCGTTGATTTGTGACAACTCAGTTGCCGCTGCAGCAACCTGGTCAGAGTAGTCGCGAATTTGCAATAACATTAACCGTAAATTCTGCTGCATCAGATTAATGGACGCCAGAAGGCTGGAAGTATCGCCTGACTTTAGCTGCACGTTCGCGGTTAAATCACCGTTGGCGACCTGCTGGACTATATCAGCGGTGTACTCCGGCTCACCTCCTAAAGTCCGGGTAATAGTGCGTACCAGACTAATACATACCGCTATCGCCACTATTAATACCACTGTTGAAATAACCACCAGCGTCCACAGCATTTCTCTCACTTCAGCCAGTGCTTCATACTCACGGCTCTCCAGCACCAGGCCCCAGCCTAACATGGGAATATAGCTGTAACTGCCTATAACATCAGTACCTGCAGCATTGATATACTGGCCAATGTCACTCTTCTGCTGCCGTATACCTTCGGCCGCAATAGTCTGTAGTGCCTGACTGCTATCGGCTATTGAAGGAGCCGTCGTTATCGCTTTACCTTCGCCGTCCAGCAAATAAATTTCGGTATAGTCATTGCGGCTTAACTCGTTAACTTTATTAAAAATAGTACTAAGCTGCACCGCACCGCGCATCACACCAACAATCTGGTTGTTGTACCGGATGGGTATTGCCACAGTGCTGACTCTGTTACCCGTTGCTCTGGACACGATAGGTTGTGAAAATACATCTTCACCGCCTATCGCTTTTTTAAACCACGCCCGGTCTGCCACGTTGAATTCGTTAGCCTCGGCAGTACTCAGTACACTGGCCTGGCCATTTGCAAAACTGACACCGGCCAGCCCCATACCTGAAGGCGAGACAACAAATATGGTGTCATAGAAGCCATTTGACTGAGCCAGTTGCTGCAGCAGACCCGCAACCACGTCCAGCTGCAGTGTCTTGGTCTGCGGCAAACTGGCCATGTACCGCATTTCATCCTGACGCACCAGCAACCAATCAGTAAACGCTTCAGCATTTAACATGCTGGTTGTTTGTAAACTGTTCACAACAGCCCTGGTTTGTGAGTTACGGTACTCAATAAATACCAGACTGGTCAGCACCAGAATAGATACCAGCAGCAAGCTGACCATAATAACGGTTAACCGGCCACCAAACCCCATGTTGCGCCAAAATGCAGACATATCCCGCCCCTTACAGACTCAGACTAAGCTGTTGAAAGTATAGAAGAGCAAAGAGATTAAGAAAGGTAAAAACTGAGTAAAAAACAATAAACTGCAGTAACCGGATAGGATTCAGGCACAGCAGCGCTGTGCCTGATTTAACAACTTACTTAGCCAGCGATAACAACAAGCCATTTAACCGTGCAACAAAACTTGCCGGGTCTTTCAGGTTGCCACGCTCTGCCAGCAAAGCCTGATCAAACAAGACTTCAGCCCACTGTTTAAAGCGGTCTTCATCCTGCTCTTCTGCTACGTGTTTTACCAGCTGATGTTCAGGGTTGAGCTCAAAAATAGGCTTCACATCAGGTACTTTCTGCCCGACTGACTCCATCAGTTTGATCATCTGCGTACTCATATCAAACTCGTCAGTAACAACACAAGCCGGGCTTTCAGTTAGACGATGGCTGACTTTAACGTCCTTCACCTGCTCGCCCAGCACAGTTTTGAAACGGCTAATCACATCAGCAAAAGCCTGCTCGGTTTCTGCCTGAGCTTTCTTCGTTTCTTCATCATCCAATTTGGATAAATCCAGGCCACCTTTTGCCACAGAGCGCAGCTTCTTACCGTCAAACTCAGACAAGTGCTGAACCAGCCATTCGTCGATACGATCAGATAACAGCAGTACCTCAAGACCTTTTTTCTTCAGAACTTCTAAGTGAGGGCTATGCTTCGCTGCAGCATAACTGTCGGCGACGATGTAATAAATCTCTTCCTGCCCCTCTTTCATCCGGCTGACATAATCTGCCAGTGCAACATTTTGTGTACTGTCATCGTTATGGGTTGACGCAAAGCGCAGTAAAGCGGCTACCTGCTCTTTGTTCGCCATATCTTCAGCCGGGCCTTCTTTCAGTACCTGGCCAAACTCATTCCAGAATGTCTGATATTGCTCACTGTCTTTACTCAGTTTCTCCAGCATTTTAAGCGCACGGCTGGTACAACCCTTACGCAATGCCTGAGTGACTTTCGTGTCCTGTAAAATTTCACGCGATACGTTCAGTGGCAGATCACTTGAATCCAGTAAACCTTTGATAAAACGTAAATAACTAGGCATGAACTGTTCAGCATCGTCCATGATAAACACACGCTGCACATATAATTTCAGGCCATGCTGTGCATCACGGTTCCACATATCAAAAGGTGCTTTCTTCGGCACATATAACAAACTGGTGTAGTTATTGTTACCTTCAACCTTGTTGTGGCTCCAGCTTAGCGGCTCGCTCCAGTCGTGCGAGATGTGCTTATAAAACTCCTGATACTCTTCATCGCTGATATCAGACTTATCCCGGGTCCAAAGCGCAGTGGCCTTATTTACCGCCTGCCAGTGGCCAGGCACAGCAGCAATTTTCTCACCATCGGCGCCATCACGCTCAGGCTGTTCTTCCTGCCACAGCTCTACCGGAATACTGATATGATCAGAATATTTGGTAACGATACTTTCTACTTTCCAGCGGCTTAAAAACTCGTCTTCACCTTCACGCAGGTGCAGCACTATATCTGTACCACGGCTGTCTTTGCTGATGGGTGTAATGCTGTAATCGCCTTCTCCGGCAGATTCCCATTCAATAGCATCGTTTGCAGCAGCCCCGGCTTTACGGGTACGTACTGTTACTTTATCGGCCACAATAAATGCCGAGTAAAAACCGACACCAAACTGGCCTATCAGCTTCGAGTCTTTACTTTGGTCGCCGGATAACTGCGAGAAGAACTCTTTGGTACCTGATTTGGCAATAGTCCCCAGGTGGCTGATAACTTCATCCTGGGTCATGCCGATGCCATTATCACTCACCGTTAAGGTCCGGGCTTTTTCATCCAGACTGATACGTACGCGCAGCTCGCCGTCATCGCCGTATAAGCTGCCATCGGACAGTGCCAGAAAACGCAGTTTGTCCGCCGCATCTGAAGCATTTGATACCAGCTCGCGCAGGAAAATTTCTTTATTGGAATACAGTGAATGGATCATCAGCTGCAGCAGCTGTTTCACCTCGGCCTGAAAGCCGTGTGTTTGTTTCTGGCCGGCTGAAGTGGCTGTAGTATCACTCATTGTGCTAATCCTCGAACATCAAGTTGACTGTTTTACATCAGGCTGCATCATGCAGCCGAACACTGACAACTAATATGGGGAGGATTAACCGGATTTCAAGCAGGGTTTTAACAGTTTAAAATGCTTTACGGCCGCTAAAGGCATGCGACAGTGTGGTGCCATCGACAAATTCAAGCTCACCACCTACCGGAATACCCTGGGCGATGCGCGATACTTTTATGTTTTGCCGGTGACAAAGCTCTGCAATATAAAAGGCAGTGGCGTCACCTTCAACGGTTGGATTGGTTGCCAGAATCAGTTCCTGCACCTTGCCATCTGCAAAAAATTGCTGCAATTTGTCCAGCCCCAGATCCTGCGGGCCAATACCATCAAGCGGTGACAAATAGCCTTGTAACACAAAGTAGCGACCACTGAACTGTCCGGTTTGCTCTATGGCGAGCTGATCTGCCGCCGAGCCAACTACGCAGATAATACCGTCTTCTGCCCTGGCTGGGTCTGCGCAAATATGACACAGGTCAGTTTCACTGAACGTACGGCACTGCTGACAATGGCCAACTTTAGTCATTGCCGCATTGAGCGCAGCACCAAGCTGCAAACCACCTTCGCGGTTACGCTCAAGCAAAGCAAATGCCATGCGCTGGGCTGATTTTGGCCCCACGCCGGGTAAAACACGCAGGGCATCGATCAGTTGTTGTAACAGTGGCGTAAAACGGCTCATCAGAATGGCATTTTCATACCGGGAGGCAACTGCAAGCCGCCAGTCACAGCGGCCATCTTTTCTTTGCTGCTCTCATCAACACGACGCACAGCATCATTAATCGCCGCTGCGATTAAATCTTCCAGCATGTCTTTATCATCCTGCATCAGGCTGTCATCAATGCTGACACGGCGTACATTGTGGTTACCCAGCATGGTCACTTTAACCAGGCCCGCGCCAGCTTCACCTGTTACTTCCATAGCGGCAATTTCGGCCTGTACTTTCTGCATTTTTTCCTGCATGGCTTGCGCCTGCTTCATGATATTGCCCATACCGCCTTTAAACATAGCTTTATACCTGCTGTAAAATTAAGTTTGCCTGACAGCACTGTTGTGCTGCACTTTAACGGCGACAAGATAATAACTTCGTCGCCAAAATACAAGCTGCGCCATAGCGCATCAATTCACTGTAATAGTATCCGGCAGTAACTGCGCATCAAACATTTGCTGCAGTTGCTGTACTTTCTCATCCTGCTGCAGCAGACGGCTGACATACACCAATCGCTCCTGCACAATTTTCTGTTGAATAGACAACGGACTATCCGGCACTTCTGGCTGATAATGAATATCTATCTCAAGTGCCTGATTAAAACTTTGCTGCAGTACCTGTTGTAATTTGGCTCTGAATGCGGAGCTGTCCAGATGTTGCTGGCTCTGGGCCACCGTCAGGTTCAGTACATTGCCGCTTAGCTGCATAGCAGCATTTAACAGAAATAGCCTGCTTAGTCCGCCGGTATCCAGTGTCTCAACCCGGGCAGCCCAGGCGTCGACCTGCGCCGCATGGCGGACAGAAAAGTTTTGTTCGTTAATGCTGCCATCAAACTGCTCAAGCGGAGCCTGTTGTGACGTGTCAGTGTATTGCATATCCTGCTCATACTGCTGCCACAAGCCGTCTGTTGCCGCCATATCATAGTCTGGGATATCGGCGTCATCCGCCGGATAACTGTCCCGGTGATGACCGGTCGCCGTGAAATCTGGTGGCGCGTTTTCAGCTGTCTGCGGCTTTGCAAGACTGAGGGCATCTGGTGCTGGTGCTGGTGCTGGTGCT
>NZ_DATCSY010000136.1:0-12491 GCF_036568245.1 Rheinheimera sp. | reverse complement strand
TCATCCGTGGTCATCTCGGCCAGGGATTTTTTTTCCCAGTAACGTTCTTCCAGCGCCATGCTTAAATTACTCTGCTTGTTTGGATAAAAAGATCGGCCAGTTGCAGTTGCAACGTATCACCGCAGTGCAGCGGCCCGACGCCAGCCGGCGTCCCCGTCAGCACAATGTCACCTGGCTGCAGCGTAAAATGGCTGCTCATTTCACTGATAAGCTGGTTTATACCGCGTATCATACTGGCAGTATTGCCTTGCTGACGCGTTTCACCGTTAACCTGCAGCTGAAACGCCAGTTGCTGAGGCTGCGCTACTTTCTCTTTGCTGACAAACCCCGCTACCGGACAGGCGCCATCAAAACCTTTGGCGATCTCCCACGGCCTGCCAAGCTTTTTCAGCTCGGCTTGTACCTCGCGCAGCGTTAAATCAAGCGCCAGGCTGTAACCCCAGATAGCATCAGCCACTGCATCAACACTGGCATTCTTCAGTGTTTTGCCAATCAGTACCGCCAGTTCAGTTTCGTTGTGCACCGCCCCTCTGCCGGATGGAATGCTAAAGCCAGGTGCAAAGCTACACAGCGCAGTAGCTGGCTTGATAAAGAACAATGCCTCAGGCGCTGTTTTACTTTGCATCTCGGCGATATGGTCCTGGTAGTTCTGGCCGATACACACGACCTTACCGACAGGTAACGCTATGCTATTGCCATCTATATCACGATGTTGATACGCCATATTACGACTCCGCTGCGACGATAAGATCGGCCAGGTAGCCTACGCTGGTGACAAAATAATAGGACTTGTTCCAGTGCATCAGCACTTTGTAGTTGTCGTACGCCAAAAATGCCCGGCCACTGTCGCCATCGGGTAAAATCAGCGCTGCACTGATATCAACCGCGGGCAACGCAGTGCCATTTAACCGTTGTAAGCCCAAAGCACTCCAGTCTGACAAACTGCGCTCAGACTGCGCCCAGCGCCCCAGCCATTCGCTACGCTGCAAGCTGCCACGGGCAATAGCCTGGCTGAAATCAAAATTCTGCGGCAGCAGCACTTCGCGGCCCCAGGTTTTATTATTATCCCAGCCCTGCTGTTTCAGATAGTTTGCAATAGAGGCAAATACATCCAGCTGATTAGTCCAGATATCTTTTTTGCCATCGCCGTCACCATCCTGCGCATAGGCCATAAAAGAGCTTGGCATAAACTGGCTTTGGCCCATGGCACCGGCCCAGGAACCTTTCATATCAGTCAGGCTGATATGGCCCTGCGCCAGAATATCCAGCGCATGATAAAACTCGGCTTTAAAAAAGGCTTCACGCCGGCCTTCATAGGCCAGTGTTACCAGTGCAGAAGGTACTGAGTAGGACCCCATAATACGGCCAAAACTACTTTCCAGCCCCCACAGCGCGACGATAAAACGTGGCTGCACACCGTATTTTTCGCCTATTTTTGTCAGTTCCGGCAAATACTGCTGATAGCGCTCGCGCGCCATTTTTATGCGGGTTTCGCTGACTCTTTTCGGCAAATAGGTACTTAAGGTTTCCACAAATTCGGGCTGTGACTTATCAGCACTTACCACACGTTCATGAAACTGCAGCGAAGAAAATACCTCATCAAGCAGCTGTGGCGCATAACCTTTACTCAGCGCCTCCTGCTTTAATGTGGCGGTGTAGTCGGCAAATGCAGGTTTGGTATCAGCGGCAAAAACAGCAGTACTGAATATGGCCGCAGTGGTAATAGCAATCAGCGTTCTAAACATAAAAAGGCCTGTTGATGATGAAAATACTAATAAAATCAGCGCTGAAGCGCTTTGTGCTGTGCCAGCAAATCCTCTGGCGGTGGCGGCAGCTGTAAGTAAAAGCCCTGCTGTTGCAACTGCTGCTTCACTCTATCGATATCTGCCAGCGCCAGATGTTCCCGTTTATCTAAATTAATCACGGTCACCAGTTCGGGTTTACCAAAGGTATCGAGCAATGCCTGCGGCACTGCAGAGAAGTCATCCCGTTGCTTAACATACAAATAGGTACTGTCTTTTTTCCGGCTTTTATACACTGCACACAGCATCGAATAAAACCACGCCTCAACCTTGCTTAACGAAGGCCTAAACTATAACATGAAGCCTTGTTATTGCGTACCCGCCAGCAGGCGGCAACGCAAATAAAAGCGCGGTCTGGCAAGGCCTGAACCGCACCCGCGACAAATTATAATAAGTGCGCAAAGAATTAGTTATGTCAGATCAGACTTTGGAACTCAAAGGGAGCTTATTCCCTTTATCGGTACTCTCCTGCCCGGATCTCAGTGTCAGTGCCCTGCAAGCCCAATTAAGCCAGAAACTCGCGCAGGCGCCGGCGTTTTTTTATCAGGCACCTATTATTCTTAACCTTACAGACTGCCAGCAAACACCGGATTTTGTTGCGATAAAACAACTGTTTACTGAGTTAAAACTGGTATTGGTTGGCGTTTGTGGTGCCAGCAGCACCTTAAAACAACAAGCGCAGCAAGCCGGTTTAGCCGCGCTGCAACTGGGTAAAGACAGCAAAGCTGCTGTAGCTGCCGCCCCGGCCAGTAAAGCGGCCCCTGCGGTGAATACGGTAAGTGTGGCGATGGACAGCAAAGTGGTTGAACATGCAGTGCGCTCTGGCCAGCAGATTTATGCCAAAGGCACCGACCTTATTGTTAAAGGCACGGTTGGCGCCGGTGCTGAAGTGATTGCCGATGGCAATATCCATATCTACGGCACGCTGCGTGGTAAGGCAATAGCCGGTGCCGCCGGTGACAGCAGCAAACGAATTTATTGTTATAACCTGCAGGCCGAGCTGGTATCTATTGCCGGCAACTACTGGCTAAGCGAAAGCCTGCAAGGTGAGTTTTGGAGCAAGTCAGCCTGCGTTAAGCTGCAGGACGACCAACTGGTATTAGCAGAATTAGTATAAGGAATTTTTGATGGCAAAAATTATTGTTGTCACGTCAGGTAAAGGCGGTGTAGGCAAAACCACCTCCAGCGCAGCTATCGGTACAGGTTTAGCATTAAAAGGCCACAAAACCGTTATTATCGACTTCGACATTGGCCTGCGTAATTTAGATTTGATTATGGGCTGCGAGCGCCGCGTGGTGTATGACTTCGTTAACGTAATTAACGGCGAAGCCAATTTAAAACAAACGCTGATCAAAGATAAACGTACCGACAACCTGTTTATTCTGCCGGCGTCACAAACCCGTGACAAAGATGCATTAACCAAAGAAGGCGTAGAACGCGTTCTGAACGAGCTGGCTAAAGACTTTGATTTTATTATTTGTGACTCGCCAGCCGGTATTGAAGCCGGTGCCATGATGGCACTGTACTTTGCCGATGAAGCCGTAGTAGTCACTAACCCTGAAGTATCATCAGTACGTGACTCTGACCGTATTCTGGGTATGTTATCCAGCAAATCACGCCGCGCTGAACAAGGTCAGGATGCGATTAAAGAACACCTGCTGCTCACCCGTTATAACCCGGAGCGGGTAGAAAAAGGCGAGATGTTAAGCGTAGATGACGTAAAAGAGATCCTGTCTATTGATTTGCTCGGCGTCATTCCAGAGTCGCAAGCCGTGCTAAACGCCTCTAACTCGGGCCAGCCGGTTATTCTGGATGCCGAAAGCGACGCCGGTCAGGCATACCTTGATACAGTCGATCGCTTGCTGGGCGAAAAAGTACCCTTCCGCTTTTTAACTGTGGAGAAAAAGGGCCTGTTAAAACGGATATTTGGAGGATAACGGATGTCATTACTGGATTATTTTCGTTCAAACAAGAAAAACAGCGCCAACACCGCCAAAGAGCGGCTGCAAATTATTGTCGCGCATGAACGCAGAAAGCGTAACAGCCCGGATTACCTGCCGCAGCTTGAGCGCGATATTCTCGAAGTGATCCGTAAATACGTGGATATTTCACCCGAGCAAATTGCCGTATCGCTGGAAAAACGCGACGACGAATTGTCGGTGCTGGAGCTAAACGTTACCTTCCCGGAAGATAAGCGCTGATCGCTGATTTGCTGCTAAACACAAAGCCCGCGTTTGCGGGCTTTAATTTAACAGGACCTTCTGTTATTTGGTTTTATGGCTGGACAAAATCGTCCATTAAAATGAGGCCAACATCTGCTGTTAACCCGACACCATCGCGGGCGATAGCGGTATAAATGCTGTTTGCCTCAAGCGTTAACGCTACCGGACCAATGGCTGCGGTTTTACTGCCGGCTGGCGTTACTGTGACCACGTAGTCCCCCGCGGCCAGCGATACATAGCCGGTTTCAGCTTTAAAAGGCACATCAGCAAAGGCGGGTGTTGCCGCGCTGATATCTTCGGTTGCGGTAACATAAATATCGACATTACCGGCTAAGGTTGAGCCATGCACGATACGAACCTGCGCTTCTGTCGCTATGCGGCGCGGCATATCAGATAACACCAGCGGTTCTATGCTGTTCTCGCCCAAAGCCCCGACAGCCAGCACACTGTAATAAGCACCGGCATCCAGCATCAGATCGGCGTTGATAACAACCACACTGTTATCAGCATCGGCAGCCACTTTCACATTGTAGGTATCAGGCGCCACAGCCACATAAGGTGTAAAATCCGGGAAGGCTAACGCATCCACCAGGGTAATAGCATCATTGACGATCACATCCACTGCCGGTGCGTCAGATACATTGTGCACTACCCTGACCGAGGCAGTTGCATCGGCATCGAGAATAGCCATTTCGCTGCCATCCTGCGCTATGGCCAGCAAGGATACCGGCGACTCACCAGAGTACTGGCTATCTATAGCAGCCACGACCAGATCAGTGCCTGCTGTGGTTAAATCTAAAGCGCCACTGTCAAACACCACGGTATTAGTGCCAGGTAAGGTAATACGTACCTGATACTGGGCAGGGTCGACTTCAACATAGTCGGTAAAGTCTTTAAACATTAATGTTGCAAGCGGAGAGCCCAGCTCTGCATCCGGCGCAGTGACATGTACTTCAACTTCAGGGGCACCTGCTGCGGCATGAACAACCTGCAAACGGATTTTGCCACTGCTGACATCCGCTGTGGTACCAGGCACGACCAGCGCATCCAGTGAGTCATCCACCACTTTACCAACAGCGAATACGGTGTAACGCTTTGCCTCTTCCAGGCTTAAATCTACCGGGCCGATAACAGTTGCGGGGTCATCGCCAGGCAGAAGTGCCTCTGCGGCAATACTGTAAGTGGCAGGCGGCAGAGCCAGCACTTCAGACGCCTGTGCAAAAGCAAGATTAGTAATCGCTGCGTTGTTATTTGCCAGGATATTGACATCGGGTGCGTCAATAACTGCATGCACCACCTGAACGGTGGCATCAGCTACCGCAGGAGGTTCCGGCGTTGGTGCCGGGTCGTCATCGTCATCTAACCAGCATCCGGTTAAAGAAAGTGCCAATACTGCAGGTAAAGCAAAGTGTTTTATCTCAAGCATTGTTATAACCCTTCAGTTAAAAGTCGCTGAAGTGTTACGCCAGGCTCAGCTCGCGCGATCAATGCAATTTAGTGACAAAAATCGAATAAAAATGTCAAAAAAAAGCATTGAACCGAAGTGACAAATGCTACGTAGCGCGGCGCGCTACAGATTGATATGATCAGGCCGTGGCAGAAACGGTAACAAATGCTGCTTACGCCAGCCGGTCAGATACTCTGGTATCGGCAATTGCTGACGTTCCCCATCCGATACCCGCCAGCACCAGTTCAGGTATTCATTGAGCTGGCGCTTAACAGACATAAATTCGGCCGGTATCGCTAAGGTATCAGCTGCGGTTTTTACTGCTTTTGTCAGCTCGTTTACGGTTTCTTTATAACCGGCGAAGCTGTCGTTGTGATAAAAGCGCTGCGGGCACTGTGACAACGGCAACTCTTTGGCCTGGGTGATAATATCAACCAGTAGCTTAGCGTGGCGGCGCACATCACGTGGTGGCATACCCGGAATGTTCATCAGGCTTTCTGCCGTTGATGGCCGCCGTTTGGCAAGTTCAATAAGGTGGATATCTTTTAAAATTAACCCCAGCGCCAAATCACGCTGCTGCGCATAGCTGTAGCGCCAGGCCGCCAGTTCGCGCAGTACGGCCAGTTCGCGTGGGCTTAGTTGCCAGCTGTTTTTAATTTCCAGATATTTAAATGCCAGCGGCAGTTGTTGTTCGCGGCGACGCATTAATTGCGCCCCCTCAAGCAGCAACAGCTGCTGCTGCATTTGATTCATGTGCGACAGTAATTTGTCGTATAACGGATACAAAAAATGCACATCGTTTGCAGCGTATTGTAGCTGCGTTGCTGTTAAAGGCCGCGCCAGCCAGTCTGTACGGGACTCACTTTTATCCAGCACCTCGCCACTTAGCTGCTCAACCAGACGGGCATAGCCCATACTGCTGCCCCAGCCAACCAGCTCGGCCGCAAGCTGAGTATCAAACAACGGCGTAATATCAATAACCCCAATGGTTGCAAGCGCTTCAATGTCTTCACTGCATGAGTGCAGTAGCTTCACTATGCGGTTGTCTGACATCAACTGCACAAAAGGTGTCCAGTCGGTAATTTCAAGCGGGTCAACCAGCGCCAGTGCGGCACCGTCAAACATCTGGATCAGGCCAAGCTTGGGCGCCAGCGTGCTTTGACGAATAAATTCTGTATCCAGTGCCAGCACTTTGCGCTGTGCGGCCTTCTGACAATAAGCTGCCAATGCTGCGTTGTCGGTTATCAACCCTGTCATCTGTTACCTGTATTACTCTGGTAATGAAAATATACTGCAAACAAAAGCCGGCATCAGAGCCGGCTTTTGTTATGTTGCGTGTTAACCGCGAAGTTCTCGCCGCAAAATTTTACCAACATTGGTTTTTGGCAATTCTGTGCGGAATTCTACCAGTTTTGGTACTTTATAGCCCGTTAAATGTTGCCGGCAATGCTGAATGATTTCCTGCTCATTCAGGCTGGCGTCTTTTTTCACGATAAACAACTTCACCGCTTCGCCTGTGGCTTCATTTGGCACACCAACAGCTGCAACCTCAAGCACTTTGTCATGCATGGCGACAACTTCTTCAATTTCATTTGGGTACACGTTAAATCCAGACACCAGAATCATGTCTTTTTTACGATCAACGATATAAAAGAAGCCTTCTTCGTCCATACGGGCGATATCGCCCGTATACAACCAGCCGTCTTTTAGCACTTTCGCCGTTTCTTCCGGACGGTTCAGATAGCCCAGCATAACCTGTGGCCCTTTTACCAGCATCTCGCCCGGCTCACCTGGCGGCACTTCGTTGCCATCATCATCAACCAGCTTAATATCAGTGGATGGTGCCGGTAAACCAATACTACCGTTGTAACCGTCAATATCGTAAGGGCTTACCGTTACCAGCGGGCAACATTCTGTCAAACCATAACCCTCAAGTAATCGGGTACCTGTTACTTTTTGCCAGCGCTCTGCGACAGGGCGCTGTACCGCCATGCCGCCACCGATAGAGGCTTTTAAGCCACTGAAGTCTAGTTGAGCAAAGCCAGGGGTATTCAGCAGGCCATTGTACAGCGTGTTCACACCGGTAAAGATGGTGAAATGAAATTTGCTCAGCTCTTTGACGAAGCCTTTCATATCGCGCGGGTTTGTAATAAGCAGGTTTGTTGCGCCATATTTGAAAAAGGTAAAGAAGTTCGCGGTTAACGCAAAGATATGATACAGCGGCAACGCCGTCACAATTTTCTCCGCACCTTTTTCCAGTAACTTGTCCAGACAGCCACTGACCTGCTCCAGGTTACCCACCATATTACGGTGTGTCAGCATGGCACCTTTTGATACACCGGTAGTACCACCGGTATATTGTAAAAAGGCTATGTCAGAGCCTTGCAACTCAGGTTTACGGTAGTTACTGCTGGCGCCTTTTTCCAACACACTGTTAAAACCGACAAACTTACTCAGTTTATACGCAGGCACCAGCTTTTTGATATGCTTGACGACCAGATTCACGATAGTGCCTTTTAACGCACCCAGACGATCACCCATTTTGGTCAGAATAATATGATCGAGTTTAACTTTACTTTCTATCGCTGCCAGCGTGTGGGCAAAATTATCGACAATGACAATGGCTTTTGCTTTAGAGTCGTTCAGCTGGTGTTCCAGCTCACGCGGTGTATATAAAGGGTTTACGTTTACCACTACACAGCCAGCCCGCAATACGCCCATCAGCGCAATCGGATACTGCAGCAGATTTGGCATCATAATGGCAACGGCGTCACCTTTTTTCAGCCCCAGCTCAGTTTGTAAATAAGCTGCAAAAGCAATACTTTGTTTATCCAGTTCACGGTAACTGATACTTTTACCCATATTGATAAAAGCGGTTTTGTCCGGGTATTGGGCGATGCTTTGTTCAAAAATATCCAGTAATGACGGGTAATGATCAGCGTTAATTTCTGCGGGTACGCCTGACGGGTAACGTTTTATCCAAACTCTATCCACCGCCCTCTCCTCTTGTCTAAGGTTATTATTTTATAGATATAAAACCACCCGCACGCAATCTGTTGTTGCGCTTTATTGCTTTGGTGGTTTCATTGGAGTTTTTACTCTAACGGCTAATCATCCCATAATTGCCAGCATTGCACAATTAGTGCAGCTTATTGCACCGGTTTGACAAACTTTAATGTCATACGGTCACTTTCACCGATCCTCAGGTATTCTGCTTTGTTATAGTTACCCATAGCCAGTGTCGGCGGCAAGGCATACACCCCTTTCGGATAATTTTTTGTATCTGCCGGGTTAGCGTTAAGCTCGCTGCTTTCCACTAATGTAAAACCAGCCAGCTCTGCTGCTTCAATAACATAAGATTCATCCAGGTAGCCTTCCACAGCAGAGCTTGAAATATCCGATAAACGTGCAGCGCGGTGCTCAACCATACCGAGTACGCCGCCGGGTTTTAATGCCGCGAAGATGCTTTGTAAAGTGGCAAACAAGTTACCGTCTTCATTCCAGATATGGGCATTGCGAAATGTCAGCACCATATCATATTGTTCATTTTGCTGCGGATAAAACAGCGGTGGGTCCAGCTCAATCATGTCAGGCGTGCCAAAATACTCGGCATTGTCAGCTATACGCTGTGCCAGCCGCTCGCTGACCCGCGCCCAGAAAATACTACGCTCATCCTTTAATGAACCATCATTGTGGCGAAACTGCGCCAGTGTCAATTTTCCCTGCGCTTTTAAAAACGGTGCCAGTATTTCGGTATACCAGCCATGCCCAGGCCAAATTTCCAGTACTGACATTTGCGGTTCAAGGCCAAAAAATTGCAGGGTTTGTGCCGGATGACGGTACTGATTACGCTGGATATTTTCGTCACTGCGCTGCGTCGACTCGCTTAGCTGCTGAAACTCAGACAGCGACGGCGCAGCATTTGCAACCGAAGAAAACGCGATACAGCTAAACAATAAAGATAACACCACTGTCTTTCTTGTAGTAATAATTGACATACTTCAAACCTTTATAAGTGCTGGCAATGCTCAACATGGCAGCAAACACTGCCATATACGTTAACTATTGCTTCGAGTATTCAGTTTTAATTCAGTTCCCTGTGCAGTGAATTTAGCCACTGTGCACGCACCATTCAAAACAAAACACTGAGCCTGTTATACTGCCGCTTCATCGACATCCATTTGTCACAGCTACGCTATAAAGTACACTAGCAGCTAAGAACATCAAGCCCTATTAAGGTAAACCTGTATGCGTCGACATTTGTTATCGTTAGCTTTGTTATTAACACCTGCTGCAACACTGGCGGCACCAAAGAATATTATTTATATGATTGGCGATGGCATGGGCCCGGCATACCTGTCGGCTTATCGTTACTACAGCGACGATACCAGCACCCAAACAGTAGAAAACACGATTTTTGATGAGCTGTGGCAAGGCGTTGCCAGCACCTATCCGGATGACGATACTTATGTCACCGACTCCGCAGCGGGGGCTACTGCTCTGGCAACCGGCGTCAAAAGTTACAATGGCGCTATATCCGTAAACCGTCAGCATATTCCCATTGGTACTATGATGCAGCTGGCGAAAAGGCTGGGTAAAGCCAATGGTATAGTGGCAAGTTCACAAATCAACCATGCCACCCCGGCTTCTTTTTTGGCGCATAACAAAAGCCGGCGCAATTACAATGAAATCGCCGATATGTTTCTGGATTACCGCATTAATGGCATGCCGGTAGCCGATGTGATGTTAGGTGGTGGTACCGATTACTTTATCCGTAACGGCCGCGATCTGGTGAGCGAATTCAAACAATTAGGCTTTCAGTACACTGACAGCTGGCAGCAACTGGATACCCTGACTAAAACACCGGCACTGGCATTACTGGCAGAAACTGCTTTACCTGCTGCATTGAACAGCAAACAGGATAAGCAACTGGCCACGCTGACCGAAAAAGCATTGCAACTGCTGACACCGGCAGAAAAAGGCTTCGTGCTGATGGTGGAAGGCAGCCAGATTGACTGGTGTGGCCATGATAACGATATTGCCTGTGCCATGGCTGAAATGCATGATTTCGCTAAAGCGATCGCAGTAGCCAAAGCCTACGTTGACACTCACCCAGATACCCTGCTGGTCATTACTGCAGATCACGAAACGGGTGGTTTATCACTTGGCGCCGCCGGCGAATATCAGTGGCTGCCTGATGTAGTAAAACAAGTCAAGGCTACAGGCCGCAGTATTGCACAGCAGCTAAAACAAGCAGCCTCTGATCAGGACGCGCTGGCACTGTGGGCCGATTTGACGTCGATTAGTCTTAACGATGCCGAAAAAGCAGAGCTGTTAAGCACACGTAAGCAAGACGAAGATACTCTGCGAAAACTGTCCAACAAACTGGTGGCTAAATATTCGTTCACTGGCTGGACAACCGGTGGTCACACGGCCATTGATGTGGCGGTGCTGGCCTATGGTAAAGACGCTAAAAACTTTGCCGGCTTTCAGGACAACACCCACATTGCAAAAAAGCTAATCCAATATATTCAGCAAACTAAGTAACCTTAGCTACGTCAATCTAAAGCTACTGCGCCGCTATTAACTGGCGGCGCAGCTTCGGCGCACTGGTATCAGGATGCAGCCAGATATCAAAGAAAGCGTTACCAAAGTCAGAATCACTCTGCGTTCCGGTCTCTTCACCATTAAAATAAAATATCACGCTACCATCAGCTTGCAGCAGTGCTGCTAAAGTGTCGCCTTCTTTCACATCGCGCCATAAGCTTTGTAACTCAGAGGCCCACCGCTGATGCTGTTCATCACTGCTAAGCCCGAGCTTGCGCCATTCATCGATTGTCGCATCAATAAACTGCTGCTTACTGATATCGCGCTTATATGTCAGCTCTAACAGCAAAGGCGAGCTCTGCTGATAATTTTTAAAGGTACCAGTCTCGTTTGCCAGCCTGGCGTCATACAACTGCCAGAATAAATAGCGGTACGACCCCTCACCCACGGTTTTAAACTCCGGCAAAGCATACGCATTTAGCGTAAAGCAAAACGCTATGACAGTACTAAGCTGCTTCAACATATAACCTCCTGCTTTGTCCCAGCAAAACAGCAATACATGCCCATACCAAAATCAAACAGATGGCAGACCAGATACCTGATGGAAACTGCAACGCTCCACCGCTGAGTGCCGCCCCACTGTAATACGACAAAGGGCCACCGCTTGCGCCCAGCGCAGCGGCCACCCAGGGCGATGTTAGAACTCTGGCCATGAACTCCACCGCTGCCAGTGCAAATATCGCCCATAGCGCCACAAACCACAGCGGCATTCCTAATAGTGAAAAGGCTTCTTCAGTGCGAAACTGCAAGATGTTACTGTGTGTCAGCAGCGCGTCTATGGCCAGCCCGGCAGCTGAAATTAACAATACCGCCAGACGCTGTCTTGCGGTCAAACGCCAGCAACCATAAAGCCAGTAAATCCCAACCGGCAGCAGCACCAGATTCTGGTTAAACACCAGTGCAAACCAACACAACTGAAAACCAATCAGGGCGCGCCAGTTAAATCCGGTTGCCTGATTCATTGTTTCATCCTCTGTGCCACACTATTTCGCAAGCCGTAAGGCAGCATCGACAACGTCTTTAACAGTAAACTTAATCGCAACGGAAAACGCAGCCGCGTTTTACCCTGCTGCAAACCGTTATAGACACGTTTTGCCGCTTCCTGCACCGGCAGTAAAAATGGCATGGCAAAATCATTTTTTTGCGTCAGTGGCGTGTCAACAAATCCTGGTTCAATCAAATGCACACTGATACCACTGCCGGCGAGATCAAGGCGCAGGCTATCGGCAAAATAACTTGTTGCGGCCTTACTGGCACCATAAGCCTGAGCTTTAGTAAACGGAAAGAAATGCGCCATTGAGCTGACAATAGCCAGCTTAGGTGTCAAAGAAGCCTGAAGCAGAGGCAGAAAGTACTTAGTGCTGCTAACTACTGCATGAAAGTTAATGGCGAATGTTCTGTCAAAGGCCGCCA
>NZ_DATCSY010000135.1:0-2701 GCF_036568245.1 Rheinheimera sp. | reverse complement strand
GTGGTTGGGTGCTGGCTTACCTGCTGTATGTGTTGGTATATTTTCCGGTGTTAACCACTCCGCGGGCCGATGGCCGTCCGGGTTGAACCCACTTACCTCTGAAGGGGTAAGGCTGCAGCGGCTTTGATTTATATCAAGCCGCCGGCGGCTCTGGCTTTTACACTGGACAAATCATCTGGTGCTAACGGAGCCAATACTATGAATACCCAATATCATGACAAACCGCTGGTGTACGCCTGCTCTGGCTGCTCTAACGTTGCCCAGCTGGCCAATGATCTGGCCGTGGTACTGGATCGCGAAGGCTCAGCACAAATGTCCTGCATTGCCGGCGTCGGCGGTAAAGTAAAGCAGCTGGTAAAAGTAGCCCAGTCTGGCCGGCCAATACTGGCAGTAGACGGCTGCCCGCTTAACTGCGTAAAACAAACCCTGGCTACAGTCAACGTGGTACCCACCTGGCATATAGAACTGACCACGCTGGGCTATAAAAAGCGCGACCATGAAAACTGTGATTTAGGCGATGCCTATAAATTACTGCAAATGGTGCACAGCGATATACTGCCGAAAACAGCTAGTTAAACACCATAGAGTTCAAACGCCCAGGGTGTGGATGCAACACGCTGGCTTAACTGACCACGTTGAAAACTAAATAACAATACCGGTTTACGGTTAAGCAGGCTGTTATCGTATACCAGCCCCAAATCAGCCTGCAGTACCGCCTGGCGGATCAGGGCCTTGTTACGCGCAAAACGGTCGCGAATTTTGTCTTCCGGCACATCGTGCCCCCCTTCAGTGACCCTTAACGCCACCCGCTGCACCGACAAATCAGCAGCTGCAACGCCAACATGGAACACCATCACAATAAAACCTGTTGCTCTGGCCTGTTGCAGTAAATCTAATTTTGATGGATGAGAGAAGGTAGATTCGGTAACAAAACTATGTTGCAACGTTAAATACTCAGCTCTGCGTTGTGCCGCCAGTTTGGCCGCAGCATAAGCACCGGCCATGGACTGATCACTAAGTTCAGTTTTCTGAATAAGATCAGCGTTAATAAAAGGTGCTTGTACTTTGGGCTTTAACACTTGCTGGTATAGCGTGGATTTGCCGGCACCATTAGGCCCGGCAATCAGATACAGTATCGGCTTATTGCTCATCTTTTATTGCAGCATTCACGTCGGCCTGGGTAATTACCTTGCCACTGCTGTTTAAGCCAACGCCAAGCCCCTGCTGTTGTCGTTGCCGATAAAAGGCCTGTTGCTCATGGGTATAGCTGGTATTTTCATTAAACATATCCGCTTCGAACATACCTAAGTAAACCGCTGCTTCTTCATTTGATGTCAGATGATCCGGGCTAAGCTGGCCTTGCAGGATAGCCTTAATTTTCGCCATATCAAATAACGGTGATTGTTCGATAAAACGGCCAATACGCATCCAATGCGCGGCCTGATCACCAATAGAACGGCTCATCAACTCACTTTCTTCACGCACCTGCTGCACAATCTGCTCATCAGACACTTTTATCGTCATGGCCATTTGCTCACCCCCGGTGTCAATCAGACACCTAATTCAAACATTCAGAGTATAGATGATGGTGGCTATGTAGCCAATGCGTATTACTTACATTTTGCCAGCCGGAAAAACAATCAGCCAACCTCAAGATTCTCTTTTATTCGCATTTTATTAACAAAAACAAGCAACAAATTAAATGTAAAAACATGTAAATATATTGAATCTTATTTATTGCCAACACTCTTACCTTCAGTTGTGTATGTAAAACACCAAACTTCAGCTTACCAACAAGAGGTTATCTATATGAGAAAACGTAGCACTATTTTTCTGGTTACCGCTGCCATTACCAGCCTCTCGGCTTGTATAACCTATAACACGCCAGACTATCAAAGCTCTGCAGATACATTATTGCATTTGCAGCAATTAAACGTTGCTCCGGTTGCTGTTGCTGCTATTAGCCGGCCATCTGGTGTCAAAGATGACCTGCAATGCCAAACTCAAGGACGGGTTAAAGCCCCAGGTGGTTATGCCAACTATGTTGATGCGGCTTTGCGCACCGAACTGGCTAAAGCTAAGTTACTAGACAATAACGCAGCAATCCAATTGACCGGCAGTTTACAAAAGATGACTTTTAATTCCTGGAACAATAGCTGGCAGATGGCGCTGGAGTTGTCATCATCAAATGGTCAAAAATTGAAAACCGAAACCACTTATCGTGGTGAGGCGCTAAGCCTTGAAGAAGAAACCAGCTGTCATCTGGTAGCACAGTCGATGTCAGTCGCCGTACAACAACTATTGCAACAAGCACTAACCAGCGACGACTTTACCACCCTACTGCAGCCTATTCCGTAACAGCACTGAGGGGCCTGAAGTGCCATTAAATGCAAATTCAGGCCACAGTTCTTAACGGTTGAACTTCCCCCCTACGCGCCAGGTAAAGTGGTTGTCAGCGTTATTCAGCCCGTTTACAGCGAAAACGCTGCCGGCTAATGCTAACACTAACGGTAGCTTTTCGGCGTGGCGCACTAAGTACACCGTATTCGCCAACGCCATAGAAGATGCCAGCAAAATGACACACAAACTGATAATGTTAAGCTGCATGGTTAGTTATTGCGCCGGGTTAGTTTGACTGCCAGCGCAGACACTGCAAGCAGGATCTTTAGCCAGATTAAACTGGCGCCACTGCCCGCTTAAC
>NZ_DATCSY010000134.1:0-3449 GCF_036568245.1 Rheinheimera sp. | reverse complement strand
AACAAAGCGGCAATTGACACCCCGCCACTGGCTATAGCGTATACGATCAGAATGTTACTCGGCGGGATTAGCATGCCCGTTGTGGCCGCTGCAGCGGTAACTGCCGCGCTGTAGTTAATGTCGTAACCCTGTTTTTTCATCTCCGGCAACATAAAGCTGCCAATGGCCGATGTTGCCGCCACCGCTGAGCCAGAAATTGCTCCGAAAAACATACAGGACACTACATTCACCAGCGCCAGACCGCCTGGCAGCATTCCCACCAGCGCCATAGCACATTCAATCAGGCGCTTGGCGATACCGCCGCGCCCCATGATAAGACCTGACAGCACAAAAAATGGTATTGCCAGCAACGCAAAGCTATTGATACCGCCAGCCATACGCTGCGCCATCGTAGTCACCGCCGGCATGACATCGACACTTAACAGCATCGTCGCCAGCGTGGCCAGGCCAATACAAAATGAAATGGGCACGTTTAGCAGCAGTAAGCCAAAAAATACCAGCAGTAAAACCAGAATCGCCATTTCCATCAGTGCATCCCCTCAACCGGCTGCATCGGCTTGTTCGCCGCCAGGTAATACAACTGGCATACACCATAAAACGCGATTAACACCCCCGATAAAGGTACCGCGATATAGATATACGCCATCTTAATATCTAACGCTGCCGACATCTGGTTCAGCTCGTAGGTCAGCGCGACCAGATTGCCACCGCCAACCACCATTACCGCAATGGCAAACGCCACTACTGAGGCGGTCAGCACCATTGCCAGCTTACGCTGCACAGCTTTGGGGAATTTCTGCGTTACAATATCCAGCCCCAGATGCACGCCGGTGCGGTAGGCAAAAGCCGCCCCGACCATGCCAATCCAGATCAGCAAGGTTCGCGACAACTCTTCAGTAATGGAGCTTGGTGCGTTTAACACGAAACGTGATATCACCTGCCAGCTCACTACCAGCACGATGGCGGCCATCAAAGACGCCAGAAACCATTTCAGTACCGTATCAACGGCATGGACTACTTTAGTCATCGCTGGCCTCCTGCTTGGCGCCAATCTCAGCAATCTGCTGCAGTAAAGGCCCGATATCGGTTTGTTTCAGGCTTTGATGAAAATCCGCCACTGCATCGCGAAACGGTTGTTTGTCCGGGTATATGACCTGGATACCGGCAGCTTTCACCGCCGCAAGCGCATCGTCTGATACCTGTTGCCAGGCCGAGCGCTGATAAGCGATAGAATCGTTGGCTGCCTGTTGCAACCATTGTTGCTGCTGTGGTGTTAACCTCTGCCATACCGGCAGGCTGACTATCAGCACATCAGGTACAGAGGTATGTTCATCCAGCGTATAGTATTTACTCAGCTCATAATGGCGTGACAGGTAAAAGCTTGGCGGGTTATTTTCAGCACCATCGACCACACCTTGTTGCAGCGCGGTATAAAGCTCGCCCCAGTCTACCGGCGTCGCAGCGCCGCCCAACTCTTCAACCATCCGCACAGCGGTCTGGCTGGCCAGAACACGGAATTTTTTACCGCGCAGATCGGCCGGAGTATGAATTTCAGTATTAGTAGAGTAAAAGCTGCGGCTACCGGCATCGTAGTAGCCAAGGCCACGTAGCCGGGCACTTTGCAATGCCATTAGCAGCTCGGTGCCGGTTTTGCCATTTAATACCCGCCACAGGTGGGCATTGTCATTAAAAATATACGGTACGCTGAATACGCGCATCTGCGGTACAAAGCTCTCTACTGAACTGGCCGACACTTTAGTCATCGCCAGGCTGCCAATTTGCAACAGCTCTACCAGCTCGCGTTCATTACCTAACTGACCGCCGCTATAGATCTCAATACGCATGCTGCCGTTTGAATAATGCTCCAGGCGCTCAGCCATCAGCACCATAGCTTTGTGCACCACATGCTCCTGGTCCAGCGCATGCGCCAGCCGTAATGTAGTCACCTCCTGCTGTGGCTTACAGCCTGCAAGCAGCGCAAGGCCAACCAGCAGCAGGCTGCATGCCTGCCGGGTGTAATTTCTCATAACTCGTCCTACCCTGTTGCGGGGACTGGCATGTCTTATTGCATGCCTTAACTTAAAACCTGCCTGAGGCAGGCGCGTATTAACGTGTTACGGCTGCCGCTATTTCATGGCACTGGCCGGAAATTTATCCATATCGTGATAATCCAGGTTTTCACCGGCCATACCCCAGATAAAGGCGTAGTTACTGGTACCACAGCCGCTGTGGATCGACCAGGCTGGCGACACTACCGCCTGCTCATTTGCCACCCAGATATGCCGGGTTTGCTGCGGCTGGCCCATAAAATGGCAGACGCGCTGATCATCACCGAGGTTAAAATAGAAATAGGCTTCCATCCGCCGGTCATGCTGATGTGCAGGCATAGTGTTCCAGACGCTGCCAGGCTTGAGCACGGTTAAGCCCATTTGCAACTGACAGGTTTCCACCACATCGTTAATCATTAACTGGTGAATAGCGCGCTCGTTTGAGGTTTCAAGTGCACCCATCTGCAGCACGGTGCAGTTGTCCATCGTCAGATGCTTAGTCGGGTAAGCATGGTGTGCCGGGGCAGAATTTAAATAAAACCTGGCCGGTTTACTGCTGTCGCTGCTGTGAAAGCTGACGTCTTGCGCGCCCATACCAACATACAGCGCTTCGGTATTTTTCAGCTCAAACTCTTTGCCATCTACTTTTACGCTGCCGGTGCCACCAACGTTGATAATGCCCAGCTCACGCCGTTGCAAAAAGAATTGCGCCTTTAACGCCTCTGGCGCTTCAAGTTTAACCGGCGCTTTTACCGGTACTGCACTGCCGACGATCACGCGCTCATAGTGGGTGTAGCACAGCACCAGCTTGTCGGCCTGCATCAGGTTGTCGACCAGAAAATGCTGACGCAGCTCATCGGTATCGTAGTGCTTAACATCATCCGGATGGGTCGGATAACGGCTTTCAAATAAAACAGTCATAAATAACCTCTGTAAAAAATTCGTTTAACGTGCCAGCCAGCCACCGTCTACCGCCAGCACGTGGCCGTTAACATAATTACTGGCGTTTGAAGCGAGAAATACTGCTGCACCGGCTAAGTCCTCTGGCTCGCCCCAGCGGGCTGCCGGTATGCGGGCAGTAATGGCAGCGTTGCGCTCGGTATCGGCCTGCAACGCCGCGGTGTTATCGGTACGAAAATACCCCGGCGCTATCGCATTAACCTGAATATTGTGCTGCGCCCATTCATTGGCCAGTGCTTTGGTTAAGCCAGCAATGGCGTGTTTACTGGCCGTGTATGCCGGCACGGTAATACCGCCGCTGTACGACAGCATAGAGGCAATATTGATAATCTTGCCGCTTTTGCGCTTTATCATCTCAGCACCCAGCCGCTGACTGAGTAAAAATGCGGAGTCTAGATTCACCGCGATCACCTTATGCCATTCCTTCATCGGAAACTGATG
>NZ_DATCSY010000133.1:0-8277 GCF_036568245.1 Rheinheimera sp. | reverse complement strand
TGGGCTGTGATGAAGGCCAGGGTTATTACTGGTCACCCGCGGTGCCGGAAGAGAAATTACCTGCCCTGCTTCGCTCTCTCAGCTAACGGTTATAACCCGAGATACCAGGTTGCAATGGAGAAATACAGTACGACGCCGGCGACGTCGGCAATAGAGGTAATCAACGGGCCGCTGGCGGTTGCCGGGTCAAGCTTAAAACGGCTGAGTAAGAACGGTAGCGACAAGCCGATTAAACTGCCTGCCAGTACTACCAGCATCATAGTCATCGCCACCACCATGGCAATATCGTAGCCGCCACGCCACCAGCCTAAGCCTATAACAGCGGCAGCCATAGTGAAGCCCAGCAAACCAGCCACCAGACATTCCTTACCCAGCAAGTAGCCCCAGTCCCGTAATTTAATATCACCGGTTGCCAGTGCCCGCACCATCAACGTGCCTGACTGAGCGCCGGCGTTACCGCTACTGCCAATCAGCAGCGGTAAGAAAAACAACAATGCAACATGTGTCGCGATAGTGCCTTCAAAATACGCTATGCCGGCACCGGAGAAAATATTGCCAAACACCAGGATCACCAGCCATAACACTCTTTTGCGGTACAGCAGAAAAATACCGGCGTCTTTAACACTGGTTTCCAGTTTGCCGATAGTGGCGGTTTTATGGAAATCTTCGGTTGCCTCTTCTGCCGCGACATCCATTGCATCATCATAAGTTACAATGCCGACCATCTGGTTTTCGCTGTTGATAATCGGCAGCGCCAGTAAATCGTATTTGGCGATAAGCGCCGCCACTTCTTCCTGCGGCATATCGACACTGGCATAGATAGGGTCATGGTTAACCAGTTCATCAATCGGCATGGTCACCGGTGCCAGAATAAGATCGCGCAGCGACACCACGCCAATCAACTGCCGGGCAGCATCGACCACATAAGCCGAATAAATGGTTTCTTTATCCGGTGCTTCGCGGCGCAAAGAGTCCAGGGCCTGGGCCACCGTCAGATCCTGCGCCAGAATGGCATAATCAGATGTCATGATCGCCCCGGCCGTACCTTCTTCGTGTGACGTCAACCGCAGTAAATCTTCGCGTTCAGCCTGGGCCAGTGCTGGCAATAACGTCTCGCGTTGTTCGTCACTTAAGCGGTTAAATAAATCGGCACGCTCATCCGATGACATCTGGCGAATGATTGGCGCCAGCTTACGCCGGCTGATACTGATGGATAAACTGACTTGATCTTCGGCCGGTAAATAACCAAACACTTCAGCCTGCTCGGCGCGGGGAAAAACCGTCAGCAAGGTCCATAAATCGTTCGGTGCAAACTCCACCAGCGCACTGGCCAAGTCAGCCGGGTGCACATCATCCAGTTGTTCACGCAGCTGCGGCACAGTACCGGATTCGAGCGCGCTGCGAAGCGTGGCGATTAGTGCTGGCAATTCCATAGCAGTGTCACCCTCCGCAGTTGTGAATTAACATATTGCTGAATAAGCAAAAATCGGCGCTATTTTATAAAGCCTTGCTGTGAATCTCAACTTAATATCACCTTGGGCGCAGGCCGCGCTTCTTGTTAAGATAGCCGCATCAAGCATAACAGGTGTGATCAGATGCCAAACACGCACAACAAGCCTTGCTCCTGGTGGCAGCCACAAGAACTTGCCATCGATGCCTGCCGGCACTACCGGCTGGGCCCGCTAAATATCTATTTACAGCGCCAACGCCAGCAATGGTTACTGGCGCACGAATACAGTACAGAAGACATGCAACAGGCGCCGTGCCATACCGACATCAGCGTGATCCCGCTGCACCTGACCAGCCAGCGCTATTTAATCAGCCAAAGCCCCGCCAGCTATCAGCTGTTACCCCGCCTGATGGACAGACCGGTCGTGGTCAAAACGCTACAACCGGTTAATCTGCCACCGAACGAGCAGACTACGCTGTATATCAGCTCGCCGGTATCGTTAAGTGTGATGCTTACACAGCCAGACATGTTACTACAAAACATCGCGGTACAGCGTTTATCTGACACCTGGTTTGGCCCGTCTACCCAGATAGGTGAGCTGTGCTATGCCGATAAAACCCATGCCCGTCATGCTAAAGCCGAGTTATCACTGCGACCGCACCGGGCAGTGACACCGGTAACGGTGCATAACCGCTCAACTCAGATGTTGTCGATAGACAAACTCAGTATCCCGGTACCTTTTCTCGCATTGTACGCCTTACCTGACGGTAGCCTATGGACAGATCCGGTGACGCTCAGCCATGAAGGTTTGCAGGCATTAGCACATTTCCGTACCGGCAAGCTATCAGCAGCTGAGGCCCAGGGTGCAGCCCTGCTGTCAGAGCCGGTACAAAAACCTGAGAAGCACAGCCTGGTGCGCGCTTTTACCGATATCTTCAGTGATTAACCCGGAGGGTCTATGACAGAGTCATTACTACAGTGGCTGCAAAGCGAACAAATCGGCCATATCATTAAAGCCTCCATCCTGCTGCTGGCAGGTTTTATCTGCGCCAGCATGGCATCACGCGCCGTAAGCAGATTTTTCAGCAAGAATTTTTCGCAGCACCATATCGTGTTGTTTAAACGCCTGCTGTACTGGTTAATTGTTGCCTTGTTTGTCGCATCCGCGCTGAAACAGTTGGGGTTTTCTCTCAGTGTGCTGCTGGGTGCGGCCGGTGTATTGTCGGTGGCGCTCGGGTTTGCCTCACAAACCTCGGCATCAAACCTTATCAGCGGTTTATTTCTGATTGGCGAGCAGCCGTTTAAACTGGGCGATACGATAAAGGTGGGCAATACCACGGGTGAAGTGCTGTCGATTGATTTGCTGTCGGTGAAGCTGCGTACCTTTGACAACCTGTTTGTCCGCATTCCAAACGAAACCCTGATTAAAAGCGAAGTAACAAACCTGACCCGCTTCCCGATCCGCCGTTTTGATCTGCTATTGGGCGTAGCATACAAAGAGCAGATCGCCACAGTGCGTAAAATATTACTGGATGTTGCCGACAAAAACCCACTTTGTCTGGACGAACCCAACCCGATGTTTTTATTTCTGGGTTTTGGTGATTCAGCGCTGAATATCCAGTTTTCAGTTTGGGGCAGACGAGAAAACTTCCGCGATTTACGCAACAGTTTGCAAGAAGAAATAAAACTGGCCTTTGACCAGGCTGGCATAGAAATACCCTTTCCGCAGCGTGTGGTATATCTGAGTCAGCAAGTAAATGACGCAGCACCACAGCAGACAAAAGAGGCTGCAGCGGATAAACCTTAAGCTAAATATCTGACATGTAATAGAGTTAATGTTACCTTAAGGTAAATAAACTACAGTTGGCACAACCCTCAATGGAGTGAACCATGAAAATACTTGTCAGCTCAGCCATTATGCTGCTCTTTGCCGGTTATGCCCGTGCAGAGTGCCAGGCTGTTGCTGACAATCATTTCTTGGTTAACGAAACAAACGTCACCATACATAGCATCACTTATACCGCAAACAATGTATTTGATCTGAATGATAAAGACTCTTTCTGGTTACATGAATTTGCAAACTATACCCACACCATCACGCGCGAGTCTGTCCTGGCTGATGACCTACTGTTTCAGGTAGGCGACAACTTACATTTAGAAGATTTAGCTGAAACCGAACGTTTACTGCGTAGCAGGCGCTATTTACGCGAGGCGGAAGTGCGCATCAGCCATTACTGTGCCGATAGCAACAGCGTTGTTGTCAATGTATCAACCTGGGATAACTGGTCGTTGCTGCCCACGCTGGATTTCTCCAGCGAGGGCGGGCGCAGCAAAAGTGCTATCGGCTTTGAAGAAGATAACCTGCTTGGCACCGGTAACCGGCTCAATCTGGAATATAAACATGAAAGTGAGCGCACCGGGCTGGGTTTTATGTTCTTCTCGCCGAATATGTTTGGCAGTTTCTGGAACAGTGCGCTGGGCTACAGCAAAAACAGTGACGGCAACAACTATCAGCTCAGTATAAACCGGCCATTTTACCGCTTAGCATCCCCCTGGGCACTTGGCTTTGAAATTGACCGGGTGTCAGAAGATGTTATTGAATACGATGCCGGTGACGAATATAACCGGTACCAGCGCCAGCATAATCATGCCAAAGCCGAGTTTGGCTATAAGCTGAATTTCAGCAGTAATAATATCCACCGTTTAAAAGCTGCATTCGAACTGGATAACTTCAAGTTCTATGAAATCGGCGACACTTTATTCGGCGCACCGGAGAACCGCAATCTAACCGGCTACTGGCTGGAATATGAGTTTATCCAGGCAGATTACAAAAAACTGTTTAATATCCAGTCTTTTAACCGCACAGAAGACTTTAACTTTGGCTGGCAGCTCAACGCCCGGCTGGGTCAATACAGCAAACCACTTGGTGCAGATGTGAATGCGGTATTCTGGCAGCTTAGTGCCGCAAAAAACTGGCAACTGTCGGATGACCTCTGGTTGTTGTCAGATGCGCGCTGGATACAACGCGAGTTTGAACAAACGCAGTATTTATTCAGCACACACTGGCAATTGGTGAAGCAGCTCAGCGATTACAGTAGCCTAGTCGGTAAGCTGGCGCTGGATAAAGGCGAAAACCTGTTCCGTGATGAACCGCTGTATATTGGTGGCGACGATCAGCTGCGCGCCTATCCGGAATATTTTCGCGGTGGCGAAGCCCGCACCGTTGTCACGGCGGAATATCGCCGTTATACCGACTGGTCTCTGTGGCAGCTGCTGGATGTCGCTTTTGCCGGTTATCTGGATGCCGGCAAAATCTGGCAAACCGATGAACAGGACGCCAATACGTCTTCCGGCGGCACCCTGGTTGGCGTAGGTGCCGGTGTGCGCTTGCTGTCAAATCACTCCAGCCGCGGTACGATGATCCATATGGATATCACTAAGGCACTCACTGACAACGACAATCTGAACTCCGTTGAATTTCGGGTTACGGCCACCAAGAGCTTCTAAGCTACTGCTGACAACTGGCACAGAATACGGTGCTGCGCTGCCCCAGACGGATTTCTGTCAGGTGTTTACCACAGCTGATACAAGGCTGCCCACCGCGACCATACACCAGCAGTTGCTGGGCAAAATAACCGGGCTTACCATCAGCCTGGCTGAAGTCTTTCAGCGTGGTGCCGCCCTGCTTAATTGCCGCCGCTAACGTCTGTTTAATTACCGGTACCAGCTTCGCCACTTGCGCCGCCGTCACCTGCTTTGCTGGCTTCGTCGGTAAAATGCCGGCTTTAAATAGTGCCTCGTTGGCATAGATATTCCCCACGCCCACCACAACATGATTGTCCATCAGCACCAGCTTCACCGCACTGCTGCGCTTGGCCAAAGCGGCCTGCAGATGGGCAAGGTTAAAACTGTCGCTCAGTGGCTCCGGGCCCAGGCTGGCGAGCAACGGGTGAACTTCTCCTTTCGGCTGCCAAAGCACTGCACCAAAGCGGCGGGTATCATTCAGCCGCAGTACTTTACCGCTGCTTAACAGTAAATCGATATGGTCATGCTTAGTGGCCGGTGTATCAGCCGGCACGACTTTTAAATGCCCCGACATCCCCAGATGCAAAATGATATCGCCTTCGGGTAACTGAATAAGCAAATACTTCGCCCGCCGGGTCACTGACAACACCGGCTGATGACTTTGCGCAATCACTTCGTCCGGCACCCACCAACGCAACTGCCGCTGCCGTGCAACCACACCAATTAAATGCTGATTATCCAAATGCGGGCTGATGCCCTGACGGGATACTTCGACTTCTGGTAATTCCGGCACTGTTACTCCGCGCTATTGATTAAAAACAACTGAGCTGCCTGTGTAGCAGTTAACAGGTAAAACTGACTCTGCCCAGCCTGTTGTAGCAGATATTGCTCAGGCTCAGCGGAGGGATATAACAACCAGATGAGCGGCGCTGTTTGCCCTGCCAGCTGCACACTGGCCTGCGCGATTGGAACATGGCTTTTGCTGTCATGCTCTATTTCAACCGGTGTTAATAAAGTATGTTGCCAGGCCAGCGCCAGCTGCGCCGGGTCAACTGCAAGATCACCACCAGGCTGCAAACGCCAGACCGTACCTGCTTGTATTAAACGCTGTTCACCTAATGCAACCATCAATAACTGGCTGTCAGCGGGCACCAGCCTATGCTCGGCTGCAGCATACTGCTGCAGGCGCTGCGGTATGCCATACAGTGCAAACATTAAAACCAGCACGGCAAAAATCAGTACATTGTTCCAATTGCGACGGGACAATTTCAGCATATGCAAAGCCAACAGTAATCAAACAACAGGGGCATAGTAGCCGAGGCGGGGCGTAAAAAGCAAAAACCCGGCATTGGCCGGGTCTTCGTGTTCGATTACTTGATTTTCGCTTCTTTGAAAATCACGTGCTTACGCACTTTAGGATCGAACTTTTTGATTTCCATTTTTTCTGGCATGGTGCGTTTGTTCTTCGTAGTTGTATAGAAGAAACCGGTACCAGCAGAAGAAACTAAACGGATTTTATCGCGCATTTTTTATTTCCTTACACCTTGTGACCGTTAGCACGCACTTCGGCTAATACCGCATCGATACCTTTCTTATCGATGATGCGCATACCACGGGTAGAAGTACGTAATGTAACAAAACGGTTTTCGCTTTCAACCCAGAAACGGTGAGTTTGCAGGTTAGGCAGGAAACGGCGCTTAGTAGCATTGTTGGCGTGTGAACGACGGTTACCCACCATCGGACCTTTGCCAGTTACTTGGCACACTCTAGACATGTCAATAGTTCTCCAAAATTACATCAGCTCGAGCTGTCATCACCCTTCCGGCCAAGAAGGTTGCCCCAAAACAAGAGGGCGCAATTTATACACGAATTAAGGCCGCTATTCAAGCGAAATCTTTTTTCGCGCACAAGGATCCGAGCGGGATCCAGTCCCGTTCTTCACAGCCAGCCACGTTCAGCAAAGGAGATCACATCGGCATCGCCAACAATAAAATGATCTAATACTTTGATATCAACCAACATTAAGGCCTGAACTAAACGTTCAGTAATTGCCCGGTCAGCCCGGCTGGGCTCGGCAACGCCTGATGGATGATTGTGCGCCAGAATAACAGCGGCTGCATTATGCGCTAATGCCTGCTGAACTACAATACGCGGATACACTGGACTCGCATCTATTGTGCCGGCAAATAGCGGTTCCGTTTTAATAAGGCGGTGCTGACTGTCCAGATACAGCAACAAAAACACCTCACGTTGCTGCGCGCTTATCGCATGCTGCAGGTAGCGCTTGACGGTAGCCGGTTCGTTAAATACCGTCTCTCGCTGCATCTGTTGTTGTAAATAGCGCTTACTTAACTCCATCACGGCCTGTAATTGCACAAACTTGGCCTGCCCTAAACCTTTTGCCGAGCAAAAATCGGCCTGACTGGCCCCCAGTAAACGTTTGAGTGAACCAAATTGATCCAGTAACTGCCGCGCCAGCGTTACCGCATCGGTACCGGCAATACCGGTACGTAAAAATATCGCCAGCAGCTCTGCATCAGATAATGCTATAGCGCCCCTGTCCAGCAATTTTTCCCGCGGCCGCTCAGCAGCTGGCCAATGGCGAATACTCATGCGATCACTCCCTGAATTGATGCTGAATTTCTGTTTCCATGCTATCTTAACGCCAGATTTTTCCAGTTCCGGCGGCTTTGTTATGCAGCAAACTCTTGCGCAAAAACGCATTTTACTTGGTATCAGCGGCGGTATTGCCGCTTATAAAAGTGCTGATCTGGTGCGCCGCTTAAAAGAGCGCGGTGCAGACGTCCGGGTCATTCTGACCGACGCCGCCCAGCACTTTATTACCCCTTTAACTCTGCAGGCGCTGTCAGCAAACCCAGTCAGCACCAGCCTGCTCGACCCGGCAGCGGAAGCTGCCATGGGACATATCGAGCTGGCAAAATGGGCTGATTTAGTCCTTATTGCGCCTGCCAGCGCCGATGTTATCGCCCGGCTGGCACATGGTCTGGCAAACGATTTACTGACCACCTGCATCCTTGCCACGGCTGCACCGGTGGCAGTGGCACCGGCGATGAACCAGCAGATGTATAAAAACATAGCCACCCAGAAAAATTTAGCCACACTAAAATCATATAATTTTTACATTTATGGCCCGGCGGCCGGTGAGCAAGCCTGCGGTGATGTCGGAGCAGGACGCATGCTTGAGCCGCTACAGCTTGTCAGTGCAGTAGAAGAACATTTTTTAGCTGAACAAAAACTTAATAACATAAAAATTACAATTACTGCCGGCCCGACCCGTGAAG
>NZ_DATCSY010000132.1:0-5707 GCF_036568245.1 Rheinheimera sp. | reverse complement strand
CCTTTTGCCAGCTGGCATGTTACTACCGACTTACATGCTGCCTGTTATGGCGCGCACGGTGGCGAGCCGGGTAGTGTCATTATTCTTGGTACCGGTTTTAGTGCCATCGAGCTGACTGAGCAGGGTGAAACCCTGCTGGGTGGCTACGGCTTTCCGATCAACGCTGTTTGCAGCGGCTCAGGTTTGGGCTTGCAAGCGGTGCAGGCCGTATTGCTGGCACTGGATGGTCTGGCTCCCGCAACCCGGTTAAGCCGCTTACTGCAGCAACACTTTAACGGTGGTGCAGCGCTGATGGCCGAGCAGCTGCTGCAGGCTACCCCTCAGCAGTATGCTGAACTGGCACCTTTGGTGTTTCAGGCTGCAGACAGCGGCGATAGTGTTGCGGTGGCAATGCTGCAACAGGCAGTTAGTTTTATAGAGCAGCTTAGCCTGCAGCTACCAGAGGGCCGAAGCTGCCTGTTAGGCGGGGTCGGACAACGGTTACTGACTTATCTGCCGCCGGCTCAGCGTAGCCGGTTTGATCCACCGTTGGCGGCAGCAACGGTGGGCGCCATCTATTATGCCCGCCATCAACTGGCACTGGCAAAGCAGGAGATAGAGCGGCATGGCGCAGATTGAAATCTGTTTGGATAGCGACAGCCGGTACCTGACACAGAATATTCAGGCAGTGTGTGCCGCCGGTATCGATAGCATTGAGCTGTGTAGCCAGATGGCTCAGCAGGGCTTGTCGGTCGGTGCCGACGCGTTACGTCAGGCGCGTGCAGCGTGTAATTTCAGTACGCAGCTGCGGGTGATGCTGCGGCCCAGAGCCGGCAGTTTTATTTATTCGGTGACAGAGCAGCAGCAAATGCATGCCCAGTTACTGCAAGCGGCAAAGCTCGGTGCCGACGGCATTGTGGTCGGTGCGCTGACTGCAGATGCGCAGCCGGATTTACCGTTTTTAACGCTGCTGTTGCAACAATGCCGGCGGCTGGGTTTAAGCTGCACTTTTCACCGCGCTTTTGATGCTTGCGCCAGCCCGGCCCGTGCAGCAGACCAACTGCTGAGATTGGGAGTACAGCGCATACTCAGTAATGGCACGCCGTGGCAGCAACAGCAAAGCATAACGCAAGGCATACATCAGTTAGCGGTGTTGCAACGGTATCTTGCCGGACGTCTGGTGCTGGTGGCTGGGGGCGGGGTAACGCTGGCTAATCTACCGCAGTTACAGGCTGGGCTGAGTGATAATGCCCAGCTGTGCTGGCACTTACATTCAGCGGTACTGACCGCAGGCAAGGTTGATGCAGCCAAGCTTGAGCAACTGCGGCAGTGTGTAACTGAGCAGGCGAACAAACAACAGGGAGAACCTGATGCTTAAACGGCGTTATTTTTTAAAACTCAGTGCGATGTTTGGTGCAGGCGCCACAGCGTCTGCTTTATTACCTGGCTGCACGGCCGTGACGTCAGTGACAACTGCAGTGCGTAAACCTGTGGTGATCAGTACCTGGGACTTTGGTATGCAGGCGAACGAGGTGGCATTTGCTCTATTGCAGCAAGGCGCCCGCGCAGTTGATGCAGTGCAGCAAGGTGTGATGCTGACTGAAGCAGACCCGACTGAGCGCAGTGTGGGTTATGGTGGCCGGCCGGATCGCGACGGAAAAGTCACTCTGGATGCCTGCATTATGGATGAATTTGCCAACATCGGCGCGGTTGCCGCTTTGCAGCAGATTAAACACCCGGTAGCCGTAGCGCGGGCGGTAATGGAACATACCCCGCATGTGATGCTGGTTGGGCAGGGCGCACTTGATTTTGCGCTGGCACAGGGCTTTGCCGCCGAAAATTTACTGACAGCCGAGTCGGAGCAGGAATGGCGGCAGTGGCTCAACGATGCCAACTACCGGCCAATTGTTAATATCGAAAACCATGACACCATAGGTATGCTGGCGCTGGACAGCCAGGGCAATTTAGGCGGAGCCTGCACCACCAGTGGCATGGCGTTTAAAATGCACGGCCGGGTAGGCGACTCGCCCATTATAGGCGCCGGACTCTATGTTGATAACGAAATCGGCGCAGCCACTGCTACCGGCCATGGCGAAGAAGTGATCCGGGTAACGGGATCTTTTCTGGTGGTAGAGCTGATGCGCCAGGGCTACAGCCCGCAGCAGGCGTGCGAGCAGGCCGTGCAGCGGATCTACCACAAGCTAAAACTGCGTAACGGCAATATTGCTGAAACCCAGATTGGCTTTATTGCGCTGAATAAAAAGGGTGAATATGGCAGCTACTGCCTGCAGCCGGGGTTTAACTACGCTGTGCAGCAACCAGGCGGCAGTAAACTGTACCCAGCGGCGGCTTTGCTCAGTGGCTAATAAGCTGCTCAAGTCTGTTCCGGCAAAGCCTGCCGGCTTAAAGCGATCAACTGTTGTAGCGCAGCAGCTAATTCCGCCTGGCTGTGATTAGCAATGCCAATCACCAGACCATAACGCGGCGCAGCACTGAATATATAGCGGCCCAATGGCTGGGCTTTTATACCATGCCGTATAAGCTCTGCCAGCAGCCGGCCTTCATCAATTGGCTGTGGAAACTCCAGTACAATATGCAAACCTGCTTCAGTTGCGTGTAAGCGGCACTGTGGTAATGCCTGCTGTAATGTGCTGATAGCTAACAGTTTATTCTGCTGATAATGGCGGCGCATTTTGCGCAGATGGCGGCCAAAGTGGCCTTCGCTGATAAAATCAGCCAGTACCGCCTGCGGTAGCAATGCCACATCACCATGTAATGCCTGCACTATCGCCGCAGCCTGCGCGATAACAGCACGCGGCGCCACCAAATACCCGAGCCGGAGTGCCGGAAACAATGTTTTACTGAATGAACCGGCAAACAGCACGCCTTCGCCACCTGCCAGGCCTTGCAGGCTGGCGACAGGGCGGTGCCGGTATTGAAACTCGCTGTCGTAGTCATCTTCTACCAGCCAGATAGCGTGTTGCTTTGCCCAGTCCAGCACAGCCAGTCGACCGCTTAACGGCATAATACCGCCCAGCGGATATTGGTGCCCCGGTGTCAGGAATAATGCCTTAGCCTGGCATGGCGATGGCAGCGCGTTGATGTTCAGCCCTTCAGTTGAAGCCGCATCCAGATGTGTTATGTGTAACTGACACAGTTGCAGCGCCTGTTTCAGCCTGGGATAACCCGGTGTTTCCATCAGTACGTTATCACCGGCACGGGCCACCAGTTTAGCCGCGACAAACAGCGCCTGCTGCGCCCCGGCAGTGATCAGAATGTTGTGTTCATCACAGACAACCTGGCGCGACTGACGTAAATACGGCACCAAAGCTTGTCGCAGTGGCAAATAACCCAGAGGGTCAGCAAAGCCGTGCAGAGCGGCGCGGTTGCCATGCCGCTGCTGCAGGCGCTGCCAGATAGCGTAGGGGAATAATTGCAGTGCCGGTACGCCAAGTTGCAGTAAGCCGTTTACCGGCCCCTGTTTTAGTGGCAGGTTGTAATGGTTTAACGACAGACTGTGATCCGCATAAAGCTGCGTGTCTACAGGCTGAAAATATTGTTCGGGTAACTCGCACACCTGGTAACCGCGCCCCGTCAGGCCTTCGATATAGCCCTCCGCGACCAGCTGCTGCAACACCTGATTTACCGTGTTACGACTTAACTGCAAATCTGCAGCCAGCTGCCGGCTTGATGGCAGCAGCGCGCTGCCCGGCCATTGGCCGGATAACATTTGTTGTTTTAATGTGCGGTATAACTGCTGCTGCAGGTTGCCTTCGCCATTCAGCAGCAGGCTGTCTGTCAGTAAGCGCAACTGGATCTCCTGTTTTGTAAAAACTGGTGCTTTTTAAAGTACCAGTTTACTCAGTAAGCTGTAAAAAACGCAATCAGGAGGCTAAGACGTGACATTACAGATACAGCAGGAAACACACTTTAATCTGGATGAGATACTGGCGCTTTATCAGGCATCGGGCATCAATCGCCCGATAGACGATCGCGAGCGGATGGCCATTATGTTGGCCAGCAGTAATTTATCACTCACCGCCAGGCTGGAAGGAAAACTGGTTGGTGTGGCACGTTGCTTAACTGATCGGGCTTATGTGGTGTATATCTGTGATTTGCTGGTCGATAAAACCTATCAGCAGCAGGGCATAGGTAAGGCATTACTGGCGGCGGTACAGCAGGCTACCGGGCCTCAGGTGCAGCAACTATTACGCAGTGCGCCTTCTGCCATGCAGTATTATCCCAAAGTAGGCTTCAGTGCTGTTGATAATGCTTTTCATATCCAGCGTCAGTACTAAAGGAGCTGACAGTGTATCCACCGCCATATTACCAAACAGACGACAGCACACAATTGCAGGCATTTTTGCAGCAGCATTACTTTGGCCTGCTGTTGAGCCACAGTGGCGGTATTGCATATACGCCGCTGCCGTTTTTATTTGAATGGCAGGGCGAAGCAGCTAAAGCTTACTGCCATCTGGCCCGCAATAACCAGCAACTTAAACATCTGGACGAAGCTGAGGTCAGCATAATTATTCAGGGGCCGCATGCCTTTGTGCCAGCCAGTTGCTACCAGCAGCAACCCGCAGTCTCTACCTGGAATTACGCACTGGCAGAACTTACAGGCACCGCACGGCTGCTTGATCTTCAGCAGACACTGGCGTTGGTACGAAAACAGGAAGCACACAGCGCACCTGGTATGCTGCAGGCGGCTGATTATCAACAAAAACTGGTGCAGGCGATAGTCGGGGTTGAGATTGATATAAGCCGAATGCAAGGGCGCTTTAAGCTGTCGCAGAATAAATCACCGGCAGAGAAACAGGCAGTGATGAGTTATTTACAGCAAGCGGAGCAGCCAGCTACCGTATGGCAGATGATGCAAAGTTGGTCGTGGTAACCATTTTATATCAATAAGCGCTGGGAACAGTCTGTGGTGGCAGCTTACAAAGAGCGGAGACGTAAAGCGGCTCTACAGTGCTGTCGATAATATATTGTTCCGGCTTTTTTGATAAATCACACTGCAGATTGGTGAACACCTGGCTCAGCGGATGCTGCAACAGGCGATAATGGCTTTGCCACGACAACAAGTTAATATGTTCGTCGCCCTGACGAAGAAAAATACCATGTTTTGCCAGCGTTGGCTTACTGCGCTCTGCAATCCAACCGGGCCGGAATGAGCTGACATGATGTGCCGGAAAGTTGAAGCGCCCATCATCATCTGTAACGGTGGTACTGTCAGCGTAGCTGCCATACTCCAGCTGGCGCACTAAAGTTGCACCGACGACAGGCTTACCGTGGTCAGTAAGGACGCCGGACACGACAGGACTGAGCTGGATTTCAACCGCACGAAATCCGGTAAGTATTGGCGCGTAAGAAATTATCGCACCTAGTAACCCGAGAGCAAACGGTGCTACTGTCACTAACAAAGCCCATTTCAGGCTGACATATGCCCAGAGTAAACTGGCTGTTACACCAAAAACCGCTATGCCACCTGTGATGATAAGCAACCAGTGCATCATCATCATGCCATATAAGATACCGCCAATATCTTTACCGCAAAAATAGCATTGGCTTATACCGCCACCTTTTTGCTCGCAGCCAAGTAAACTGGCTATTACAGAGCCAAGCAGAGCAATTAACAGAGGCGACAAGCCAATTACGATACTAATAACAGCGAGACGGGTAGGGGTCATAACAAAGGTTCTACAGCTGAATTTTAAGCTTGAAAAAC
>NZ_DATCSY010000131.1:0-5548 GCF_036568245.1 Rheinheimera sp. | reverse complement strand
CTCTGACGGTTTTACCCAAAGCCAGCAACAGATGATTAGCCGCGATATTCCGGCGTTAATTGAGCACATTTATCAGCTGCACCAGCAAAAAGTTATTCTTGTTGCACATTCCTGGGGAGGCGTCGTCGCCGCCGCCAGTTTGGCCAGGTTCCCTCAGCTGACAGCGAAACTGGCGGCAAAAGTATGTTTTGGCAGCAAAAGAGTGATCACTGTGCAAAGCCTGGAACGGAGGCTGAAAATTAATCTGATCTGGAATAAAGTGGCTCCCTGGCTCAGCAGGCATTATGGCTATTTTCCGGCACGCAGGTGGCGGCTGGGAGCAGATGATGAGCCAGCGCCCTTTATCCAGGACACCGTGGCCTGGATAAAGGGCGCACCCTTTCATGATCCGGAAGATCAGTTTGATTATGCACGGGGCTGCAGCACATTACAGTGGCCTCCGGTATGGCACTTTGCCGCCCAGAATGACCGCCTACTCGGGCACCCAAATGACGTTCGGGCTTTTATCGCTGAAACGGCGCCTGACGCCCGCTTTACTTTGCTGGGTAAGGCCGCCGGTTATCAGCATAATTACGGTCATATCTCTATGCTGACGCATCCGGGAGCACTGAACGAGCACTTTGCTGAGCTACGGGACTGGCTTTTGCAGTTGTGCCAGTAAAGCCTGTTGCCGGACATAGTGTTGCTGGCTAAGTTCAGACGGTGCACCAAACCGCCATACAATTTCAGTAGAGATATCTATTGCATCAATAACACCGGCGACACTCCATAATTCTTCTTCCAGTTGTTTGGCTTTATGAATAGCGTAGGCGCTGATATAGCTGAGCTCTGGTGCAATAAAATCAGTATCCGGTCTGCCGGTGCGCGACAGTAACAATCTGTAGCAGAACAGCACATTATTCTGTAGCGCACTTAACACATATTGCTGTTTCGCTTGTTCAGAGGTGAACTCATAGTCATAGTGGCAATGCAGTTCAGGCTCATCTGTTTCTGGATTACGGCTAACAACAACAAACAATTCAAAAGCTTTCGGGTTATCAAACCGTTTCATCTGTTTCAGTTGATGAGCAAAGTGCAAGCTGATGGCATTGTTTTGCAGTATTAACGCCAAGTCGAGCTGATTGTCGTCATTGCTATGGATAGCCAGTAACTGATGCAGACTGTTACCGTCACCGCCTTTTGCCAACGTATTAATTTGGTAGCGGATGCCTTTGCGGTGTACATAGAGCGCAAAATGGCTTTGCGCATTCATGTATAAATTACGCAAAGCGGTAGAAAGGCCCGGGTATTTAGGGCTTTCTTCGGCCTGCGTCAGCTTTGCCCGGTTATTCTGGATCAGTTGCTGGAAAAACAATCTACCGACATGAGGCTGCTCGCCCTCTACTGCCCGTAAGTTCATTATTGTGCGGCTTTTGCTGACAGCCATGACTTCATAAGGTAAAGCTGCCAGTTGATATTTGCTGCTAATTTTCTGCATTTCGGGCAGGTTAAGCAGCAGGATATCGCCTTTTTTAAAGCGTACCGGCAAGGTTGTTTCCAGTTGCAAACCTTTAGAAGAGAAATCGCGGCTATGGCCACTGAGTTCTGTCGGATCGGCTGCAGTTGTGACGGTGATGGCTGTTTTATACAAATAGCGTGATTCAGAGCGCAAATTAACATACTGCACCGCCACCGCTTCACAAGGCGGTGTATTCGTCAGTTTTTTATGGCCGAAGTGCGCCAACAGCTTTAGCTGCTGTTGGTTAACCGGATAGCTTTGATACCAGAAGGTATTTTCATCGCCGGTAATATCGGTAAAACTGACAATGTAACGCACGTCCTGAATAAATTGCTTTACCAGACTGGACAAGGGCGCTGGCGGCTTTATATTGCCCTGAACCGGCACTGTAATAGGCGGTTCGGCTTGTGCAGGTGATGAGCGTTGCAAATTGAGCTGAAATACCCGCCAGCTGGGCTTGCTGGCACCAAACCCCAGAAATAGTGCTTTTAGCTGTTCGGACTCATTCAATTCTTCGTGGGTTGCTGAATAGAAAAACAGCTTACCTTTTACGGCATGAGTAAAGCTATACAGGATGGTGGACTTCTCTACCGAGTTTAGCTGTAACAAATACTTTAAGCGTTTGACATGGCAGATGCTGATAAATACCGCCTGGTGTTGCTCGTCCAGAAAATATTGCCATATTGCTTTGTTGTAGTCGGTGGTTAATGCACAAATTGGAATGGGCTGGCCATTTCTGACAGCAATAAATACCGGCAGAGCGTTGATACGCGGCACATAAAACTGCTCATAACCCTTGCTCAGTAGGCTTTGACTGACATTATCAAGGTTCACTTTGTATCGGCGTTTATTGCCATTAATGAATTTTTGCAGAAAATCGGCAAACTGTTGTTCGTTCTCGTTCTGCTGCCGCTGCAAACGTAAATACTGATGAGCCCCTTGCTGGCTGACTTCAACAATTTTGTAAGCCACACCTTGTTCCAGACCAAGCATAAACTCCTGCTCTAAACCGGTGAAATGCAGTTTCAGTAGTTTACCCGCTTCTGTTTTTACGGCCTGTTGCAACTTCAGCTTGCAGCCTGAAACTGATAAATCGGAAGTACTGGCCTGAAAACGCTTACCATCCAGCTCAACGTCGACATCGATGCTGAAATGCATACGTTCGTCGCGCCTTGAGGTGTACTGACCAAAGTGAACCACTCTGGCATACTGCGCTGGCAATTCAGCATCTGTGTCTGCCGGCTGGTTTCCCGGTGTGCCGTCGTTTTGCAGTGCACTACGAACTCTGTCTTCGGTTTGCTTGCGATGCATCACCCGGAAGTTATTTTCGGTGTTAAGCACTTCCTCGTACAAACCTAAGGTGTAACTGCCGTACTGCTTTAAACCTGCTTCAAATACCCTGATCGCGTTGTCATCCATGTAGTGGGTTTTACCCATGTAATCATAGGGCTTCACGTCACCATCAACATGGCCACGCAGGTCGATAAAGTAGCTGCATGGCTGCGCCATGCGTTTAAGCTCCATTTTCAGCAAAAACTGTTTGGATTTAGGCAGGTCTGATGTCAGCAGGCTAAACACCTGATCAAAATCAGCGGAGTTAAGCGAGCTTTTCATTCGGTCTATTACACCGACATATTCTTGTAAATCTGCAGCTGTCATATTTCAGTCAGGTTAAATGCCAAAATACCGGCATCTTCGGGTTATAATCTGTAGTACGCTACGTTGTTACAATTTGAAAAGCAATATCCATGCCTTTCATTTAGCTTGAGAAAATAAACCATGGCAAAAACTAAAACCGCTTATGTTTGTAGCGATTGCGGCGCTGATTTTGTGCGCTGGCAGGGGCAGTGTTCCGAGTGCGGGGCATGGAATACGGTAAGCGAAGTGCGTTTGGGCAGTGCGAGCAGCAAAAGCCACCGTTTGGAAGGTTATGCCGGCGCAGCAGTGGCAAAGGTGATGCGGCTGGACGAAGTCGACTTGCAGGATGTTCCGCGTTTTAGCAGCGGCTTTGCCGAGTTTGACCGCGTGCTGGGGGGCGGTATTGTGCCCGGGTCTGCCATTCTTATCGGCGGTCACCCGGGAGCAGGTAAAAGTACTTTACTATTGCAAATTATGTGTGGCCTGGCGCAGCAGGGTAACGCTTTGTATGTTACCGGTGAAGAGTCGTTACAGCAGGTCGCTATGCGGGCTCAGCGTTTAGGGCTGCCAACAAATGCGCTGAGAATGCTGGCAGAAACCAATGTCGAGACAATTTGTGCGCTGGCGCAGCAGGAAAAACCACGCATTATGGTTATCGACTCAATTCAGGTCATGCACCTGGCCGATATTCAGTCAGCACCTGGCAGTGTGTCGCAGGTGCGGGAAAGTGCCGCCTATCTGACACGGTTTGCCAAACAGCACCATATCGCCATTATTATGGTGGGCCATGTTACCAAAGATGGTTCTCTGGCCGGGCCTAAAGTGCTTGAGCATTGTATCGACTGTTCAGTGATGTTGGATGGTGACAGTGACAACCGCTACCGCACGCTGCGCGGCAATAAAAACCGTTTTGGCCCGGTGAATGAGCTGGGCGTTTTTGCCATGACCGGGCAGGGCATGAAAGAGGTAAAAAACCCGTCGGCTATTTTCCTGACCCGTGGTAAAGAAGATCAGTCGGGTAGCATCGTTATGGTGCTGTGGGAGGGTACCCGGCCACTGCTGGTTGAAATTCAGGGCCTGGTGGATTATTCACCGTTGAATAATCCGCGTCGGGTGACGTTAGGCATGGAGCAGAACCGTATTTCGATGCTGTTAGCGGTCATGCACCGCCATGCAGGTATACAGATGGCTGATCAGGATGTGTTCGTGAACGTGGTTGGCGGTGTTAAAGTCAATGAAACCAGTGCAGATCTGGCAACCTTGCTGGCGCTGGTATCGAGCTTTCGTGACAAACCACTGCCTAACGACCTGGTGGTGTTTGGCGAAGTGGGACTGGCAGGCGAAATTCGTCCGGTACCCAGTGGCCAGGAGCGATTACGTGAGGCAGCTAAACACGGCTTCAAACGCGCTATAGTGCCGGTTGCCAATAAACCGAAAGAGGCCGTAGCAGGAATGGATGTTATTGCGGTCAGCAAGTTATCTGAAGCGTTGGAAGCGATTTAGGAGCAAATAAAAAGCCCCTGCACGGCAGGGGCTTTTTTTAGAATTTATCGTTTTGCGGGAAATTCAGCATCAATACCTGGTAAGTATCTTCTTTCAGTTTCGTCAGGCCTAGCTTGTCGTAACTCTCCACCATGATTTCCAGTGCCTGCTCAATGTGCGGTGAGTCACGGTAAAATTCGACAATATATTTACCACGGTTTGCTGCAGCAAGATAAGCACCACGGCGCATATAATAATCTGCGACCAGCAACTCATACCTCGCCAGCGTATTTTTGATCGTCAGCATGCGTTTTTTAGCTTCAGGCGCATACTTGCTCTGCGGAAAACTGCTGACCAGTGTTTTAAAGTCATCAAAAGCCTGACGGGTGCTGGCCAGATCGCGGTCTGCACGGTCAATACCTAATACTTCATGCAATGTATTCTCGTCGGCTTTAAGGTTGCTCAGACCGCGCATGTAATAGACATAGTCCAGTTCAGGGTGGTTCGGGTTCAACCGGATGAAACGATCAATACCGGCCAGGGCTTTAGGGACGTCACCTGCCTGATAATGCGCGTAAATTAAATCCAGTTGAACCTGGCGCGCCAGCGGGCCAAAAGGATAACGGCTTTCTACCGCACCCAATAATTCTATTGCTCTGTTATACAAACCACTGTCCAGTACCTCTTTTGCTTGTTGGTACATGCTTTGCGCAGTTTGGGTAGTACTGGGGTCGTCCTTGGGTTTGCCGGCACAGGCAGTTAGCGTTAACGCCAGCAGAGAAATCAGTATAAAGTTCGAGTTCATTTAAAAATCCGTTACTACTTGAGCTAAATGGCTGTCTAGTCAGACGTAAAATCGCTAAAATACACGAAATTGCGATTCTACCCCAGACCTGCCGGGGTTGCACACAGGATAACTGCTTCCGTTAT
>NZ_DATCSY010000130.1:0-3828 GCF_036568245.1 Rheinheimera sp. | reverse complement strand
AACATGTTAGCGGCAGCGGGAGAATTGTACTACCTGTCAGAGGCTTGCATTTCATCGACGCCTGTATATACTCACAGTATCCACTGTACAGGTAAACAGCACTATGAGACCACTAACGCCACGACAGGCAGAGATTCTGCAGTTAATTAAAGATTACCAGCAAGACACCGGTATGCCGCCTACCCGGGCAGAAATAGCCCAGCAATTAGGCTTCAAATCGGCCAATGCTGCAGAAGAACATTTAAAAGCGTTAGCGAAAAAAGGTGTCATTGAGATGATGCCGGGCACCTCCCGCGGTATCCGTCTGGTCGATTCAGATGAACCTGAACAACTTGGCTTGCCATTGATTGGTAAAGTAGCAGCAGGTCAGCCAATACTGGCTGCTGAGCATGTGCAGGATCATTATCAGGTTGATGCCAATTTGTTTAAACCCCATGCCGATTTCTTATTACGGGTGCAAGGTATGAGTATGCAGGATATCGGCATTCTCGACGGAGACCTGCTAGCAGTGCATAAAACCAGCCAGGTGCAGCCGGGCCAGGTGATCGTTGCCCGTGTTGATGAAGATGTCACCGTAAAAAGATTCCAGCGCGATGGCAGCACAGTGTTCTTACATCCGGAAAATAAAGATTTTGATGTGATTAAAGTGGACTTGCGTGTTCAGCATTTTGCAGTAGAAGGCTTGGCTGTAGGCGTTATCCGCAACGGAAGTTGGTTATAATTCGTACTAACCTCAATAAGTTATTTTTACGAAAGCGCTGGTATGACCACTTGGGTTTGCCAGCGCTTTTGTTATTTAGGGGTTTACACTGAGTGTAATTTGGATAATTCTTAACCTGAAACTGATTAAAAAATAACAACAGGGTCAGTTCCGGCTTCAGCGCTAGCCCCGAAGCCGACACTAACAATAAAAATAATAAACTGATGAAACTTCATACATAGGTTCGGGATGGGTATGTAAGGACCGTGTAGTACTGTGTACTTAGTTTCTGCAGTTTGCTTTGCAAAATGACAGAGGAGAAGTCCAGTGACGAAAACGCGTAGTCTTCGTTGGTCGCTGCCAACCCTGCTTTTAGCTGCGTCGGCTAATGCAGCAGATATGCCCCTGAATATGACCAAAGGGGTAACGGAAATCAGTCAGCGGGTATACCACCTGCACATGACAATTTTCTGGATCTGCTGTGTTATTGGTGCAGTGGTGTTCGGGATCATGTTCTGGTCCATCGTTCGCCATAGAAAAGCACGGGGTGTGCAACCAGCCCAATTCCATGAAAGCACCAAAGTAGAAATACTCTGGACAGCCATACCGGTAATCATTCTGATTCTTATGGCCATTCCGGCCACCAAAACCCTGATAGCAATGGAAGACACTACTGAGGCAGACGTCACAGTAGTCGTAACCGGTTCGCAGTGGAAATGGCACTACAAGTATCTGGAACATGACGTCGAGTTTTACTCTTTACTGGCTACGCAGAAAGAGCAAATCGCAAATAGGTTTGCCAAGGGTGAAAACTACCTGCTGGAAGTTGATCGGCCACTGGTTCTGCCGACAGGCAAAAAAGTCCGGTTTCTGATGACGTCAGATGATGTTATCCACTCGTGGTGGGTTCCGGCATTTGCGGTTAAAAAAGATGCCAACCCGGGCTTCATCAACGAAGCCTGGACCCGGATTGACGAGCCTGGGATATACCGTGGTCAGTGTGCTGAGCTGTGCGGCAAAGATCACGGTTACATGCCGATTGTCGTTATCGCTAAAGAGCCCGCTGAATATGATAAATGGCTTGCCGGGGAAGCTGAAAGGATTGCCAAAGCGAAAGCCGAAGAGCAGGAATTACTGGCGATGAATATGAGCATGGAAGAGCTTATGAGTGTTGGTGAACGCACATACACGGCTTACTGCGCTGCTTGCCATCAGCCTAACGGTGAGGGCTTACCGGGTATTTTCCCTGCGCTCAAAGGCAGTAGCATAGCCCTGAACGATCAACCGGCACACATTGATACAGTGCTCAACGGCAAAGCAGGCACGGCTATGCAGGCTTACGCCAAGCAACTTAGCTTAAAAGAAATTGCTGCGGTGATTACCTATGAGCGTAATGCCTGGGGTAACAATACCGGTGAGTTGGTTCAGGCCGCAGATGTGCATGCTGTCATGCAAGGTAAAGGGGAATAACGGATGAGTGCAGTAGTGACAGATCATGAGCATGATCACGAGCATCATGACCATAAACCCAGCGGCATAAAGCGCTGGTTCTACACCACAAACCATAAAGATATCGGCACTATGTATCTGGTGTTTGCGCTGGTGATGTTTTTTATCGGCGGCACTATGGCGATGGTGATCCGGGCAGAATTGTTCCAGCCTGGCATGCAGTTTGTGGAGCCTAACTTTTTTAATCAGATGACAACAGTGCATGGCCTCATCATGGTGTTCGGCGCCGTAATGCCAGCCTTTACCGGCCTGGCTAACTGGATGATCCCGATGATGATTGGTGCACCAGATATGGCGCTACCGCGGATGAATAACTGGAGTTTCTGGATCCTGCCGTTTGCGTTTCTGATTTTATTAATTTCATTGTTTTTACCGGGCGGTGGGCCTAATTTCGGCTGGACGTTTTATGCACCGTTATCGACTACGTACAGTGGCGATAGCACAGGACTGTTTGTGTTTTCTGTTCACATAATGGGTATTTCCTCTATTATGGGGGCGATTAATGTCATCGTCACCATTTTCAACCTGCGCGCGCCGGGTATGACCTGGATGAAAATGCCACTGTTTGTCTGGACCTGGCTGATTACAGCATTTTTGCTGATTATGGTCATGCCGGTGTTGGCCGGCGCCGTCACCATGGTGCTGACCGACAAATATTTTGGTACCAGCTTTTTTGATGCCGCCGGTGGCGGTGATCCTGTTCTGTTCCAGCATATCTTCTGGTTCTTCGGTCACCCTGAGGTGTACATTATGATACTGCCAGCATTCGGCATTGTATCCAGCATAGTACCGACTTTTGCCCGTAAGCCGCTGTTCGGTTATGCATCTATGGTATATGCCACCTCCAGCATAGCGTTGTTATCTTTTCTGGTCTGGGCACACCATATGTTTACTACAGGCATGCCGGTATTTGCTGAGCTGTTCTTTATGTACTGTACGATGCTGATTGCGGTGCCTACCGGGGTAAAAGTGTTCAACTGGGTGGCAACGATGTGGCGTGGCGCCATGACCTTTGAAGTACCTATGATGTTTGCGCTGGCGTTCATAGTGTTGTTTACCATAGGTGGTTTTTCTGGCCTGATGCTGGCGATTACACCGGCTGATTTCCAGTACCACGATACGTACTTTGTTGTTGCTCATTTCCATTATGTACTGGTTACCGGCGCGGTATTTTCCATCATTGCGGCCGCATACTACTGGCTGCCAAAGTGGACCGGCCATATGTATGACGAAAGGCTTGGCCAGTGGCATTTCTGGTGTTCATTAATCTCGGTCAACCTGCTGTTCTTCCCCATGCATTTTGTCGGCTTAGCTGGTATGCCAAGACGGATACCGGATTACGCACTGCAATTTGCTGATTTTAATGCTTTTATCAGTATTGGCGGTTTCCTGTTCGGTGCGTCCCAGCTCATTTTTGTCTGGGTGTTGGTGAAATGCGCCCGTGGCGGTGAAAAAGCAACGGCTCAGGTCTGGGAAGGTGCTGAAGGGCTGGAATGGGAAGTGCCATCACCAGCGCCTTATCATACCTTCGAAACACCGCCGGTGATTAAGTAGGGGATAAGCATGGCATTTAAGCATAAACCTCTGACAACAAAGCTGGTGTTCATTGCTTTGGCAAT
>NZ_DATCSY010000129.1:0-2174 GCF_036568245.1 Rheinheimera sp. | reverse complement strand
TGCCGACTTTAGGGTTTTCAACGCTAAATGTCTGAACAAGCTCACCTTTCTCGTTTTCTATCCGCACCTTCATCATCGTTGCGGCTTTATCCAGTTCAATGGTGCCGCGCGATAGCGTTTCGCCGGTAAACACAATTTCTTCAGATTGTGTTAACACGCTACGGCCAACCAGCGATGACGCCTGTAATGCCTGGTTAGAGGTCATGCTTTCAGCAAAACCTTTAAAACTCTCATTTAGCGAACCGATACCATCAGCCATGGTGAAGTTGGTCATCTGCGCGATCATCTGATCGTTTTCAACCGGCTTGGTCGGGTCTTGATATGCCAACTGCTGTGTTAACAGCGCAAAGAAATCAGCCTGCGTCAGGGCGCCGTTATTTTTATCCGGCGCTTTATCGGTGTTATCCCAATACATGCCGTCCAGAGCAGAGTTATTATTTACTGAGCTAGTCATAAGTTATGCCCTTAGTTTGATTGCCCTAAACGCAGGGTACGCATTACCATTTGTTTAGCGGCATCCGCAGTCTGCACGTTGGTTTCATACGAGCGTGACGCTGAAATCATGTTCGCCATCTCTTCCATAATGTTGATATTGGGCTTGTAGATGTAGCCGTTTTCATCAGCCAGCGGGTGATTCGGCGCATACTCAACGTTTAGCGGAGCGTCGGACTCAACAATTCCCAACACCTGTACACCAACAGTGTCGTCTCCCTGCTGACGCTGGGCTTCTGACAACTGAGCTGCAAACACCGGATGTCTGCCTCGGTAGGTCTGGTCAATACTGCTGCTGACACTGTTGGCATTAGCGATATTACTGGCGGTGGTGTTCATGCGCACAGACTGTGCTGTCATACCACTGCCGGCAATATCAAAAATCTTGTAAGCGCTCATTGTTATTGACCTCCACCGGTGATGGCTTTTTTCAGGCCGCTGATGCGGGCATTCAGAAAGGTCATGCTGGCCTGGTATTCCAGACTGTTCTGCATGAAGGCGTTTCGTTCGCGATGAATATCGACACTATTGCCATCGCCGGTATCCGGTTGATCCGGGTTACGGAACATCGTCTCCTGACGCTGGGCAATAGAGATATTAAAATGTTGCTCATGAGTGCGGTTTATCGCGCCGGATTGCCGGGCTTTGGCATTGCTTAATGCCTGCTGAAAATCGATATCTTTGGCTTTATAGCCAGGCGTGTCTGCGTTTGCGATATTTTCGGCCAGCACCTGTGCCCGCCGATCACGCACCAGCATGGCCTCAGGATGCAAACCAAATGCTTTTTCAAAACTGATTGCCATTTTTTTGCCACCTGTTTATTCACGATGGCAAATCAAATGCAAAACTCAGGCCAGAAATAAAAAATAAGCGTTCAGCTTTTTTTACGGTAGATAATACCGGGGTTGCAGCGGATCATCTCGAAGTCGTCGTTCAGACTGGATAATGATTCTGAAGCGCCAAGGAACAAATAGCCGCGTGAATTCAGCGACTGAGCAAACTGGCGGATAATTTTTGCCTTAACATCGGCCGAAAAGTAAATAAGTACGTTACGGCAAAAGATAATATCGAATTTGCCAAGCAAAGTGTAACTGTCCAACAGGTTAAGATGGCGAAAACTCACGTTCTTACGCACCGGCTCTTTTACCCGCATCATGCCTTTACCACTGTCTTCAAAGAACTTACTGCGCCGCTCAGGCGACAAACCGCGCGACAGGGCCAGACCATCATACTCAGCACGCTGACAGTGTTCCAGCATGGTATTAGAGATATCCGTACCAAGGATGCTTACGCCAAGGCCGAATGCCCCCGGCCTGCTTTGCTGGTATTCCAGTGCAGTCATAGCAATAGAATACGGCTCTTGTCCGCTGGAGCTGGCTGCCGACCAAATTTTGACGTTACGGCAAGTTTTTTCCATCTCGGGAAAGATTTGTTTCTTCAGTAATTCATAGGGGTAAGTATCGCGAAACCACAAGGTTTCGTTTGTCGTCATGGCATCTATCACGGCCGAACGTAACTGTCGCTCAAACGGACTCAGGGTTTTTGTCACCAGTTCAGACAAGGAGGCAACACCAAACCGTTGCATCAGCGGCGCAAGGCGGCTTTTGACCAGATATTGCTTGTTCTCTCCCAGCACTATACCGCATTGCTGTTCCAGAAAATCCCGGAACAGTATGTACTCT
>NZ_DATCSY010000128.1:0-9222 GCF_036568245.1 Rheinheimera sp. | reverse complement strand
ATTAACGGCAACAAAGGCTGCCCGCATCGCCACTTCTGTTTTACCAAAACCGACATCACCGCAGACCAGCCTGTCCATTGGCTGAGGGCTTTGCATATCGCGTAGCACCGCATCGATGGCGTCTTGTTGGTCTGCCGTTTCCTCATAAGGGAAGCTGTCGGCAAAGGCCATATACTGGCCATCATCTATGGCAAAGGCATAACCCTGGTGTGCTGCGCGCTGGGCGTATACATCCAGCAGCTCTGCCGCCACATCACGCACTTTCTCTGCGGCTTTACGCCGTGATTTTTCCCAGCTGTCGTTGCCCAGTTTATGCAGTGGCGCTTGTTCTGCATCATTACCACTGTAGCGGCTAAGCAGATGCAAAGAGGTGACCGGCACATAAAGCTTGCTGCCACCAGCGTATTCAATGGTAACGAACTCTGCGCTGATACCGCCGGCATCGAGTAACTGCAAGCCCTGGTAACGGCCGATACCATGTTGTAAATGTACTACCGGCTGGCCAAGATTCAGCTCAGCCAGATTGCGGATCACCTTGTCGCTGGACACCTGCTGGCTGCGTTTACGCCGTCTGCGCTGGCTGATCTTTTGCCCGAACAGCTCGTTTTCGCTGATCAGAGCCAGCAGGCCGGGTTTTTCAATCAGCACACCTTGTTCTAAAGCACCGACAATAATGCCCAAATCGTCTTTGCTTTGTTCAAATGCTGCCAGGTTGTCGTATTGAGCAATACGGATGCCGGCTTTTTGCAACAGTTGCAGTAAGCTCTCGCGTCGGCCTTCGCTTTCTACAAAAAACAGCGCCCGACCATTTTTTTGCTTGAGTGCAAGCATAAACTGCTGCAACGCCTGCAACGGGTTTTTCAGCTGATGATTAACACTCAGATCTGCCAGTGCGGACACTGTGGCATTAGCCTGGCCTGAGCGGGCAGGCAGTGTGGCCTGACTAAGCCGGATACGGCCGTGCTGTTTCAGTGCGGCAAACAGCTGATCGACTGAAAGGTAAAGCTCGTTGGGCTTCAGTATTGGCCGCAGCAGGTCAATGGCTCTGTCGTCATAGCGCCGTTTTAATTCCAGCCAGAACTTTTCAGCCGCGTGCTCGATATCACCCAGCAACAAAAAGCGGCTGTCTGCTGGCAGGTAATCAAATAGCGTGGCTGTTTTTTCGGTAAACAGCGGTAGATAGTATTCAATGCCTGCGGGTAACATACCCTGACTGACTTGCTGGTACAGCGATTCCTTTTCATTACGGGCGGCAAAGCGTTCGCGATAAGCGATACGAAAGCGCTCAATTGCCGCCTGATCTGTCGGAAACTCATGAGCTGGCAGCAGCTCAATCTGATCAACCTGCGCCTGGCTACGCTGGTTGTCCGGGTCGAAGGTGCGAATGCCATCGACGTCATTATCAAAAAAGTCGATACGATAGGGCGTAGCGGCGCCCATCGGGTACAGATCCAGAATGGAGCCCCGGGCGGAGAATTCACCGTGCTCCATCACCTGTTCAACACTGCGGTAGCCGACAGCGGCGAGTTGGCGCTTAAGCGCAGCTAAATCGGCTTGCTGGCCTTTTTTGATCAGAAAACTGTTTTGCTCAAGATAATCGCGATGACAAATGCGCAGCAATAAGGTGCTGACCGGCACTATGACCACACCCCGGTCTAACCTGGCCAGCTGATACAGGGTTTTTAACCGCTGGGAAACAATGTCCTGGTGCGGTGAAAATACATCATAAGGCAGTGTTTCCCAGTCTGGCAGTGTTAGCAGCGGGCAGTCTGCCGGCGATAAAAACACCGCCAGCTCCTGCTCCAGTCGCAGTGCTGTTGGTGTGTCGGGTACCAGCAATAGATAAGTGCCGCTGTGCTGGCGCAACAACTGGCTGATTGCCAGCGGTAAAGCTGCACCTTGTAAATTGCCCCAGTGTAATTGGTCTGAGGCGTGCTTAATCTGGGGTAATGCAGAGATAAGATCCATGTAAAACAACTAACCTATAATGCGCTAAAGCCAATACTAAGAAGATGTGTGCTGCTGACGCTGCTCGGCTTTCTGTTTTAAAAGTTTTGATTGCTGATGCAGGCTGGCACGCACAATCAGCTCACGATCTTCCTCTCTGATACAGGAAAATACAACTTTTATCTGCCATTTTTCAGCCACTTGCTCACAGCTTAATACCTGGCCATAACAAAATACCGCACCATCGTTATTATCCAGAAACAGTTTAACTTCAACTACCTGTAATAGTGACAGTGCGCTGTCGGCCAGGTAGCAACAGCCGCTGCCGCTATAGCTTTGAGTGGTGTAGCGGGTACTTTCATCGTCTTGTTGTCTGAGGACATAATGCAATAACAAATCTATTTTACGGGCCTGTTGTTGCAGGTAGTTTGCCAGCTCTTCTGCCAGCTCGCCCAGCCGATTAAGTGAGCGTAGGGCAGAACTGTTCAGACTGTTGACGTCGGATGCCATCAGAAACGGCGCCGGGATAGCGGCTGCCAACTCATCTGTCGAAGGCAGCGGGCGGTCCAGCGGCCTGACATTGAGGTTGATGCCGTGCGCTACGCTGAAATAATCCTGATAAGTTTCAGCCAGCTGCTGTAATGTTAACTCACTCATGGGCCTACCTTTGCAAGCTGCTTGTCACCACTGACAATAATCTCTATGATCGTCGCCACTTTACCATCTAACGCAGGTCTTGTCCTGAAGATTAGAATGCAGTTACCAGTCAGTTTGTTCATCGGCTTACGCTACAGCCGAAGCCGTAAAGGTAATGCCTTTATTTCTTTTATTTCACTGTTCTCAGTGGCCGGTATCTTTCTGGGCGTTATGGCATTGACGGTTGTCAGTTCTGTCATGAACGGTTTTGAAGGTGAGCTTAAAAAACGTATTTTGGGTGTGATACCCCATGTGGTTGTAACTGCGGCAGATGATGATACTGAACGTTGGCAGCCTGCATTACTGGCACAGCCACTGGTACAGCAAATTACGCCGTTTTTGCAAACTGAAGCGCTGGTGCAGTCACCGCGTCAGTTAACCGGTGTTTTGCTGCAAGGCGTTACAACGGATGCCATTCCTGATTTTATGCAGCAGGCTTTGCTGGCCGGTGACTGGCAGCAGTTCGCCGCTGAGCGCTATGTCGTTATGTTGGGCCGGATGCTGGCGGAACAGCTACAGGTGTCGGTTGGTGATCAGCTGCGATTTATGTTACCTCAGGCTGGCAGTTACACCCCTATGGGGTGGGTGCCACGGCAAAGACTGTTTACCGTAGCCGGTATTCTTGATACAGGCTCTGACGTCGATAAAATGCTGGCCGTCACCAATCTGGCAGATTTAAGCCGGCTAAGCGGCAGTACGAATGCCGAAGCGCAGTGGCGTATCACCCTGACCGAGCCTTTTGCCGCACCGCACCTGGCGCAGCAACTCGCCGCCGATGAAAAGCTGAAGGTGCAGGACTGGCGGCAAACCCAGGGCAAATTGTTTGCTGCAGTGGCGATGGAAAAAGCCATGATGTGGCTGATGCTTCTGCTGATAGTGGCCGTAGCCGCATTTAATATAGTGTCGGCGCTGGTCATGATGGTAACAGACAAACAGGCAGAAATTGCGATTTTAAAAACGCTGGGCATGAGCGATCGCAAGCTGTTTGCTGTGTTCGCTGTGCAGGGGCTCAGTAATGGTTTAGCAGGTGCCATCAGCGGTGCTGTGGCAGGCATCTTATTATGCTGGCAGTTAAATCCGCTGCTGGCTTTGCTGGGGCTGCAACTGGCGCCGGGGATAGCGCTACCGGTAGATATCCGGCTCGACCAGCTTTGCCTGATACTGCTAAGTGCCGTATTTCTGACGTTGCTGGCGGTGTGGTATCCGGCAAAACGCGCAGTAAGTATTAATCCAGCGGAAATATTACGTGATGAGTAATGTATTAACAGCAGAGCAGATCTGCAAAAGTTATCGCGATGGCCAGCAGGTCACGGATGTATTGCACGGTGTTGATATTAGTATTAACCGCGGTGACATGCTGGCGATAGTGGGCAGCTCAGGTTCTGGCAAAAGTACCTTGCTGCATATTTTGGGTACGCTGGATAAGCCTGATAGCGGTAAGCTAACACTGCTTGGCAAAGATGTCGCAAGCTTGTCATCGGCGCAAAAAGCCGCGCTGCGTAATGAACAGCTGGGGTTTATTTATCAGTTTCATCATCTGCTGATGGATTTTACTGCACAGGAAAATGTGGCCATGCCACTGCTGATCCGTGGATTATCTGCCTCAGCGGCAAAGCAGCGTGCAGCGGCGATGTTGCAGCGGGTAGGTTTGTCACACCGTCTTAGCCATCGCCCGGCTGAGTTAAGTGGTGGCGAGCGTCAGCGGGTAGCTATCGCCCGTGCGTTAGTTGCTGAGCCCGCATTGATACTGGCGGATGAACCAACCGGCAACCTTGATCAGCACACGGCCGAATCGGTATATCAGTTGTTACGAAGCCTGAACCGGGAGCTGGGCACCAGTTTTATCGTGGTGACGCATGACTTGCAGCTGGCATCGCGTTTGGATCGTCACCTGTTAATGCGCGATGGCCATCTGGAGAGTGCACATGGCTAATCTGGCCTGGCAGCTGGCAAAGCGTTACCGCAATACCCGCCACAGCAGTGGTTTTATCCGCTTTATTTCTGCCAGCTCAACCTCAGGCATAGCACTGGGGGTCGCCATTTTGATCCTGGCTTTGTCGGTGATGAATGGTTTTGAACAGGCGCTGGAACAACGCTTGTTATCGGTGATCCCTCATGTTGAGCTGGAAGCCGCAGCTGAGCCTATTGCCGACTGGCAGAATAAGCTCAAACGGTTAGCGCAGGCTGAAGGCGTTAAAGGTGCAGCTCCTTACATTAAATCCAATGGCATGCTGCGGTTTGGCGCGGCTGTTAAAGCGGCTGAAGTGCGCGGCATAAAGCTGGACGCAGAGCGTCAAATCAGTGATTTTGCCTCTTACGTCAGCGCAGGCCAGCTGGACAGTTTAGCGGCTGATGACATCGTACTTGGGCAGGGTATTGCTGATGCACTGGCGGTTACTGTTGGCAGCCAGGTGCAGTTGCTACTACCGAAACTTACAGAAGATGGCCGCCTTGCCAGCCACAGCACAGCTGTTTTTACTGTCAGTGCTATCGTTGCTATCGGTGGCCAGCTGGACTACAGCCATGTCTGGCTGGACATGGATGCGTTGGCAGGGCTGTTGGCGGTTGAAAGTGGCACTGTGCAGGGGTTTGCTTTTCGCCTGAGTGATATTTTTCAGGCGCCGCAAAGGGCACGGGAGCTCGGCCGGCTGTCTGAGGATTATGTCTATCTGCTGGACTGGTTTCGCACGCAGGGGCATGTGTACCAGGATATTCAGATGGTGCGCAGTATTTTGTATCTGGTGTTAGCGCTGGTGATAGCAGTGGCCTGTTTTAATATTGTGGCCACGCTGATCATGGCGGTCAGAGAGAAAGAAAGTGATATCGCGATATTACTGACCATGGGGGCTTCACCTGCGACAGTCATTTTTACTTTTATGTGGCTGGGGTGGCTCAACGGTTTAGTGGGCAGTGTCGTGGGCGCTGCAGTAGGGTTGCTGCTGGCGAGCTATATAGAACCCATATTTGCATTGGTGACGAGGGTCTTAGGGCATTCACTGCTGGATCCTAGCATTTATTTTATTGATTTCATTCCCTCTTTGCTGCAATGGCAGGATGTTGCACTGACGCTGGGCGTCGCCTTGCTGATGAGCCTGTTGGCAACCTTGTATCCGGCCTGGCGTGCCAGTAAGGTGCAACCGGCGCAGGTGTTAGGGCAGCGCTAATTTACCGGTTTGCTGCGTTTTAGCTTTCGCAGCAACTGCGCTTTTCGTATTGACACCCGCCATAGCCAGTCAATAACAAAATAACCGGCTACCGCAGAGCATATGCCCATCAACAGGCAGCCGGTTAAGAACGGCTTGCCTATTGACGCTATGCTGTGTTGCAACCAGGCCCAGCTGGCTTCAAAGGCAAAGTGTTCTATTGGTGTGCGCAGTACTACACAACCTACCAGATAACTTAAATAGAACAGCACTGGCATCGTCAGTGGGTTGGTTAGCCAAACCAGTGATACCGATAACGGCAGATTGACGCGCATCGGAATAGCGACCGCGGCTGAGGCGACCATTTGAAAGGGGATTGGCATCCAGGCAAAAAATAGTCCGACAGCGAAAGCACCGCGGGCCGAGCGCCGGTTCAGATGCCACAAATTGCCATCATGCAACAGGGATCCAAACAGCTTCAGAAGTTTCTGCTGCTTGATTTTCTCCGGAGATGGTAAATATTTCTTAATAAAGTTCTTTGGCATACAACCTGTTCACAAAAAACAAACATGAAATCTTTTTGTATCGGTGTGCTCGCTGGCAGCCTATTGTCATTATTTTTGCCAATAGTGCCACCTTTTTTCTTAGTATTTTTGCTGATACCGGTAATTTTAATCTTACTGAAATATAATGGACTGTTTTACGCCGGGATCGTTGCGTTTTTCATCAGTTTTATCTGGCAATTTTATGGCTATCAGAATGCACAGCGCGATCTGCTGCTTTCAGCACACAGTCTGACCGGTGTAATAACTGATACACCCAAGCATTACGCAGAGTATAGTCAATTTAAGCTGAAACTGGACGATGGCGCGGCAGCAGGGTACTACGTTACGCTGAACTGGAGCGCTGCGCCCGTGATTTTGCAGCAAGGTCAGCGCTGGCAGCTGAACGCCCGTCTGAAGCCAGTCGCCGGTATAGCCAATCCGGCGGGGGTAAACAAGGAAACCGCCGCCTTGCTGGAACAGGTGGTGGCGCAGGGCAGTGTGGTAACGTCTCCGGCACCTCAGTTGTTGTCGCAGCAGCAAAGTATTCGTTCCCGCTGGTTGTCGGATGTTACTGCTGCTGTGCAGCCACTGCAGACGGCGCCTTTATTGTTGGCGTTAACAATGGGAGAGCGGCAATTTTCTGCATCGCTGTGGTTGGGGCTGCAGTTATCCGGTCTGGCACACCTGGTGGCGATATCCGGCTTACATGTTGGCTTGGTGTTTGGCTGGGGGATGCTGCTTGTTCGTTTGCTGCCATGGCCGATACATTGTTTGCACTGGCGCAGACCCGCGGGCATTGTTTGTGGTTTGATTCTGGCTTTCAGCTATGCCTGGCTTGCAGGTTTTGCCATCCCTACTATCAGGGCTGCGGCCGCCCTGTTACTGCTATCCGGTGCTTTGTTACAGCGTAAATCACTGAGCTACTTAAGCTTCTGGTTGTTGCTTGCGGCCATCTTGCTGCTCGCACAACCAATGTTTGTGCTAAGCAAAAGTTTCTGGCTCTCGATGCTGGCAGTTGCTGTGATCTTTTTTGTGCTGTGGCGCTGGCCCTTACCTGCAACTACCTGGTTAGGCAAAGTAAAGGCGCTGTTTGTTTTTCATCTTGTGCTGACCTTGTTTATGTCACTGCTCAGTTTGCTGATGTTTGACGGCAGTGCGGCGTTATCGTTGCTGTCCAATCTGTTGTTTGTGCCCTGGTGCAGCCTGCTGGCTATTCCGGTACTGCTGTTATGCTTGCTGGCTGAATTGTCAGGTGTTCCCGGTAGTCAGTCATTGTGGCAACTGTGCGACCTGTTATTTCAACCGCTGATGTGGTGGTTAAACTGGTGTGCAGCTTACGGGCGCTGGTGGGTACTGCCGGATCTGCCCTTACTGCTGGTGCTTGCCGTGACATTACTGTGCGTGCTTAAGCTACTGATAAAAAAGCCTGTGCTCAGTTATCTGGCATTGATTTTACTGCTACCTCTGCTGCATCAGGTTACCAGAGCTGCCAGCTGGCAGTTGCATGTGATTGATGTTGGTCAGGGCTTAGCCGTACTGCTGCAAAATGGCGAACATGGTTTGCTGTATGACGCCGGGCCCCGTTATGGTGAGTACAGTTCAACATCGGCTCAGGTGCTGCCTTATTTACGTCAGCGCGGGATCCGAAAGCTTGACTATCTGATACTGAGCCATGATGACAGTGACCACACCGGCAACTGGGTACTGCTAAAGCAGGCGTTTCCGGATGTTAAAATATATTCTGATATTCCACATATCAGCCCGGCACAGCGGTGTAATCAGTTGCCGGCATACTTTTTTCAGGCCCGGCTGTGGGTATTACACAGTGGTGGCAGCGGCAGTAAAAATGACAGCTCCTGTGTGGTGATGCTCAGTGTGCATGGCTGGAATATTTTGCTGCCGGGAGACATCAGCCAGGGCGTTGAATTAGCACTGCTAAAAAAATATCCTGCCCTTGACGCCAATGTGCTGGTATTGGCCCATCATGGCAGCCATAGCTCCAGCCACTACATGTTTTTACACCGGTTATCACCGCAGTTGGCGCTTAACAGCGCCAGTTTACATAACCGGCATAATCACCCGGCTGCGCAAGTACAGCAGCGGCTTTCGATGCTTGGGGTTCCGCTGTTTAATACCGCAAATAGTGGTGCGTTAACACTTAATATCAGCCCGGGCAGGCTTGACCTGGCAGAGTACCGCGCTCAAAGAATCCCCTTTTGGCAGCAAAAGCCGAGCACAAATGCTGAAACCTTAGTGACAACACGCTAGAATAAGCAAAATTTTTTCTCCAGGGTTCTATTTTGCCGCAGCCGGATATCATCAGATCGTCAACCGCCCGCCGTTTACTCAGCTATGTAAAACCGTACCGTATGGGTTTTGTTGCCGCAGCGCTTGGTATGCTGGGGTATGCTTTGGTTGATGTGTATTTTATTTCTAACTTACCTGATTTTATTGATAAAGGTATTAACGACAAAAATACTGAGTATCTGCGTTACGCCCCGCTTTTCGTGGTTCTTATCTTTTTGCTGCGTGGTGTATGTAACTTCGTAGCCAGTTACTGCCTGAACTGGGTTGGTACCCATATTGTGCAGAATATGCGTCAACAGTTGTTTGAACACTATATGCGCCTGCCAGTAAGCTTTCATGACAAGCACTCCACCGGTGAGCTGATTTCTAAGGTTACTTACAATACTGAACAGATTAAGCAGGCGACATCAAAAGCGCTGGCAGTGCTGGTGCGTGAAGGTGTTTTTGTTACCGGTTTGGTCGTGATGATGTTTTATTACAGCTGGCAATTATCTGCAATCTTTCTACTGATTGCGCCGGTTATTGCAGTAGTTGTGCAATTTGTATCGAAGCGGTTTCGGATGTTAAGCCGTAATATTCAGACT
>NZ_DATCSY010000127.1:0-7051 GCF_036568245.1 Rheinheimera sp. | reverse complement strand
CTGACAGCTGATGGCAAGTTAAAAAGCCACATCACCACAGCTCTGGGATTGGTCGATCAGAATGTCAGGGCGTTGTATCAGGACCACCAGCAAGGCTTATGGCTGGCGCTTGATCACGGACTTAGCCGGATAGATCTGTCTGCAGCCATCTCCTATTACAGTGATGCCAGCGGCCTGCAAGGCAATGTGCTGTCGCTTTATCAGCACCAGAACATACTATATGCAGGTACCAGCCTCGGTTTATACCGGCGTAATGCGCAAAACCGCTTCGAGCCGGTGAGCCAAATACAAAAACAAACCTGGGATTTTATCAACTATCAGCAGCAGCTGCTTATCGCAAACAGCAAAGGCGTTTATGCCCTTGAGCAAGGCGATGTCACTCTGCTTCGGCGCTCAGAACTGGCAAGTAAAGTGTTATATCAGTCATTGCGCACCCCAGAGCGCGTTTATATCGGTTTGCAAAATGGCCTGGCCAGCATGCGCTATGAACAGGGACGCTGGCTTGATGAAGGCCGGGTTCCCGGTGTTCAGGGTAACCTGAACAGTATTCTTGAAACGCCGGATGGTGAGCTTTGGTTGGGCACTTTAGCACACGGGGTATACCGCCTAACGCTGCCAGGCCAGTGGCAGGGCGGTAATTCCGTGCCTTTGCCTATCAAGCGTTTTAGCAGTAATGAAGGCCTGCCCAGCAATAACCGAAACAGCGTCTACTGGTACAAACAGGCGTTATTGATTGCAACGGTTGCCGGTTTCTATCGTTTTGATGAGCAGCAACAACAATTTACATTGGACCCTCAGTTATCTCTGGCCTTTACAGACTCTCAGCCCTGGGTGCGGGATCCTCAGACCGATAAGAACAATAACTTATGGCTACTGACATGGGATAACGATACCGGCAGACGTCAGGCTGGCGTGTTGTTTGCCGACAGTGCAGGCTTCTATCGCTGGCAAGCCTCGGCACTGAAGCCGTTGCAGGATATCCCTCTGGATACCCTGTTAATCGACGAGCAAAACGTGATCTGGTTTGGCGGTGCTGAAGGCATATTCCGTTTTGCGATAAATGAGCACCGCAACCTGCCGCCTAAGCCGCCTTTGCTGCGCCAGTTAAGAACGCTTGATGGCCCGGCGGTCTACGGTGGCGGAACCTTGCCAAAACGGCTGACGCTTGCCCCCGACAGCACAGCGCTGCGCTTCGAATACGCCAGCCCGAATTTCAGCCACCTATTCCAGCCTCAGTTTCAGGTGAAGCTGCAAGGATACGATAAAGACTGGTCTTTGTGGAGCAACGAGCTTTACCGCGATTACACTAACCTGGCACCCGGAGACTATCAGTTTATGGTGCGCAGCCGCGATCACCAGGGCAATCTGCAATTATCTGATCAGCTGAATATCTACATATCGGCCCCCTGGTACTTCAGTACTGCAGCCTGGGGCAGCTATGCCCTGCTGTTCGTATTATTGATGTACATTTTGCTGAAGTGGCGCACTTATCACCTAACCCAGGAAAAACGTGAGCTCACCCGGCAGGTGGAAGAGCGTACTGCACACCTGCAGCAGACGATGGCGCAGTTACAACAGGCAAAACAGAGTGCAGAAACGGCTGCACAGGCCAAAAGTGAGTTTCTGGCCAATATGAGCCACGAGTTGCGTACACCGCTGAATGCCGTACTGGGGTTTTCCCAGCTGGCACAGCAAAGTGAAGACGCGGCAACACAGCAGAGCTACCTCGATAAAATTCGGGCATCAGGTAAAATATTGCTTAGCATAATCAATGACATACTTGATTTCTCAAAGATTGAAGCCGGCAAGCTGGAACTGGAGCAAGCGGCATTTAGCCTGCGGGACACGCTGACACAGGTCAGTGATATGTTCAGTGCACAAATATCGCAAAAAGGCCTGCAGTTTGTGTTGCAACTTGATGACGATGTGCCGGACCAACTGACAGGCGATGCCCTGAGGCTGTCACAGGTGTTGATTAACCTGCTAAGTAACGCGGTAAAATTTACTGAGCAGGGTGAAATTAAACTTAGTGTTACCCCTCAGGCAGTGCTACAGGACAATTATCAGCTGCTTTTTGCGGTGACAGATACCGGCATCGGCATCAGTGAAAACCAGCAACAACAACTGTTTACGGCTTTTAATCAGGCTGATAGCTCAATCAGCCGCAAATATGGCGGTACAGGCCTTGGCCTGACGATTTGTCAGCGCCTGGTCACATTGATGGGCGGCAAACTGAACGTCAGCAGTGTCCCCGGTCAGGGCAGTAACTTTAGTTTCAGCCTGATGTTTGACACTGCTGCCGCAGCAGAGCACACAACCGGAGCTGTCACACCTGCCCTCACCAGCACTATGGCATCTGGCAAGCATACAATTTTACTGGTAGAGGACAATTACTTTAATCAGGCGCTGGCCCAAATTATTCTGCAGAAGCTGGGTTACAAAGTGTTGATTGCCACCAGCGGTGAACAAGCGCTGCAGTGCCTGACGGCAGAGCCGGTATCCCTGATACTGATGGACATTGAAATGCCGGGTATCGACGGGTTTGACACCACCAGACAACTACGCCAACTGCCCGGGCTTAGCAAGTTACCGGTTATCGCCATGACAGCCCATAGCTCTGATACAACGCGACAACAAGCCAACCAGGCGCAGATGAACGACCTTATCAGTAAACCTATTGATGCTTCAAAGCTGGCGGCGCTGCTGCATACATGGCTAAGTTGATACTCACAGCCAGCACAGAAGGTCAGTAACTGTCTGTCGGCCCATCGCAATAAAAACGGTTAGGCAGTTGCTGATTTAGCTGCATAAAATAGCTCAGTTGCAATTGCTGATACCAATTATCCAGTAGCACGCTCAGCAAAGCTTTATCAAAGCTACGCTGTAGCGCCGGGTCACGGAATGCCGCCCGGTACAAGGTGGAATCAAACAACTCATGCACTGTCACTGCTGCTGGCATTGCTGAGTTCTGCTGATGATAGGTAAAAATATTGCGATCAAGCACTATCGCCGCGGCCCGCCCCTGCAGCAACATTTCTACCTGTGCCCGCTGATCCACCGTTTCCTGGTAGCTTTTATTCTGCAAAGCGGCATCGCGATAATCGGCACCGAGCACTTTACTGGCGCCCTGAAACGCAATCACCGTTTTACCCGCCAAATCAGCCGGATGTTGTATCGTCAGCTCATCATTACTGCGGCTGACAACAACGTTTTGGTATCGGATATAAGGTTGGGAAAAAAATACGCCCGGCTCATCGGCTGTAACCGCTTGTAACGTCGCGACATCACCATTACCGGTTTCAAGCAAAGCGCGAATACGGGAATTGGGCACAAAGACAAAGACTGCTTCATGCCCCATCCGGCGGATAACTTCGCGCAGCAGTTCTAGCTCATAACCACTGACCGTCTCAAGCCGGATATAAGGCGATTTATTCTGCCCTACCAATACATTCAGCGGTGCAGCGCTCAACTGGCCACTGCACAGCACGGTTAAAGCTAACATTATCCATTTACGCATCGACAACGACTCCAGCTTTGTTTTGTTAAAGCTTAGACCGTTTTACCTGACGGTATGGATAAATTTCAAGTTCTTCCCGAAGGCCGAAACAACATACTTATGATGCTTTACAATAACTTAACCAAGGTTAGGTGCCAGCCAGCTTTGAGCCTGCTGCTCATTCCAACCTTTTTTCTGCGCGTACTCATTTAGCTGGTCTGCACCGATTTTACTGACAGCAAAGTACTTACTGTCCGGGTGCGCGAAGTACCAACCACTTACCGCCGCACCGGGCCACATGGCATAACTTTCCGTTAAACGAATGCCCGTTTTAGCTTCTACATTCAACAACTGCCAAAGTGTACCTTTTTCTGTATGCTCCGGACACGCAGGATAACCTGGTGCCGGCCGGATCCCCTGATACAACTCACGGATCAGCTGCTCATTATCCAGATTTTCGTCGGCGGCATAGCCCCAATACTCGCGTCGCACTTTTAAATGCAGGTATTCGGCCAGCGCTTCGGCTAAACGGTCGGCCAGCGCTTTGACCATAATACTGTTGTAGTCATCATGAGCTGCCGCATATTCGGCGGCCAGCTCGTCAGCGCCAAAGCCGGTGCTGACGGCAAAAGCCCCGATATAATCCGCCACACCACTGTCAACTGGCGCGACAAAATCAGCCAGACAGCAGTTTGGCGCATTATTTCTCAGTTGCAGCTGCTGACGCAGATTATATAAGCGGGCTTTTTCAGTGCTGCGACTCTCATCGGTGTATACCACAATGTCATCGCCATCGCTGTTCGCCGGGAATAAACCGAATATGGCTTTGCCGCTGACATGGCCCTCACCAATCATTTTATCGAGCATAGTGTTGGCATCTTTAAACAGCTTTCGTGCTTCTATGCCGACTTCAGCATGGTTCAGAATAGCTGGATACTTACCCGACAACTGCCAGGTTAAAAAGAATGGTGTCCAGTCAATGTAATCGCGCAGTACATTCAGATCGACGTTCTGCCACAAATGTACGCCAGCGAGTTTTGGCGCTGGCGCAACACGGCTCAAATCGAGCTGAAAGCGGTTTGCTCTTGCCTGCTCCAGGCTGAGCAGTGTTTGCCCGGGCCTTGAGCGCGCATGTTGCTCACGGGCAACCTGATATTCATTTTTAATGCGCGCTAAATAATCTGCTTTGCTGTCTTTACCAATTAACGCCTGTACTACTGACACACTGCGCGAAGCATTCGGTACATACACCACGCCATGACTGTAGTTAGGCTCAATTTTGACTGCTGTATGTGCTTTGGACGTTGTCGCTCCGCCTATCAACAGCGGTTGGGTATAACCCAGCCGGGTCATTTCTTTGGCGACATGCACCATCTCGTCCAGTGACGGCGTAATCAGGCCGGATAAGCCGATTACATCCACATTTTGCTCTTTGGCGACGCGCAATAACTCTGCACAAGGCACCATCACACCAAGGTCAATCACTTCAAAGTTGTTACACTGCAGCACTACACCAACAATATTCTTACCGATATCGTGTACATCGCCTTTGACCGTTGCCAGCAGCACTTTGCCCTGCGCCTGGCCGCCAGCTTTGTCCTGTTCGATATAAGGTTGCAGATAAGCCACCGCTTTTTTCATCACCCGCGCCGATTTGACCACCTGCGGCAGGAACATTTTGCCCTCACCAAACAAATCCCCTACCACGTTCATACCGTCCATCAACGGGCCTTCAATCACGTGCAGCGGCTTTTCTGCCTGTTGGCGGGCTTCTTCGGTGTCTTGTTCAATAAAATCAGTGATGCCTTTTACCAGGGCATGCTCCAACCGCTTATTAACCGGCAGGCTGCGCCAGGCATCATCAGCTTTTTCGGCAACACTGCCATCGCCTTTAAACTGAGCGGCAATCTCCAGCAAGCGTTCGGTTGCATCGTCACGCCGGTTAAGAATCACATCCTCTACCCGCTCGCGCAGCAAAGCCGGAATATCATCATATACCGCCAGCTGACCTGCATTGACAATGCCCATGTCCATGCCGGCAGCAATGGCATGGTATAAAAACACCGAGTGAATCGCCTCACGCACCGCGTCATTGCCACGAAACGAAAACGACACATTGGATACACCACCGGAGATTTTGGCATACGGGCACAGCCGCTTTATCTCTCGGGTAGCCTCAATAAAATCTACCGCATAGTTGTTATGCTCTTCTATACCGGTGGCGACAGCAAAGATGTTAGGGTCAAAAATAATGTCTTGTGGCGGAAAGCCAATTTGCTGTGTAAGGATGTGATAAGCACGCTGGCAAATTTCCACTTTACGCGCTTTGGTATCGGCCTGACCGGATTCGTCAAACGCCATTACCACAACAGCGGCGCCATAACGGCGTAGCAACCGGGCCTGATGTAAAAATGGCGCTTCGCCTTCTTTTAACGAAATGGAGTTAACCACCGCTTTGCCCTGAATACATTTCAGTGCGGCCTCGATGACTTCCCATTTGGATGAGTCGACCATAATCGGCACGCGGGCAATATCGGGCTCTGCAGCCAGCAGTTGCAGGTAGCGCACCATTGCAGCTTTGCTGTCCAGCATCGCCTCATCCATATTGATATCTATGATTTGCGCGCCGTTTTCGACCTGCTGTCTTGCCACATCAAGCGCCGCTTCATAGTCGCCGTTTAAAATCAGCTTTTTAAATTTTGCCGAGCCGGTAACGTTAGTCCGCTCGCCGACGTTGATAAATCTGGCTTGTTGTTGCATCACCACTCCAGAGAAAAGGCTTCAAGGCCGGCTAAGTGAAAACTGTGCGCAGCTGCTTTAGGCTGACGGGGCGGCGCTGTTTTAACCGCTTCAGCTATCGCTTTGATATGTTCAGGTGTCGTACCGCAGCAGCCACCAACAATGTTTAAAAAGCCCTGCTTAGCCCAATCGGCAATTTCAGCGGCCATCTCCTGCGGGCCCAAATCGTATTCACCAAACTCATTTGGTAAACCTGCGTTGGGGTGCACCGACACAAACGCTTCTGATACGCCGGACAGCGTTTCAACATATGGCCGCAATAAATCTGGCCCTAAGGCGCAGTTAAGGCCAAAACACACCGGTTCAACATGGGCCAGGCTATGATAAAACGCTTCGGTTGTCTGCCCCGACAAGGTGCGGCCTGAGGCATCGGTGATAGTGCCGGAAATCATTACCGGCAACTTAAAGCCAACCTCATCAAATACCTGCAGTACCGCAAAAGCCGCAGCTTTGGCATTTAGCGTATCAAAAATGGTTTCAAGCATAATGATGTCAGCACCACCCTCGATAAGCGCTCTGGTAGATTCAGTGTAAGCATCGACCAGCTCTTCAAAACTGACATTACGAAACCCCGGGTCGTTCACATCCGGCGAGATAGAAGCTGTGCGGTTTGTCGGCCCTAGCACGCCGGCAACAAAGCGCGGCTTGTTTGGTTCACGTGCAGTAACCTCATCACAGACTTTACGCGCCAAAGCGGCAGATTCGCGGTTTATCCGCGCCGACAAGCTTTCCATCTGGTAGTCCGCCATGGCAATG
>NZ_DATCSY010000126.1:0-2139 GCF_036568245.1 Rheinheimera sp. | reverse complement strand
CTGCACCTTATGTTGCTGCAGCAATAATAAAGCCTGCTCAGCGCTGTCTGCCGCCAGCACCTGATATTGCGCCAGCATCAGCGTATCCTGCAGCGCTTCACGCAAACCGGCATCATCCTCAACCAACAAAATACGCTGTGTCATTCGCTTGCCTCCTGAACACTGTGTGAAAGTGGCAGTAGCATTTCAAAGCACGCTCCCTGCGCCATCGGCACATACCGTACAGAACCATGATGTGAATGCGCCACTGCCTGAACAACGGCCAATCCCAGACCTGTGCCTTGGGCACGTCCGGTCACAAAAGGCTCAAACAAAGTATCATGCAATGCCGGTGCGACCCCCGGTCCGTTATCTGTAAGACGTAACAGCAGCTTGCCACTGTGCTGTGCGCTCGCCTTCAGCTCCAGCACTATTTTTGCTTTGGCTGGTATTGCCTGCAGGCTGTTCTGGATCAGATTCTGTATAGCACCGCACAGCGCATGTTGATTGCCAATCAGCCGAAGCGAAGGTTCACTACAGAGCAGGGTAAAGTCAGCATCGTGCTGCACAAATAAGGCGTCAACCGCGGTTTCAACTTCTGCAATCAGGTTATCGAGCGTAAATTCTGCCACTTGCTGTGAGCTGCCGCTGCGGGCAAACAGCAGCATATCGCTGACCTGCTGCTCTAAATCCTGCAAACGGGATAATAACTTTTGCTGAAACTGCTGCTGAACCTGCCAGGTGGCTCTTGGGTTGGCCAGATTCTGCGCATACAACATAGCAGCAGATAAAGGGGTGCGTATTTGATGCGCCAGGGTGGCCATCATTTTGCCCAATACTGACAAACGTTGCATCTGACTAACCCGGCTTTGTAATTGCCGGGTTTCGGTCAGATCGGTCAGCATGATCAACTGCCCTGGCTGGGTATATTCGGTGTGCGTTAGTAAGGCATTAATTTGTAATTTAACCCGGCGGCCATCTTTTAGCGACACTTCCAGGCCGTCATCACGGCGGGGGCTAAAACAGCGGCTGATAATGGAAAACCAGGCTTCGCCTACCAAAGGCTCGCCCAACATCGATACAGCAGCAGGATTGGCCTGATACACCACGCCACGCTGATCCAATAAAATGACAGCCGCTGGCAATGCCTGCAATACAGGATCAAGCCCGGCTGATGCGCAATAGGCTGAGAGCTGATAGCCACTGGCTGCAACAACTGATAAGCCTTGCCGGGCAAAACCGGCAGGCGAAAAGTGCATAGCACTGGCTGACGTCATAAGTCCCCCTGAAACACATCGTTCAGAGCAACAATGCAGACATTATGCCAGCATTTTTATGATTTAATTCAGATGGTTAAACCTGTCAAAACTCTGACAGCAGCAATTACTCGTCTTTCCCCAGATTATACTTACGCATTTTTTCAACCAGGGTGGTCCTGCGCAGCCCAAGCACTTCGGCGGCTCTGGCAACAACAAATTCATGCCGCTCCAGCGCTTGGGAAATAAAGCGGATTTCAAGTTCGGCAAGGTATTCTTTTAAATCCAACCCCTGCTCCGGCAACTGTTGCAGCGTATCAGCATCTGATGCCAAACCGTTGTCATCGTCTGTGTCATCATCGTCGGTTGACTGGAACATCTCATTTAGCAGATCGCGTTCCTGCAAGCTTTCCGGATACTGCGGTACATAGCTTTCAATGTCCAGATGACGGTATTTTTGTGGCAACTCTGCCACATCAACCACCTGATCCGGATACATAATGACCATTCGCTCCAACAGGTTTGCCAGTTCACGTACATTTCCGGGCCAGCTGTGTAGCTGCAGGCTTTGCATAGCATGTTCGGTAAACTTCACTATTGCCTGGCTATGCTTTGCCTGCCGTTTAAGCAACTCACTTACCAACATGGGTAAATCATCTGTACGTTGGCTCAGAGCCGGTGTTTCAATCGGGAAAACATTCAACCGGTAGTATAAGTCCTCCCGGAAACTGCCTTCAGTAATCATCTGTTCCAGATCGCGGTGTGTGGCAGCAACAATTCTGACGTCGGCTTTAATCGGCTGGGTACCACCAACGCGCTCATACGTACGCTCCTGCAACACCCTTAGTAGCTTAACCTGCATATTCAACGGCATATCGCCAATTTCATCTAAAAACAGCGTGCC
>NZ_DATCSY010000125.1:0-9250 GCF_036568245.1 Rheinheimera sp. | reverse complement strand
AGAATATCCAGCAGCATAAAGCCAAAACCACCGGCAATAAACCAAAGCGCGGCCGGCATGACCGTCTGATGCTTTATGCCCTCGGGCACCAGTACCAACGCAACCGCAGACAACAGCGCACCGGCGCCAAATGCCAGTACGCTGTGGCGAAACTCTTTTTCCAGCCAATCCGGCCGGATATGCTCAGCGGCTGCCAATAAGGCACCGGCCGGCATAGCCAGACCAGCACCGAGCGTACACAGAATTATAATAGTTAACGTCTCCAGAGCTCTCTCCCTGCCAATAGCAAACGGCTACAGCTAAAACTAACGATTTTTGCCATCGCAGGCAACGCAAGATACTGCACCGTCAAAGGCATTCGTTTTTCCACCTCACCAGATAATCGTCAACTTTCTTTACACAAACCTAATCAATCATATCTATCATATTGAAAAAGATGAAATTTAATTAAGGAATATTTTTTGCATTTAGTTACATAACTTGTAGTAGACAGTATCTGAAGTAAGTTCACGGAGTGAAAATGCAGTTTTTAAAATCAGTAATTTGTGCGGGTAGTTTACTGGTATCAAGTGTGGCCATGGCAGGCCCAATTCTGATTATCAATGGCGCCAACCAGACGACAGAAGTTGATACAACCTTAGCGCTGACCGACAACCTGAAAGTGTTACATGAAGCCGTTGGTAACACCGTTACTATCGTTGATGACTTACTGGCTGACTTATCTGCATATTCGCAGATATGGGACGTGCGTTTTTTTAATGCCGCCGCGTTAAATAGCTCAGAACAAACCGCCTACAGCAATTACCTGGTAAATGGTGGTGGCTTGTTTTTAATGGGCGAAAACGGCTATTTCATGGAGCGCAACAATTCTGTGCTGTCTTTGATCTCATCACTGGGTGGTGGAGATTTGGGCTTTAATGATTGTCAAGACGGTACTCAACAGGTTCATGCGCCTTTTACCGGTCCGAATGATGTCGCAGAAGTCACTTATGCCGCATCGGGCTGCTTTAATAACAAAGGAAACGGTCAGTGGATCACTTCGCGGGCAGACGGGTCAGCCGGCTCAGGTGTCGCCTTTGCTGCCGGCAGCCTGAGTAATGCTATGGCTGGTGCACTGACAACGATCCTTGATGTGAACTTTATGATGAACGAATTTGATCTGCCTAATTCACAACAATTGACGAAAAACCTGATTGCCTTTGTTGGTGAACAAACTCAGAATCCATCTAACCCGGTACCGGCTCCGGCCACCGTGCTGATGCTGGCCACCGCACTGGCGGCACTAAGACTGCGCCGCAAGCAACAATAAAACGTTTTAATAAATGTTCAAAGCCGCTGCAAAGCGGCTTTTTTATGAATCGCCTGGCGCTAATGCTAGTTGCACCGCAGCGTTAGCATGCAGCAGCGTAGTATCAAATAACGGCACTGCTGCATCAGCTTTACCCACCAGCAAACCGATTTCTGTACACCCCAGAATTATCGCATCAACACCTTGCCAGGCCAGCCCTGCCATCATGCGCCGTACAGCTTGTTTCGACTCTGAGTTAATAATACCCTGGCATAATTCCTGATAAATAATCTGATGCAAGCTATCGCGCTCAGCATCATTTGGCACCAGCACTTCTATACCATGTTGCTCACTCAGATAGTCACGGTAAAACGGCTGCTCCATGGTAAATTTGGTACCCAGTAAACCCACCCGGTTAAAACCAGCCTGTTTAATCGCCATGGCCGTGGCATCGGCAATATGCAGCAGCGGAATGTTCACCGCCGCTTCAATGCTGCTGGCAACTCTATGCATAGTATTGGTACACAACACAATAAAATCGGCGCCGGCCAGCTCTAGCGAGCGAGCCGCATCTGCGAGCATAGCACCGGCGGCATTCCAATCACCGGCATGTTGTAAGCGCTCAATATCGTGAAAATCAACGCTATACAAAATACATCTGGCCGAATGTAATCCGCCCAACTGCTGTTTTACAGCTTCATTTAATGCCCGGTAGTAAGGGATGGTCGACTCCCAGCTCATACCACCAATCAGCCCTATCGTTTTCATAATTTGCTCATATCGGTGTGCTTAAAAGCACTAAGCTAGCACAGTAGTTTGCAAAAAAAACCCTGCAGTGCAGGGCTTTTCTCTACCAGATTAAGGCGTCAGCTCAATTCAGGAGCATCGAAATTGGCTGGTTCGTCGCTGTAAATGCATACGTTCCAATCGGCTGCCAGGCCGTCTTCGGCTAAGCAGTAGGTTTCAAAGAAGTGCTTTATCTCGCTGCGCTGGCAGTGCGCTTCAAAGCTTGGCAAGTCGGCCCAGATTTCGTTAAAGGCAATAGGAAAGCTTTTGCCTTCAGCAAAGGGGCTGGATATTTGCCGCGTCACGATATACTGCAAACAACCGTCTTCACGGTTGCTGTTTGGCTCCAGGCTCTGCAGTACTTTAAACAGCTCATCTGCTCTACCCGGTTTGGGCAGAAACTGAGCAATGCAATACACTTTTTTAGACATCTGTTCTCCCGAAACGGTGCTATCGGCTGATAGCACCTCATTTCATTATTAATGAGCGGCAGCGCTGCTGAACACTTCAAACAAATGCGCATTCAGGTATAAATGGGTAACAACACTGGCTCCATAGCCCAGCAGAATTACCGGTGCCCATTTTAAATGACCGGCAAAGGTATAATAGCCACGCGCCTGCCCCATCAATGCTACACCCGCAGCTGAGCCAATCGACAGTAAGCTACCACCAACACCGGCCGTTAAGGTAATCAGCAGCCACTGACCATGCGACATGGCCGGCTCCATTGTCAGTACGGCAAACATGACCGGTATGTTATCCACCACAGACGACATTAAGCCTAAAATAACATTCGCCAGTGTCGGGTTACCGCTGCCGTACAGGCCAACTGATAGCATTTCCAGATAACCGATATAACCCAGACCACCAACACACATTACCACGCCATAGAAGAACAACAAGGTGTCCCATTCGGCACGGGCGATACGGTTAAAGACATCAAACGGCACGATCTGGCCCAGCGCGCGAATACGCTCTATGTCGCCCTCACGCTCTGCCATCGCTTTTTTCCGCGCCAGCGAGCCAGGCAGTGTTTTACGCAGAAAGAAACCAAAAAATTGAAGTAAACCAAGACCGGTCATCATGCCGAGTACCGGCGGTAAATCCAGCCAGGAGTGATACAACACCGCCAGAGCAATAGTGGCCAGAAACAGGGTCAGAATACGCAGTGCACCGCGTTTTAGCTCGACCTCTTCCTGCTGCGCCGCCGGGTAACGCCGCTCGACGAAGAAACTCATGATAATGGCCGGCACCAGGTAATTCACCACTGCTGGTACAAACAAGGTAAAGAACTCGTTGAATGTGACAATGCCAGCCTGCCACACCATCAGCGTGGTAATGTCGCCAAACGGAATAAAGGCGCCGCCGGCATTGGCCGCAACGACAATATTGACACAGGTCAGGTTAATAAAGCGCTTGTCGCCTTCAGCGACTTTCATCACCACCGCACACATCAGCATGGCGGTTGTCATGTTGTTGGCAAAAGACGAAATAATGAATGCCAGCACACCACTGATCCAGAACAGCGTCCGGTAGCTGAAACCACGGCGGATCATCCAGGCGCGCAGCGCATCAAACAGCCGCCGCTCTTCCAGCGCGCTGATATAGGTCATTGCCACCAGCAAAAACAGCATTAACTCAGCAAATTCAAGCAACGTGTGTCTGAATGCATCCGATGTCACTTCAGGAATGCCCTGCTGCATATACTTCCAGGCAATAAGCGCCCAGATAATACCCGCCGCTACCAGCACCGGTTTGGATTTACGCAGATGAATTTTCTCCTCGGCCATAACCAGCAGATATGCCAGGCCAAACAACACCAGAGAAATGATACCAACAGGGGCTAGCGTAAGATTAAGACTGCCGGTTTCGGCAAACGCAACAGGAGAGAATAACGCGCACAATAACAGGTACAGCACAGACTGCTTCACAATTTTGTCCTCAGTTCTGAAAGAAACCCGCCCGGCGGACACCGGACGGCGTATTATAAAACACTTTTATTAGAATATTTACTCAGCTGGCAGTAAAAACTGAAAAACTTGCGCTGTTAAGCCATAAGTGCACCAGAATACTGGCAACATAGCCGAGGAAAATCGCCGGCGCCCACCTCAGATGCCCGGCAAAAGTGTAATAGCCGCGGGCCTGCCCCATCAGCGCAACACCTGCAGCTGAGCCAATAGACAATAGACTGCCCCCGACGCCTGCAGTCAGAGTGATCAGCAGCCACTGGCCATGTGACATCTCCGGTTGCATGGTCAGCACAGCAAACATCACCGGAATATTGTCTACTACTGCCGATACCAGCCCCAGCATCACGTTTGCCCAGGATGCATCCCATTGCGTGTACAGTACATCCGACAGCATGGCCAGATAGCCAATAAAACCCAGGCCACCAACACACATGACTACGCCGTAGAAAAACAATAGTGTATCCCACTCTGCGCGGGCGACCCGGCTGAACACATCAAAAGGCACTACCTGCCCCAGCGCTCTGATCCGTTCTTCATCTCCCACCCGTTCTGCCAGCGCCTTTTTACGTGCCAGTGAGCCAGGCAAAGAAACCCTTAAGAAATAACCGAAAAACTGCAGGTAACCCAGCCCTGTCATCATGCCCAGCACCGGCGGCAAATGCAGTACAGCATGACAGGCAACCGCCGTAGCGATAGTCAGCAGAAATAACGCCAGAATGCGCAGTGCACCGCGTTTAAGTTCAACATCCTCCTGTACTGCCGATGGCTTACGATTTTCGACAAACAGGCTCATCAAAATCGCCGGCACCAGAAAATTGACCAACGATGGTACGAACAGCGCAAAAAATTCAGCGAAGTGCAGTAACCCGGCCTGCCATACCATCAGTGTGGTGATGTCACCAAAGGGGCTGAAAGCGCCTCCCGCGTTAGCGGCTACCACGATATTAATACAGCACAGATTGATAAACTTCTTATCACCCTCAGCAACTTTCATTATCACAGCACACATCAGCAATGCAGTGGTAAGGTTGTCAGCAACCGGGGAAATGACAAAAGATAATGCGCCGGTTAGCCAAAACAACTGACGATAACTAAAGCCTTTGCGGATCATCCAGCTGCGTAGCGCATCAAACAGCCGGCGTTCTTCCAGCGCATTGATATAGGTCATCGCTACCAGCAAAAACAACATCAGCTCAGAAAATTCGAGCAAGGTGTGCCGGAATGCTGCTTCAGACGCTGCCGGAAAACCCGCCTGTACATACTGCCAGCCAATCAGCACCCAGATCAGACCTGCGGCTACCAGTACAGGTTTAGATTTACGCAGATGGATTTTCTCCTCCACCATGACCAGCGCATAAGCCACCACAAAAATCACAATGGCGATATAGCCTGTCAGGCTATGCGCCAGATCGACAGCGCCCACAGCTGCATGCACCGGCATCACCAACAGGCTTAATAGTAATGCCAGGCAGTACAGGTATCCTTGTTTCTTCCACATAGTCACAACATCCAGGTTAAGTTACAGGAACAAAAAACCCGGCTGGTAGCCGGGCTTTACAGTTAACGTAAAATCAGTAATGAGCACTTCGCCTTGCAGATCATCCCGGTCGTCGTGCTGCCGACAATAAACTGCCGGATACGTGAATGGCCGTAAGCCCCCATCACCATCAGGTCAATCACATGCTCCTGCTGGTATTGGTTCAACACGGTTTCCGGCTCGCCGGACACAATAGCGGTTTTAGTGTCAAAACCTGCTGTGCGCAAAATAAATGCGGCGCTTTCCATTTGTGCTCTGGATGCTTCATCATCGGCACCTGCCATCACCAGATGCACTGGCAGCCCCTGCGCCAGCGGACTGGCCGCCAGCATTTGCAGCCCCTTTAACGCTGTGGCACTGCCATCATAAGCAAACATAATACGCTGCGGCGTTTTATAGCGCTGCTGTGTCAGTAATACCGGTTTCTGCACGCTGCGGATAACCCGTTCAACGTGCAGGCCCATATGACCATGCGCCTCGGCGCTGCTAAATCCCCGTTTTCCAAGCACCAGCAAACGCGTTTCGGTTTCCAGTTCCAGTAACGACTCAACCAGTTGGCCATGCCTTAACTTTTCATCTACTGCTTTAACGCCTGCGTGCTCTGCCCGTGCTTTAGCTGCATCTAAAATACTGCGGCCGCGCTGTAATGCCAGTTTACTGTGCTTTTCATCCAGCTCCGCTAACTGCTGTAGCAACAGCTCCTGCGAGCCAAGCCCGATGCTGCCGCTCAAATCCGGTGTCTGGGTATGCTGGGCTTTATCCAGCACATGTACCACAGACATTGCGGTATCCAGCACTTTGGCCGCCCATACCGCATAATCACATACCGCTTCGGCATACGGAGAAGCGTCAATACACGCTAATACTTTTGTTGTCATTATTCTGCTCCTTAGTCGGTATTATTCTCTGTTGCAGCGCTGTTGTCAGTGGCCCAGCAGCTTGTCGACAGCTTCACTCTGGTTATGCAGTGCAAACTTGTCGACCAGCGTCGCGCTGGCTTCATTCAGGCCCAGCAGCTCAACTGCCGTACCTTCTCGGCGAAACTTCAGCACCACCTTATCCAGCGAGCTGATTGCGGTAATATCCCAAAAATGGGCCCGGCTTAAATCAATCTGTACCCGTTCGATGGCTTCTTTAAAGTCAAAGGCGGCGACAAATTGCTCGGCCGAGGTAAAAAACACCTGCCCGACCACCTGATAGCTGCGCTGATGGCCATCGTCAGACAGCGTTGACCCTACGTACAACACTTTGCCGACTTTGCTGGCAAAAAACAGCGCACTAAACAGCACACCAACCAGCACACCGTACGCCAGGTTGTGCGTAAACACTGTCACCAGCACGGTAGCAATCATCACCACACTGGAGCTTTTCGGGTTAGTACGTAAGTCGCGGACAGAACCCCAGTTAAAAGTACCGATGGACACCATAATCATAATGGCTACCAGCGCCGCCATGGGGATAAGGCCAACCCAGTTATCCAGAAACACAATTAAAATCAGCAGGAAAATACCGGCCAGTAATGTCGATAACCGGGTGCGGCCACCCGATTTTACATTAATCACCGATTGGCCAATCATGGCGCAACCGGCCATACCGCCAATTAAACCGGAACCTATATTGGCGATACCCTGGCCGACACACTCGCGGTTTTTATCACTGTTGGTATCGGTTAGATCGTCCACTATGGTGGCCGTCATTAACGATTCCAGAATACCCACCACCGCCAGCGCTAAAGCATACGGGAAAATAATCATCAGGGTATTCAACGTTAGTGGTACATCCGGCCATAAAAACACCGGCAGGCTATCGGGTAGTTCACCCATATCGGCTACAGTGCGGATATCCAGGCCAAAATACAGCGCCAGCGCTGTCAGTACCAGAATACAGATAAGCGGCGATGGCACACTGCGGGTAACGTAAGGAAACAGATAAATAATAGCCAGCCCCAGTGCTGTCATGCCATAAACCAGCAGCGAGCCATGCTGGCCGCTCAGCTCAGGTAACTGCGCCATAAAAATCAGAATCGCCAGCGCATTAACAAAGCCGGTCACTACTGAACGCGACACAAAACGCATTAAATCACCCAGCTTCAGCACACCAAAAATAATCTGCAGCACGCCGGTCAATAATGTCGCTGCCAGCAAATACTGCAAGCCATGCTCACGTACCAGTGTCACCATCACCAGCGCCATAGCACCGGTAGCAGCAGAAATCATGGCTGGCCGGCCACCGGCAAAGGCCGTAATAACCGCAATACAGAACGATGCGTATAACCCCACTTTAGGGTCAACGCCGGCGATAATAGAAAAGGCGATAGCTTCCGGGATCAATGCCAGCGCCACGACCAGTGCCGAGAGCACATCGCCACGCAGGTTAGACAACCAGTGTTGTTTTAAATAAGTCAGCATCAAAGGTGAGATTCAGTAACGATAATGGCCGCGCATTCTAGCAAAAAAACCAGTACTCTGCCCACCGTTTAAACGCTAACCACCTGCAGCGCCTGCACTTAAACCGGCAGACCTTCACGGAAAAACTGCACGCCGCCACAATGGCTGCAGGCGAGTAACGGAGCAGGATGCGTGTAATCGATATGTGTCAGGCATTTTTCACAGCGGTAGCGGCCCATACCAACCATTTCGCCTTGAAAATACACACCTTTATGCCTGAAGTCCTGTGCCAGTTCCTGCCATTCCAGCTGGCTTTTATCAGTAATATTACTCAGCTCCTGCCACAACGCTTCAGGCCACAGCGATGGTATGTCATCATCAGGTTGCTGATCCTGTGTTTCAACATACTCATGCCACTGCCTTTTAAAAGTTTCGATAAACAGCTGTGTTTCATAGGCGCTTAGTTCTTTGCCGGCTTTTGCATAAGCTTTAAGCTCTGAGACAAAATCGACCATGTTATTTAATTGCTGCTGCTGAGCCTCGCGCAGGGTGTGATTAAACTCGTTTAACCAGCGCTGATACTTCTTTACAAAATCGGCCATAGCCCCTCCATTGGTTTAAAACCAGTATAGACAATACGCTGCTTGTTGTTGTCAAAACGGCTCTGCGGTATGCTATAGCCACTTTTTTGCTGCTATCAACGCAGCCGTATTAACCCCCTTTTCCGGAAGACCTGAATGCAAGAACAATATAACCCGCAGCAGATTGAAACTGCTCTGCAGCAGCAATGGGAACAGACCAGCGCTTTTAAAGTGACTGAAGACGCGAATAAAGAGAAATTTTACTGCTTGTCTATGTTTCCTTACCCAAGCGGGCGCTTGCATATGGGCCATGTGCGCAACTACACCATCGGTGATGTTGTCAGCCGTTTTCAGCGTATGCAGGGCAAAAACGTTATGCAACCTATGGGCTGGGATGCGTTTGGTTTGCCAGCAGAAAACGCGGCTATTAACAATAAAACAGCGCCGGCTAAGTGGACTTACGAAAACATTGATTACATGCGTAACCAGCTAAAGCGGTTGGGTTTTGGTTATGACTGGAGCCGTGAGCTGGCCACCTGCAAACCGGAATACTACAAGTGGGAACAATGGTTCTTTACTAAGTTGTATGAAAAAGGCCTGGTTTACAAAAAGATGGCCACCGTCAACTGGGACCCGGTTGACCAGTGCGTACTGGCCAATGAACAGGTGATTGACGGTCGTGGCTGGCGCTCAGGTGCCTT
>NZ_DATCSY010000124.1:0-2017 GCF_036568245.1 Rheinheimera sp. | reverse complement strand
CTCTGATCACAGTATACTGAAATGGATCCAGGGCATTTTGTCTGATCTGGGTATCGGCTTCGGCTGGGCGATAGGCTACTTTACCTTGTTTATTGCCTGGAATAACGGCCAGACCATCGGCAAAAAGCTGTGCGGTATCCGTGTTGTGCAACTGGATAACAAACCGCTGTCGCTATGGGGTGCTTTTGGCCGTCAGGGTGGCTACAGCGCTGGCTTTGCCACCGGCCTGCTTGGCTTTTTACAGATCTACTGGGACCCTAACCGCCAAGCGATACAGGATAAGCTGGCCGATACCCTGGTACTGCGCATAACAAAATAGCGCGGCAGCTGCAGAAATGAGCTTCAGTTGCGCTGGCTGGCCGGGCTGGCGCAACCCACAATTCACGGCACTTTCAGAAAAACACCGAACTTTATACCGATAAAACACACATAACCCATGTGATTTACTGTTTTTACACCAAATTACACTAGCCTATTTTGTCGTATTTTCTTTAGTATGCGCGAAGTAAACCCATGTTAACCCGGCGTAGCGCTTCGGCTTTTACGCCCCTATGACAGGCCGACTTATGTTATTTGATGCTGATTTGACCACCTCTTGCCCGTTGCGGCAGAAGATCCGTAACCATTACCGTATCGACGAAAACAGCGTGATTGACCTGCTGTTACCGCTGGCTGAAGTCGGTGTGAAGGCCCGCAGCCGGGCCTGGGAGCGGGCGCGGCAGATGGTGAAAACCATCCGTAAACAGCAGGATGGCCAGGGTGGCATAGATGCATTGTTAAATGAGTTTTCACTGTCGAGTGAAGAAGGTGTAGTGCTGATGTGTCTGGCTGAAGCACTGCTCAGGGTACCCGACAGTGATACGCAGGAGCTGCTGATCCGCGATAAGCTGGCCAAAGGTGACTGGAGCGCGCATTTGGGCACCAGCGAGTCACTATTCGTTAATGCCTCATCCTGGGGCCTGCTGATCACCGGCAAAATGGTCAGCTACAGCGATAAAAGCAAAGCACAGCAATTTGGTATTCTAAAAAAGGCCATTGGCCGCCTTGGTGAGCCGGTGATCCGCCGCTCGGTAAACTATGCCATGAAAATCATGGGCAAACAGTTTGTTATGGGCACCGATATCGACGATGCGATAGAACGCGCTGCTGACACTGAGAAAAAAGGCTATGTCTATTCTTACGATATGCTGGGCGAAGGCGCGCGCACGATGGAAGATGCCGAACGTTACTACCAGCACTATCTGAGTGCTATTCATGCTATTGGCAAAGCTGCTAAAGGCCGTGGTCCGATAAAAAGCCCTGGTATTTCGGTCAAGCTGTCAGCTATTCATCCGCGCTACGAATTCAGCCACCGCGAACGGGTGATGACAGAGCTGTTGCCAAAACTAAAAGAGCTGGTACTGGTAGCCAAAAGCTATGATATCGGCTTTACCGTTGATGCCGAGGAAGCTGACCGGCTTGATCTGTCGCTGGATATTATTGAAGCGGTGTTCAGCGATGACGCGCTGGGTGACTGGGGTGGCTTTGGTCTGGCGGTACAGGCGTATCAAAAACGCGCACTCTTTGTTATCGAGTGGCTGGTGCAACTGGCCAGACGGGTAAAACGGCCGCTGATGGTGCGGCTGGTAAAAGGGGCGTATTGGGACACTGAAATCAAAACCACCCAGCAAAAAGGCCTGGACCATTACCCGGTGTTTACCCGCAAAGCCTCAACTGATGTGTGCTACAAAGCCTGTGCCATTAAACTGCTGGAAGCGCGCGACGTACTGTACCCGCAGTTTGCTACCCACAATGCTTATACCGCCGCAACCATATTAGAAGTTGCCAAAGGCGATCACAGTGGTTTTGAGTTTCAGCGCCTGCACGGTATGGGCGAGTCACTGTTTGATCAGATTGTCAGCAGCGAAAAAATTCAGTGCCGCGTTTATGCCCCGGTGGGTGAACATGAAAACCTGCTGGCCTATCTGGTACGCCGGCTGTTGGAGAACGGCGCCAACTCGTCCTTTGTTAACGCCAT
>NZ_DATCSY010000123.1:0-4310 GCF_036568245.1 Rheinheimera sp. | reverse complement strand
AGGGGGTTAAATTAAGCGGGTTTTGCTGCGGCAGTGTTGTACTGGCCAGTGACGGCTGCAAGACCGGGTATTTCAATAGGCCCAGCAAAGTGCGGCGGGATAAATCCATACCATGTTGCTGGGTATAGGGTTCAAGTTTCGCCACAATACGCAGTGTCTGGCCATTACCTTCAAAGCCACCGTTTAGCAACATTTTATAGTTCAGCGCCGTTTCACCGCCATGACCAAAAGGAGGGTGGCCGATATCATGGGCCAGACACAACGACTCCATCAGCGCATCCTGAGGTAAAACAGGTAACAGGTCTGCCACTGTTTTACTGCGTAGCTGGCTAACCAGGCCAGTGCCGATTTGGGACGCTTCCAGAGAATGCGTCAGGCGGGTACGGTAAAAATCATTCTGGCCAATACCCAGGATCTGCGTTTTGGCCTGCAAGCGACGAAAAGCGGCGGAATGGAGAATGCGGGCCCGGTCGCGTTGCCATGGTGTGCGCTGATCACCCGGTCTGCTATCAGTGGCACCAGAGCGTCGTTCAGACCATACGGAAAAATCCATACTATTCCTTGATAATTCAGACTGCTGAGCAGTAGTGGGCGGTTTTGCTTACGGTTTTCATATTACGCCAATCAGCATCAAAGTTCGAGTAGACAAAAGTGGCAATAAAAACGTTAGACAGCTGTATATTTATACTGTATAAAATAACAGTATCTTGAACAAGGGAGAAATACGATGGCTGTCATTATAAAATATGTAGTAGAACGTAACGGAGCAGAGAAGATGACCTTTACCTCTAAAGCCGAAGCTGATGCGTATGACAAAATGCTTGATACTGCAGATGAGCTGAGTACCTTTTTAACAGCGACCGAGCTGATGAGTAACGAACAGCAAACAGAGGCTTTGGCACTTTACCTGGCGCAGCATAAAGATGATTTGCTGATAGCACTTGGTGCAAAAAAGCCGGTTGCAAAAGCTGATAAGGCACCTGCAGCCAGCAAAACAGCTAAAGCCAGTATTGCTGTCGTAGAGCAAGCCGCTTAATGCGGCTGCTTTAATCTTTGCCAGTATTGTTGCAGATCGGTTTTTACTTCAGGTAGCAGCAGGTATAGGGCGAGGATATTGGGTACGGCCATTAAAAAGATCATCGAATCGATAAAATCAAATACTGCCATCATGTTGGGCACAGCGCCTATGGACACAATTAAACAGAACAACACTTTATATAACTGAGTCAGATGCTTATTGTGGCCTACAATATAGCGCCAGCCGGTCAGGCCATAGTATGACCAGCTGATGACGGTGGAAAAACCGAACAGCAGCAAAGCCACCATTAATACCCATGGGAACCAGCTGAATACTGAAGCAAAAGCACCTGACGTGATTTGTACGCCATCAAGGCCGGGCAGCTGATAAGCGCCGGTCAGGATGATAACCAAAGCAGTAATGGTGCAGATAACCACTGTATCAATAAAAGGCTCCAGCAAGCCAACAAAGCCCTGGCTGACCGGGTCTTTAACCTGGGCCGCAGCATGAGCGATAGGTGAAGAACCAATACCAGCCTCGTTTGAATAGGCGGCCCGGCGAAACCCCTGGATCAGTACACCTATAAAGCCACCGTAGCCCGCTTCAGGGCTGAAAGCGCTTTGCACAATCAGCCACAATGCAGCCGGTATTGCACTGGCATGCGCGGCCATAACGAAGAAAGCGGCAACAAGGTAAATACCACACATCAGGGGCACCAGTTTACTGGTAACCCGGGCGATGCTTTTTAAGCCGCCAATAATGACGGCCGCCACCAACAGCGCATAAATTATACCGAACAGCCAGGCATTATCGAACCCGGTAACCGTTTTTAGCTGCACAAACCCCTGATTAACATGAACAAAGCCAGCTGAGCCAAAAATAACAAACACAGAAAACGCCAGAGCAAGAATGCTGCCGACAACAGGTAGCTTATATTTATCCAGAGCGGCTTTGATATAGTACATCGGGCCGCCGGAGACAGAGCCGTCGGCATTGATTTGCCGGTACTTTACTGCAAGGGTACATTCTACAAACTTCGTTGACATCCCCAGTATACCAGCCATGATCATCCAGAAAGTGGCGCCCGGGCCACCTAAGCTGATAGCAACAGCTACACCGGCAATATTGCCTGTACCGACAGTACCGGACAATGCTGTACTAAGCGCCTGAAACGGCGTAATTTCGCCTTTTGCTCCGCTGCGTTTGTTACTGCTTAGTAAACTGACGGCATGACGAAAACCACGGACATTGATAAAACCAAGGTAGCAGGTAAATACCAGCGCACCACAAATCAGCCATATCAACACCAGGGGCACACTGATGTCATTCACATCAAAAGCATAAAATACAACGGCGGCGATTTTGGTTGTCAGGCTTTCAAATGCCTGCTGTAAAGAAAAATCAGTGATCATTTATTAGTGTCAGCAGTATGGACGGCTATATGTGGCGACAAGACTACTGTGTTATTGCTGGCGAAACAAGAAATTATGTTAAACCCTGCTGTGCCGATTGTACCGTGACAATATTGCTTTTATGCTGAGTGCATCAGTAGTGGAGAGCACATCAATGACAGCATCTGAACCAGACAGCGAGAAAACTTCTGCGCATCATCACAGCCACAGCCACAGTTCGCACCGGCACGGCGCGCATGATCATCACAGCCACCATGGTTTGCACTCACATCATTATGATGAAAGCAGCAATATAGCACTGGCATTCTGGCTTAATTTCTGTTTTGCGTTAATTGAGATTGTTGGTGGTATATTAACCAACAGTGTCGCCATCATTGCCGATGCGATCCACGATTTGGGTGACAGCCTGGCCATTGCATTTGCCTGGGTAGCCAGCAAGGTCGCGACAAAACAGCCAACAGAGCGTTACAGCTACGGCTTCAGGCGCTGGTCTTTGCTAAGCGCGCTGATAAGCGGTCTGATTTTGTTATCCGGTTCGGCCTGGGTGTTATCTGAAGCAATTCCCCGCTTGTGGCAGCCACAATTACCGCATACCGGCGGTATGTTTGCGCTGGCGATACTGGGTATAGCCATTAATGGTTTTGCGGTACTGCGTTTACGCAGTGGCAAAACGCAGAATGAAAAAATACTTAGCTGGCATTTACTGGAGGACGTATTAGGGTGGGTTGCGGTACTCATCGGCGCGGTATTGATGTATTTTACCGGCTGGGCCTGGTTGGATCCTGCACTTTGTATCGGTTTCAGCTTGTTTATCTTGTTCAATGTGCTTAAAAATCTGCGCCAGACATTAAGTCTGTTTTTACAGGTTTCGCCAGATCCGAAGTTACAGCAAACTATTTCCAGTCAACTGGCAGAGCTGGACTTCGTTAACTCACTGCACCATGTGCATTTATGGTCTCTGGACGGCGAGCAGCACGTACTGACAATGCATGTTGCCATTACTACACCGGTAGATCTGACCCAGCAACTGGCCTACAAAAAACGCATTGCAGCGGTATTGGCGCCATACAACCTCAGTCATACCACTGTTGAATTTGAAATCAGCGGTGAAGAATGCCGCGATACTGGCGCCGCTGTTAAGTGATACTTCAGCAAAGCAGGCTACACTGTTTGAGAACCTTTCAAGGAGTAAGCTATGTTGATGAATTCTTATCAGAAAGTGCTGGCTTTAATGATGTTGGCAATGTTTACGCTGTTGCAGGGCTGTGCCGGTGGTGTTAATGCTTCGGCGACTGAACAAAAAAATGCAATTAACCAAATGCGCTCAGATGTGTTGTCTCAGCTATACCGTGAAAAATCCAGCGCCCGCGCTGAAGTACAAGGTGCGCCCGGTTACGCTACGTTCAGCAATGCCAATGTGAATCTGATCTTTGCCAGTTTTGGTGGCGGTTATGGTGTTGCACATAATAACGTTACCGGTAAGGATACCTATATGAAAATGGGCGAACTGGGCGTTGGCCTTGGTGCTGGAGTAAAAGACTTCCGCCTGGTACTGGTGTTCCACACTACTGAAGCGCTGCAACGCTTTATTGATCACGGCTGGGCGTTTGGTGCTCAGGCAGACGCCGCTGCTAAAGCGGGGGATAAAGGCGGTGCTGTCGGTGCGGAAGCCAGTGTCGATGATGTAAGTATTTATCAGTTTACTGAAGCCGGCCTGGCTTTGCAGGCAACAGTTAAGGGCACAAAATTCTGGGTAGACAATGATTTGAACTAAAAAAAGGCAGCTAAGCTGCCTTTTTATTGTCAGCCTTAAACCACCTCCTATGGAGGTGGTGATCGTTTAGTCGGGGCTATGCCCGTAGAGTACCCATGTTAGATAC
>NZ_DATCSY010000122.1:0-5623 GCF_036568245.1 Rheinheimera sp. | reverse complement strand
GCCGTATTGGCCCCTATACACTGCAGGCAGCAATAGCCGCATTACACAGTGAAGCGCCAAGCAGTGCCGCAACCGACTGGCAGGAGATTTGCGGCCTGTATAACCTGCTCTCACAGGCCGACCCATCACCGGTAGTCGCATTAAACCGGGCAGTTGCCATAGCAATGCGCGACGGCCCGGCCGTAGCGTTGCCACTTATTGAACAGCTGCAGCAGCACGGGCAACTTAGCCAATACCATCTGCTGTATGCTGCCAAAGCCGATTTATTGCGCCAGCTCGGTCGTAACAGCGAAGCGCTACAGGCGTATCATGACGCGCTGCGCTTATGTCAGCAGGCACCGGAACAGCGGTTTTTACAGCACCAAATCACCGCTTTACAACAGCTGATATAGCGCACAACCCACAAGCAGAGCTGGCGTGACTGGTCAGGGCAGTGGCTGAATACGTATGCAGTGCCGGCTTTTACCTTGCTGCAAACTGGTGCAATGCTCTAGGGTAAAAGCTTTGTCACTGTACCGGAAATCTTTATGCGCCTGTCTGTAACCCGCTGCCTGCTGGCAGCCCTGCTCACACCCTGTTCACTGCTGGCGGCCAGCCTTAGTGTTACATCACCCGATGGCAGTATTGAACTGACGCTGGATGACACTGCCCTGACCTATCAGGTGCAGTTTCATCAGCAGCAGGTTATCGCGCCCTCGGCACTGGGCTTTCGCTTTTTACAGCTACCAGCCTTAGGTAAGGGTTACAAAATTACCGCACACAGCCGCAACAGTGTTAACCAAAGCTGGCAACAGCCGTGGGGTGAACGCGAAACCGTAGTCGATAAACATAACGAGCTGGCGGTGACATTAAAGCACCCTGAGCGCCAGGCGCCTTTTACGCTGCGCTTTAAGCTGTTTAACGACGGCCTGGGCTTTCGCTACGAAGTGCCAGCACAAGGCATTGATAAACTGGATATTATTGACGAGCTGACCGAGTTTCGAATTAACGACAGTAAACAGACTACCGCCTGGTGGATCCCAGGCCGGGGCTGGAACCGCTACGAAATGCTGTACCGCACCACAGCGCTGAACGAGGTAGACCGCGCTCATACACCTTTTACCTTTAAACTGCCAACCGGCGTGCATATGAGTATTCATGAAGCAGCACTGGTTGATTTTGCCGGCATGGTGCTCGATCAGCAGCGCGACGGTGTACTAAAAAGCGATTTAACACCCTGGTCAGACGGTATCCGGGTTAAAACCAACGGCAGTTTCACCACGCCGTGGCGCACCATTCAGATAGCAGATAATGCCATAGGCCTGTTAAATTCTGATCTGATTTTAAACCTGAACGAACCGAATAAACTCGGCGATGTGTCCTGGGTAAAACCGGGTAAATATGCCGGCATCTGGTGGGGAATGCACCTGGAAACACAAAGCTGGGGCAGCGGCCCCAAGCATGGCGCCACTACCGCGAACACTAAGGCGTATATCGATTTTGCTGCCAAAAACGGCTTTGACGGTGTGTTAGTGGAAGGCTGGAACCAGGGCTGGGACGGTGAATGGTTTTTAAACGGTGCTGTGTTTAACTTCACTACACCTTACCCCGACTTTGATTTAGTCGCCATCACCGCCTATGGCAAAGCAAAAGGCGTGAAACTGATTGGCCACCATGAAACCTCGGGCCATATCAGCAATTATGAAGCACAAATGGCCGACGCCTACGACCTATACGCCAAATACGGTGTCAGCCAGATTAAAACCGGCTATGTCGCCGACGGTGGCCAGGCCACCCGCATTGATGAAAACGGCATAGAGCGCAAAGAATGGCACGACGGTCAGTTAATGGTAAACCACTACCTGTACTCGGTTACCGAGGCAGCCAAGCGCCAGCTTAGTATTAATACTCACGAACCGATTAAAGACACCGGCCTGCGCCGCACTTACCCGAACTGGATCAGCCGAGAAGGTGCCCGTGGCCAGGAGTACAACGCCTGGGGCTCGCCACCAAACCCGCCAGAGCACACCGCTATGCTGCCGTTTACCCGTATGTTATCCGGCCCGATGGACTTTACCTCCGGCATTTTTAACCTGGCCTATAAAGGCCTGGATGCCGAAAACCGCGTGCAAACTACGTTAGCCAAGCAGTTAGCGTTGTATGTGGTGTTGTATAGCCCGATCCAAATGGTAGCCGACTTACCCGAGCACTACGACGCGCACCCGAGAGCCTTTCAGTTTATTAAAGACGTGCCAACCGATTGGGCGCAGAGTAAAGCCCTGCAGGGCGAAGTCGGTGATTTTGTTGTATTTGCCCGCCAGGATAAACACAGCGCTGACTGGTACCTAGGCGCGCTGACTGACGAGCAAGCCCGCACGGTGACGGTAAAACTGGACTTTTTACCGGCCGGTAAACGCTATACGGCGCAAATTTACCGTGACGGCAAAGACGCCGACTGGCGCACCAAGCCGTATGACATGCAAATAGAGCAGAAAAGCGTAACGGCCAATGACAGTTTAACGTTGCCGCTGGCCACCAGTGGCGGTGCTGCTATTCGCTTTAAGGCAGAAAAATAATGTATAACAAAAACTTATTATCAAAAAATATACTAGCCGCGGCAGCATTAAGCTGTGGCCTTAGCGCCCATGCCGCGCCGGCATTTCAAATCGAACGCTTAGAACCGGTTAACTGGTGGGCGGGCATGCAACACCCCCAGTTGCAACTGATGCTGTACGGTAAAGATATTGCCAAACTCACACCGGCGCTTAATTACGATGGCGTAAGCTTAGCTGGCGTAGAACGCACTGCTAACCCGAACTATCTGTTTGTAAACCTGACGCTTGAAAAGGATGTCAAACCCGGCGACATCACGCTGCAATTTAGCCTGGATGGCGAAACGGTGCTTAGTCATAATTACCCGCTGCTTAAGCGGCGCGAAGCCTCTGCTAAACGTCAGGGCTTCAGCGCTGCCGATGTGATTTACCTGCTGGTGCCAGATCGCTTTGCCAATGGCAACCCGGCCAATGACAATCAGCCCGGCATGCCGGACAAGCTAAACCGTGCAGATGACAATGGCCGCCACGGCGGCGATTTAGCCGGTATGCAAAGTGCGCTGGGTTACATTGCCGATATGGGCTACACCACTATCTGGCCAACCCCGCTGACTGAAAATAACCAAAGCGCTTATTCGTACCATGGCTATGCCGCTACCGATCTGTACAACATCGACGCCCGCTTTGGCACTAACAGCCAGTACCGCGATTTCGTTGCCGCGGCCAACAGCAAAGGCATTAAGGTAATTCAGGATATTATTCTGAACCACATTGGCAACGAGCACTGGTGGCTGAAAGATTTACCAGATAGCAATTGGCTGAATAATCAGGAGTTTTTAACCGGCAAGCCTTTTGTTGGCACCAACCATAGCCGCAGCACTGTGCAAGACCCTTACGCCAGCAAAATCGACAGTGCGCAGTTTACCGACGGCTGGTTTGTCGACACTATGCCCGATTTAAACCAGCGCCATCCGCTGCTGGCGACTTACCTTATTCAGAACAGCATCTGGTGGGTAGAATATGCCAACCTGTCTGGTATCCGCGAAGACACCTACAGCTATGCTGACAAAGCGTTTTTAAGCGAATGGGCGCGGCGCATTATGCTGGAGTATCCGCAGTTTAATATTGTTGGCGAAGAGTGGAGCCCCAACCCGCTTATCGTGTCGTACTGGCAGGCGGGTAAACAAAATAAAGACGGTTATGTATCGCACACTCCAGCGATGCTGGATTTTCCGCTGTACGACGCCATGCTAAAAGCGCTGAACGATGATGAAAGCTGGAACGGCGGCTGGATTGGTCTGTACGAAATGCTCAGTAACGATCATATCTACGCCAAGCCGTTTAATCTGGTGACCTTTGAAGGCAATCACGACACCGCACGCATTTTTTCGCTGCTAAATGAAGATATTAACCTGTACCGTATGGCCATCAGCTACCTGCTAACCATGCGTGGTATACCGCAGATGTTTTACGGCACCGAAATAGCCATGCAAAGCCCAAAGTTCCGCGATGATGGCAAAGTGCGCGCTGATTTCCCCGGCGGCTGGGCCGGCGACAAGGTGAACGCATTTACCGGCAAAGGCTTAGATACCACGCAACAAACCGCGCAACAGCTGGTGAAAACCCTGCTGAACTGGCGCAAAACCGCCACGGCGATCCACAACGGTAAACTGATGCATTTCGCCCCCGATAACGGCACTTACACCTATTTCCGTTACAACGCCAAGCAAATGGTGATGGTGGTAATGAATAAACAATCTGAGCCGGTAACGCTGGATTTAGTCCGCTTTAGCGAAGTGCTGCCGCAGGGTAAAACCGCAACAGAGGTAATTAGCGGCAAAACGATCAAGCTGAACAAACAACTCACCGTGCCAGCCCGCGGTACGTTGGTGTTAGATATACGTTAGTGTTAAACAACCACAGCGGCGCCAGCCGCAGTGGTTCACACCCAACTTTATACCAAACAGCAATTTACATATTTAATGGTTTCACAAAGTCAGGAACAAGGGCGGCGCAGCTAATTAACTCCGCGCGCTACACTCAAGTTACCCTACTCAAAAAATACAGAACCGCCGCTTATATACACCCGACAGTTTTCACTCGCTTGACGGCACCTTTTAACAGGTGCTATTAATGGCTACTGTTAACAGCAGGAGCTGAGCATGCAAACCAAATTCTCTGAAGATGTCGTGCCGTTGTCGGATTTAAAAATAAACCCGGGCAAGGTAGTCACGCAAACCAACACCACCCACCGGCCGGTATTATTAACCAGTCGTGGTCGTGGTGTGGCGGTGGTACAGGCTCTGGAAGATTACGAGAACACGGCTGAAGAGTTGCGATTTGTAAAAGCTATTGCCACCGGCCTGGCGGATATTCGTGACGGCAACACGGTAACTGCAGAACAGGCTAAACAGCTGCTGGGAATTGATTGAGTGCGGTTAGAGCTTGCGCAATCCGCGCTGACTGACCTGTTGGCCATAAAAGCCTGGTACCGGGAGCAAGGCGTACCGCATATTGGTCAGCAGTTTGTTACCGACATTATGGCAGTGGCACAGCGCCTGACAACTCAGCCTGATTCTGGCCGGATGGTACCGGAGTTTAATCAGGCCAATATCCGTGAAATTATCCTGCCGCCGTTTCGCGTGGTGTATCTGCGCGAAGCAGACTGTATCAGCCTAATCCGCGTCTGGCGCAGCGAGCGTCAGCTGCTGCTACCCTGAAAGGTCAGACTCAATGACTGAACACCGCATTTTCAGCATGCCTTTTGCCAAAGTGTACCCGCTGTATCTGCAAAAGGCTGAGCGCAAAAACCGTACTAAAGACGAAGTGGATCAGATTATCTGCTGGCTTACCGGTTACAGCCAGGCTGAACTGCAGCAGCAAATTAAGCAACAACATGACTTTGCTACCTTCTTCGCTCAAGCCCCGGCCATACACCCGAACTGTGCACTGATTAAAGGCGTGGTTTGCGGCGTGCGGGTAGAAGAAGTTGCTGACCCGCTGATGCAAAAAATACGCTACTTAGACAAGCTGATAGACGAACTGGCTAAAGGCAAAGCGCTGGCAAAAATACTGCGCCAGTAAAATTTCTC
>NZ_DATCSY010000121.1:0-21217 GCF_036568245.1 Rheinheimera sp. | reverse complement strand
TGGAGGATAGCGCTTATCACCTGATGCTCGTAGATGAGCATAGCAACATTGCAGCCGCAGGCCGGCTGCACAAAATAGATGCCGCTACAGCTCAGGTCAGATATATGGCTGTTTCGACAGAGCATCAGGGAAAAGGTGCCGGCAGCAGGATCCTGGCAGGTCTTGAAGCTCAGGCTGCAGCGTGGGGCTGTACCCATGTTCAGCTCAATGCCCGAGACACCGCTTTAGCTTTTTATCAGCGCTCTGGCTATCACAGTATGTCAGAAGCACCGGAGCAGTTTGGTATTCGCCACTATGTTATGCGTAAAACGATACGTCTGACTGACGACCAGACTCAGTTCAAATTGTGGTGTGATGATCTGAATCGGACCTGGCAGCAAACAATCCCAGTCAGTCAGTTTATGCAGCTGCATATCGACAGCTTTGATGGTAATGAATTTCGCTGCACCGCGCCAATGGCGCCGAATATCAATCTGCATAAGACGATGTTTGCCGGCAGTATTTATACCTTGGCCACGTTAACCGGTTGGGGGATGTTATATCTGCAACTGAGAGCACTTGGCCTGCATGGCGATCAGGTGCTGGCAAATGCGGATATCCGGTATATAAAGCCAGTGACGGCAGAACCGGTTGCGCGATGCGTACTGCAACATTGTGTTGGTGATCTGATGCCCCTTGCTGCAGGGCGCAAAGCAGTGCAGAAAATTAAGGTGCAAATTCTGTCCGGCGGTGAGATTTGCGCAGAGTTTTATGGCCGTTATGCCGTATTACCAACAACAGATAAGGCAGACCTCAACACGTGAAGATTATTATCATTGGTTACGGTTGGTTGGGGCAGCAACTGGCATTGCCACTGCTGCAGGATGGTCATCAGCTTTATGTTACACGCCGCAGTGCTGACGTTTTGACTAATCTGCCCACTGCAATATCCGGTTTGGTACTCGATTTGCGGCAGCCAGATTTAGCACAGGATCAGCAGTTGCTGGCGTTATTCCATGATGCACTGGTGCTGTGTGCGATTCCGCCCGGGCGTAGTGAACCTGACAATGCTTATCAGATATCCCTGCAGAGTTTGTATCAGTTGATGGTGCAGGCACAAAGCAGGGCGGTAATCCATTTCAGTTCAACCGGCATATACCAGGGATGTACAGGCGAGGTGGATGAATGCAGTGAATTATTGTTGCATCATCCGAGAGTGCAGTTGTTGAACGCCGGAGAACAGGCATTAAAACAATTTCCACAATGCATTACGCTGCGTCTGGCCGGATTGATGGGGCCGGGCAGACATCCCGGGCACAGCGTCGCCGGTAAAACACTGTCTGATCCCAACGGCGCGGTGAATATGGTACATGCTGCAGATATTCTGGCAGCGATTAATGCTTTGATATCTGACAATACCTGGTCTTCAGCGGTGTACAACCTGAGCTGTCCCGAACTGATAACACGTGAAAAATTCTATTTACGTGCCGCCGAATCGGCGCAAACAGAGGTGACATTTATCCGCGATGCCACTCAATCTCGCCGTGTGCTAGCTGAAAAATTTAGTCGTCGGTTTGGTTTCAGATATCGTTTTTCGTCGGCACCTGATGCTCTAATACACTGTTTTTGAACATTATTTGTTCTGAGATCGCTTTTATAAAGCATTTATCAGCTTCTTATTAAGAAAAAATACTCCGGCCGCCTGATACTCTTCGCTCAACAGATGGAGTTGAGGGTGTTATGAAAAATAAATGGTTGGTCATTTCTTCAGTCAGTACTGCCCTTGGTATTATTGCCGGCGCTATTTATTTACTGTTTGCCGAACATTCATTACTGCTTAGTAATAATAACTGGGTTTTGTCGGCCTTTTGGTCTGCTTTTATGCTGTGGACTTTTGTGCTGATGTTTGTTGTCGCATTAATATTTAATGTAATGGCATTCTTTGAACTGGATGAACAGCATCGTCTGTTTGGTTTTCCGCTGCCTTTGCGGACTTTTTTATCATCAAAAGACAAGCAGAACCAATTTTTACAGGATGCTGAACGGTTTTTGCTGGGACAGGGCAAGCTGTGCAACTCATCCCGGGTAAGCCCGGAGTACAAATGCCTGCAGGGTACAGATACCGAGAAGCTGGTACTCCTGCAGCAAAGAGAGCAAGCGGTTGATATTAATCAGATAAGAGCATTATTTCAGCAAATGCTGGCGGCTGATTTCACCAGCGGAGTGGCGGTAAGCTATGCCGGTTTCAGCAGCCAGGCCTGGATTTTTGCCCGTGAAGCTAATATTGAGTTACTAGACGCCAAGAGCCTGAAAAGGCAACAAAAGCTGCTACGTGTGCAACAGTTTGCCATGGTTTAAGCTGATATCATATTTTCATCGGGTTTTTTTAAGAATATTTGGCACTATGAAGTGCGAATGGAATCGATAAAAACAAAAGGACATAAAATACTTCCTGCCTGGCTGGACATTGTCCAGCCTTTTTCTGAGCATGGGAATGCACCTGGCGGCAGGATGCCGCTGTTCACTGTTTAACCTGCGCGAATATTATCAGGATATTTTAAAAGCACTGGCGGCTTGCTGTAAGGCTGCTGCAAGTGTTGATACGCCATCGCTGTGTTGCAAAGTCCGTTGCGCTTTTTCACTGCTAACATGAGCAACGTCAATCATTTGTTGCATATTGTCATCAATGGTATTGCCCAGTGCCAGCTGAGTTTCTGTGGCTGCGCTGACTCTGTTGCTGATAGTTTGAGTTTGCGCTATGGCTGCGGTTACCAGGCTCAGTGCAGAAACTAACTCCAGAGTTTGTGCAACACAGAGATCAGCATCTGTTTTGCCGTTAGTTATTTCGGATACCGCTTGCTTGCTCTGCGACTGCAGTGTTTCAATCATTTGGCGGATTTCGTCGGTAGCTTGTTGAGTCCTGCCGGCAAGTGACCGAACCTCATCTGCAACAACAGCAAATCCGCGTCCTTGCTCTCCGGCGCGGGCTGCTTCGATGGCTGCATTCAGAGCCAGTAAGTTGGTTTGTTCTGCAATACCTCTGATAGTCGCCAGGATGCCGCCGATATTATTCGCTTCATCGTTTACCCGGCTCATAACATCACTGGTCGTGGTCAACTGCTGCGCCAGGCGGTTAATCAGCTCATTATTTTGCCCGGCAATTAAATCGATCTGCTTACCTTGCTCTAATGCCTGATGCATCGCAGAGGTGGTTTCCGCCGAATGGCGGGCTATATCCCTTGTGCTGTCAGCCAGTTGTCGGGTGATATCATTGACTTCAGCAATCTGTTGCTGTTGGTGCTGTAGTGAGTCATTGATTTCTCCGACCTCATAAGCAGATTGGCTGGCATTCTGGTTCAGGTCGCTGGCGTTCTGCTGAATATTGACAATCAGCGCACTGAGCGCATTGATCAGACTGTTGACTTTAGCCGCCAGAGCACCAAATTCATCCTGATTTGTTATGCTGAGTTTACGGGTGAGATTACCACCAGCGATATCGCCGAGCACTTTATTAATGCCAGCCAGTGGCCGTAACATAGCATTAATTGTCAGATAGGCGGCTGCCACTGCCAGAATAACCAGAACCAACATCAGGCTGAGTGTACGGGTACTGCCTGAGCTAACGGTATCAGATACTTTTTGCTGTAGCAGACTAAACTGTGTATCAGCGTCAGTCAGCAGTGTATCAAGTGCTGTTACTACTTGTTCCACCCTTTTTTCTGACACGTTAAGCTGTGTCCGGGCTTCCTGTTGGGCTTTGACTTGTTGTAATTTCAGTTCTGACAGTCCAGTGCCAGATGCTAGTTTTTCGGTTAAGTTTGCTAATTGTTCCGTGACTGACTGCCATAAGCCATCTGTGTTTTGTCTGGCAACGAGATTAGCCATATAGTCAATATTTGCCTGCATATCACTAAGGGTAAAACTGATGTTTTCGCCGGCAGTTTCAGCAGCACTTAATTCGGTATAACCTGCCACTTCTTTTAATGTATTCAGCAAACCAAGCAACTGGCCATCGATACGGTTGGCACTGCCGGCGATCAGCTCCATTTGTTGCTCACCGCCTGGTAGGTCAAGGTAAGAAATATCCAGCAGATTTGCGCCGATATTATCAATCATTTGCTCAAGCTCCTTCAATTCTGCGCTGACCTGGCGCTGCAGTGCGATGCTGTCCAGATGGCTATTAAACATACTGCTAACAGCGGAGGCATACTGTTGATAGTGGTTGTCAATGTCGCTTAATGTTTTGGTAAAAGAGGGTTCGTTGCGGGTAAGCTGTGTCAGGCTGGCTAGCTGTGTGCGAAGTATGTCACTGCCGCTGTTAAACTGTTGCTGATACTGACTAATGTCAGCCGGATTGTCGGCGGTGTACCCTAACGCCGACAATTTGGCCAGCTTCAGCAGTTGTATCTGCGCCATATTACTTTGTTGTTGCACCGGCACAGCCTGTTGATTTACCAGATCACTTGAACGGGTAATTGCAGAAAAACTGACTAGCGCAGAACCGCTGGAAAGCAGCAGGAGCAGAGCAATAAAACCAAAGCCAATGATGACCTTATGGGCAACTTTTAATGTAAACACTCAGGCAAACTCCGCACTGTTACAGTGCCTTAAACATAGACACCAGACGCTTTGGAAACAACCTGAAATTAACAAAGAAAATTATACTGGTCTAGCCAGTAAATCGGTACATGAGCAAATTTGGGGCGACGGCACTAAAATGGTGCTGCTGTCTTGCCGCACAAATGGCAGTCTTCGTAAGCCGGTTTCAATTTCGCTGCAAAGATAAATTCAGATGACCGCCTAAACGATAACGGCTACCGGGCGATGTCAGGTAAGCCAGGCTGACTGCGCCTTCACGACTGAAGGTCCGGCGGGTCAATCTCAGGCAGGGTTCCGCTTTTTTTAGCATCAGATGTTTGCAGGTAAAATCGTCTGGCCAGATTGCCTCTACTGTGTGTTCTGCTTCTGTCAGGGGCGCAATGAAACTTAAATACTGGTGTGGGGTTTGCTGATTAAAATCCTGCTTAACATACTCTGGCACCAGCCGCGGGCTGACATAACGCGCTTCAAGTTGCAGTGGTTGATTATCTTCCAGATGCACAATTAAAGAAAAATACACTGCTTCATTACGGCGTAACCCAAGCGCGCTGGCGACTACGGTAGGACATGGCAGCTCTGTAAGCTGCAGCAGCCGAGCGCTGTATGCATGTCCTCGGCTGTGTATTTCGTCGGCAATATTACGGATTTCCAGCAAAGATGACTGAGATTTCAGTGCGGCGACAAAGCTACCAACTCCTTGCGTGCGGTACAAAATACCTTGCTCTGTAAGCTCTTGCAGCGCGCGGCGGGCAGTCATTCTGCTGACAGCGAACTGCCCGGCCAGCTCGTTTTCGGACGGAACTCTGCTGTGCTCCGGCCAGGCGGCGATTTCAATCTGGCTCAGTATGTATTCCTTGATTTCTGCAAATTTAGCAATTGCCATAACACCTCCGGCTTGGTTAAACAAAAAATACTGTAGCTTTGTTGTATATACAAGTTGGTGGTGTAGAATAATTTTAGTACCGCAGTCAGGAGAGCCGCTATGCAACAGTTTGATGCCATCTGGATTAACGCCAGTATCGCCACTATGACAGAAAATGGAGAGCCTTATGGCAGTATTGAGGATGCTGTGTTGGCGGTAAAAGATGGCCTGATTGCATTTGTCGGAAAACGCAGCGACTTGCCAGCTTTTGATAGTTTAACCACTCCTTTGTATGATGCCAGAGGGCAGTGGATTCTGCCTGGCTTTATCGACTGCCATACCCATCTGGTATACGCCGGCAACCGGGCTAATGAATTTGAAATGCGGCTAAACGGTGCTGACTATCAGCAGATTGCGGCAGCCGGAGGTGGTATCAGGTCAACAGTGGCTGCAACCCGTGTTGCCAGTCACGAACAGCTTTTTGTACTGGCGAAGGAGCGGCTTAATACGTTGTTGTCGCAAGGGGTGACGACGGTTGAGATTAAATCTGGCTATGGCCTGGATTTAGTGACAGAGCAGAAAATTCTTCAGGTTGCAGCTGAGCTGGAGCGCTGTCATCCGATCTCAGTGCAGAAAACCTTTTTAGGCGCACATGCATTGCCGGCTGAATTTGCAGCCAATGCAGATGGCTACATAGAAGCAGTGTGTCAGATGATGCCTGTGCTGCAGCAACAAAACCTGATAGACGCGGTAGATGTATTTTGCGAGGGTATCGGCTTTAGCACAGAGCAAAGCCGTAAAGTGTTTTCTGTGGCCAGCGAGCTGGGGTTACCGGTGAAAGCGCACGCTGAGCAGCTGTCGAATATCGGAGGCAGCGCATTGGTTGCGGAGTTTGGAGGCTTATCAGCCGATCATATTGAGTTTCTGGATGAAGCGGGTGTTGCTGCTATGGCTCAGGCCGGTACTGTTGCCGTATTGCTGCCGGGGGCTTATTACTTTTTACGGGAAACCCAATTGCCTCCGATTGATTTATTAAGGCAATATCAGGTTCCGATGGCTGTTGCAACGGATCTGAATCCGGGGACATCGCCACTATGCTCATTGCCATTAATGCTGAATATGGCGTGCACGTTGTTTCGCTTAACGCCGCAAGAGGCTTTGTTGGGTGTGACCCGGCATGCGGCTTTAGCTCTGGGGTTAAAGGACAGAGGGACGCTGGCAGTCGGCCAGAAAGCAGATTTTGCCTGCTATGGCATCAGCCAACCTGCAGAGCTGTGCTATCAGTTTGGTGTTAACCAACTTAAGCAACTGATTATTAATGGTAAAGAAGTTAACTGCCGGGTGTGAATTGCTTTACTTCAAGGCAATTTAGATTAAGCTAATAGCATAAATTGCACTGGAGTGAAGTGGTGTCTTTTCGCTGTTGTAGTCTGTTTTTAATAAGTTTTCCGGTTGCGGCGCAAGCTGAAGAGGCATTATATGCTGCTGTTGGGCTACTAAGTATTGCATTAGCACTGGCGGTTATCGGCATTATTAAGCTGAAATACCGCCTGACCAGGCTGTTGCAGTCACATAATGCTGCCAGCAAAGCTGTGCTGGGTTTTTACTCTCTGCATGATGATATCAGCGGCTTCCCGAATAAATTTTTTCTGCAGCAACAGCTAGATGAGCTGCTTAAAAGAGCCCCCGAACAGTCATTTTCGCTGTTACTGATGAAAATAAGTCAGTTTGACAAGGTTAATCAGCTGCTTGGTCATAGCAATAGCAATCTGGTGCTGGCGCAAATAGCCCAGCGCATTAACGATAAGTTAAAAACTGCGGACGAGGCGCTGACATTCGAGTTTCGTAAGCAGGTGCCTGTGCGGTTGTGTCATCTGGGAGGTGTTGATTTTGCTGTTTGGATTGCGTGTAACGACAAACCACATCTGGCAGAGTATCTGGCTGACAATCTGGAAAAAACGGTACCAGAGCCCATGATAGTGCATGGCTGCGCCGTCGATTATCAGCTGCATTGCGGTATTGCCCATTACCCACAGCACGGCACTCAACTTAGTGAATTGCTGGAGCGGGCCTACCTGGCCCAGCAGCATCACAATTGGTTACAGGGCCAGAGCCAGGTATTCAGCGCGGATATGCTGCATTACTCTACTGATAAACTGACACTGATGGCTGAGCTGCGTCAGGCGATAGAACAGCAGCAACTGGCTCTTTACGTGCAGCCGCAGGTGGATATGCAAAGCCGCGAAGTGCTCGCAGGTGAAGTGTTTGTGCGTTGGCGGCATCCGAGCCGGGGGCTGATGACGCCTGACAGTTTTCTGGCTCTGGCAGAGGAGACCGGAGTGATTTATCCACTAACACAGTGGGTACTGACGGAGGCCATTGCGACCATATCTCAGCTCAACAAAGCTGGCCTGGAAGGCAAAATTGCGGTGAATATTTCCAGTCAGGATCTGCTGCAGGATGAGCTGATTGACAGCCTGGATATGTTGTTTGCGAAGTATAATGTTCAGCCGCAGCAGCTAATTCTGGAAATTAAAGAAGGTGCCTTTGCCGCTCAACCCTCACAATCCATCAGCATGATGCAGCGCCTGCACAAGATGGGCATTGAGTTAATGCTGGACGATTTTGGCACTGGCTTATCCTCGTTATCCCATTTACGGCAACTGCCGGTTCAGTCCGTGAAAGTTGACTGCTCCTTTATCAATGACCTGCATAAATCTGATATCCATACCGCTATTACGGGTGCCATTATTGATATGGCGCGTAATCTTGGGCTGGGTGTAATAGCTGAAGGCGTGGAAGAGAAAGAAGTGGAGCAAAAATTGTTACGCATGGGGTGTAACCGCGGGCAGGGTTTTTTATATTCCCGGCCCTTTGAGCTAAGTGGTTTTGCCGTCTGGCTGAAACACTGGCAGCAGCAACAGACTAAATCGCAGTAGCCTGATGTTGCTTGCCCTGAATAAACGCAATCACCAATGCTGCCAGCACTTGCCCAGCTTCATTAAGCCCGGCCGATAATCCTGCCGGATGCTGGACTGGCGCTGCTTCCGCCAGATGCAAATAACGGCTGCGTGGCAGTTTGGCAAGCTGAAATACGAATTGCTCAGCATTGTGCACAGTTAAACCACAGTTGGTAAAGGCACTGACGGGCATCAGGCTGATACTGTCAGTATCCAGTTCAATACCAATATCGCCCTGACCGCGCACTACGTGTTCAATACATAAATCCAGCGCTTGCTGGTAATGCAGTTCCTGCCGGACAAAGATCCGCTGGTAGCTGCAGTATTCTGCGCCGGCTTCACGCAACTGTGTCAGTGTTGCGGCTGAGTTTTTCAGCTCGTGTAGCCCCAATACAAAATAATGCTCTAAATAACCAGCATTATGGGCATAACTGAAGCCATTACCGCTGTGCCGTCCTTCCAACGGTCTGAAATCTGAATGAGGGTCCAGATTGGCGCTGTTCGCCTTTTGTCCACTGCTTAAACTGAGTGCTTTTAACAACGGGTAACTGTTGTTATGGCCACCACCAATGACCAGCGGATACAAACCGGCGGCAAATATTGCCTGCACCGCAGTCGCAACGCGCTCATCCAACTCAGAAACCAGTAGGCGCAACTGCTCAGGTGATGCGCTCTGACCATTGTCAGTTACATCAGCTCGCTGCTGCAGGTCCTTACATTCAATATTTCCAAGCAGCAGAATTTGTTTTGCCGGAATAAAGTCGTTCGCCTGCAGGTTTAAAAACTTAGTTAAAAACGCCTGCCAGCCTTTATCTGCACCTGCAAGACCCAGGTTCGCCCTTGGTCCGATATCTTCCGGTACGCCCAGTAAAACATACCGGCAGCCTTCTGCCGCAGCCTGGCTAAGTTGCTGCGGTAAGTCTGCTGCTGGGGCGGGCAGGGTAACGCTCTGACCTAAGCGGGTTTCCCCGCCACGTGCAGTGCAAAAAAGTGATAACTGCGAGCTGGTGAAAAGGTTAAGCATAAGGCGGTATCGTCTTATTCAATATCCAGTGCATCAGGAGACATTATGATGCCGGTGCTGTCGGCGTAGAGATGATCGCCCGGTAAAAACGTGACACCAGCAAAATTGACCGGTACTTCAGTTTCGCCAAAGCCTTTGTCATCAGCGCCAACCGGGATAGCATTGACTGCCTGAATACCAATATCGAAATCTTCCAGTAAATCTAAGTCGCGCACACTGCCGTAACAGACAATGCCTTCCCAGCCATTTGTGGCAGCCATTGACGCCAGTTCAGCGTCAATAATGGCCCTGCGGGCTGAACCGCCGGCGTCGATGAGCAATACTTTACCAATGCCTGACTCACTGAGCATTTGCCTGACCAGGCCGTTGTCTTCAAAGCATTTAACGGTATGGATTTGTCCGCCGAACGAGCGCCTGCCACCATAGCTGGCAAACAAGGGTTCAACCACATCAACTAAATCGGCATAAAGATCACATAACTCTGATGTGTTGTATTCCATAACTGGCTCCGGCGGGAAAAACGTCTGTCCACAGTATAGCGCTGACTGAGACAAGCTCAAACTATTATTATTACTGGCTTTTCGCACATTTGAACGAAGCGTGTTGTCGAGCAGACAGGTTATTTGTTACTGTGTATTGAGACGACTTAACCGGTATATGCCGTGGCGCCAGAAATATTTTCCAGACTTGCTATCTACCTGACAGAGATGGGTGTCGCGTTGCTGCTCAGCTATCTGCTGTGGCGCCTGAGTCTGGCTTATAAGCAAAGTTATATCCGTTCCTGGTTTTTTGCCTTATTAGCGTTTGCTATCTACCAGTTGATGATCCTGCTGCAGTGGGCAATACCGTCACGTCCGGTGCCAACAACGGTGATGCAGTTCACGGTGGTATTTTGCAGCTACAGTTTTGCCGTGTTTTTGCTGCGCGGTATGATGCAGACCAGGAGCAGTGATGCGCATTTGCTCGGGAGGGTATCAGCGGCGAAACTGCTGGTTTTACTCGGTGTTGCCGCTGTGGCCAGTATTGCGCCTTTTGGCTGGCATGAGACTATCGATGCCTGGCAGCGTTATTTTCAACTGTATTTCCGCCTGTTGCTGATGGGCATTTTATTGCTGACTGCAGCGGTAAGCTTGTTGCAGCGAGCAGACAATGCCTTGGGGCAACGCCTGGCAGTTTTTAGTATGTCACTGTGGGGTGTACTTTATATTGCCTATACCGTCTGGCAATTGCTTAGTACAGGTCAGCCGGCTGATATCCGGTTATTGCTGGTATATAAATGTGTTGAATTGTTTTTATTAAGTTGTCTTGGGTTGGCGCTGCTGATTTGGCTGCATGAGCATGAGCGAAATACGAACCGGCAGTTAAGTGAAAAGGCGCTATATCTTGACCGTTATGATCAGCTGACCGGGGCACTTAACCGTGATGCTCTGCTAACACTGCTACAGGAAAAACTGCAGCAACCTGCAACAAGTTCCATTTATTTACTAATGCTGGGACTGGACAAATTTAAAACCATTAACGAGTCTGTTGGTTTAAAACAGGGCGATATATTGCTTCGTCAGCTAAATCAGCGGCTTGAAGGCAGTATTTTAAAACCGGCACTGGTAGCACGCACCGGTGGAGATATTTTTGCGCTGGCACTGACTGATGTCAAAACAGCTATACAGTTACAGTTTGCTTTAAGGCATTTGCAGCAATTGGTCGAGAAAAGCTTTGATCTGGCGGGAGGCCCGTTGCAGCTGAGCTGCACCATAGGCATTGCCAATGCGCCGGAGGATGCGACTACAGCAGAGAGCCTGCTGCAAAAAGCCAATATTGCGTATCATCAGGCTAAACGGCTGCAGCAACGTAGTCTGGCTTATAAAGCAGGTATGGAGGATGAGTCAGCCCGGTTGATTGGCTGGGAAACAGAGTTATTGTCAGCCATGCGCAATGACGAACTGGTGTTGTATTTTCAGCCTCAGATCAATTTACGTGACAATAAGCTTGAAGCATTTGAAGTATTAGTGCGCTGGCAGCACCCGGAGAAAGGCTTTCTGATGCCCGGGCAGTTTTTGCCGTTCGTCGAACAATTAGGATTAAGCCGTCAGCTTGATTTCTGGATCCTGCACAAAGCGGTGAAAACAATCAGTGAGTGGCGCAAGCAGCACATTCAGGTGCCGCTGGCGGTGAATATGTCGCCATTACATTTTCAGCAGGACGGCCTGAAGCAGAAAATTCAGCAGCTGCTGCTGCAATATAAGATTTCGCCAGACTTGCTTGAGCTGGAGATCACTGAAAATACCGCCATGCATGATATGGAAAAAGGCTCGAACCATGTGCTGGAGCTGCAGCAGATGGGGATCCGGGTATCTATTGACGATTTTGGCACCGGCTACTCGTCGCTGGCTTATTTACGCCGCATGCCGATTGAAAAAATTAAAATCGACCGCAGCTTTGTTATGGACATGGCAGGCAATGATTCTGATATGATTATCGTAAAAACGATGATTAAACTGGCGCATGGTCTGGGTAAACGCATTCTTGCCGAAGGCGTAGAAACGGCCATGCAATTGCAGTTGCTGCGCAATCTGTCATGCGACACTGTGCAGGGGTACTACTTCGCTAAACCGCTGTCAGAGCAGGATGCGATCAATTTTGCGCGCCAGCCGGTGTCATTATAGCGTCATAAAGCAAGGTTAGTCTGAGTTCAGTCAACGCTGATGACGGGGCTGAGCCATGTTACTTAAACGTCTTGAACAGTGGGATCAGGCGTCTTTTTGCCGGTTGTTTAGCCGCAGCTCTTCGCGGTTTATGTTTAATACCAGTTACTGGCTATCAAAAACTGCAGATGGTCCTTTGTATCTGTTATTGGCCGCGACGTTGCTGGCGCTGGAAATAAACGCTGCCCCCTCTTTTGGTCAGCTATTGCTGTGCAGTTTCGCGTTGGAACTACCACTTTATTTGCTGCTGAAGAACGGCATCAAACGTCCACGGCCGGCAGATGTACTCAGTGCTTTTATTCATGCGCATATCATTCCTTCAGATAGGTTCAGTCTGCCATCAGGCCATACCGCAGGTGCTTTTGTTGTGGCAACGGCTGTGGCTATTTATTACCCTTTGTTCTGGCCGCTGGCTTTAAGCTGGGCGCTGTGTATCGGCTTGTCCCGGATTATGTTGGGGGTGCACTTTCCACTGGATGTGATAGCTGGAGCGCTTCTGGGTACTTTGTGCACATTATGTTCCTACATGTTATACATCTGAGATTTCCGCCGCAAAATACCGAATTTTTTTTCTGCAGTGCGCTATCCTCAAGTGAGTTGTTAACAAACAGGATTGCACTATGAGCCAGTTAAGAAAATTGTCGATAAAACAGCGGTTATTTATCAATGGCGGAGCTCTGGTTATCGCAATGGCGATAATGCTGCTTATTCTGTTTTATCAGGGCGCCCAACTAACCAGTCTGGCAAGAACACAGCAGCTGGTTGAGCAGATTAGTGCGGATGTATTGATGTTTCGCCGTCATGAGAAAGATTTTATGGCGCGCACTGAACTGAAATATCAGCAACGTTTGAATGACCACTACCAGCTGATGCAACAACATATTACTGAACTTGACGCTCTGTTGCAGCGCCATAACATTGACCAGGCGCCTTTGCGCACTTTCTCTGGCTATACAGCAAGTTATCAACAGAAGTTTAATCAGTTGGTTGAATCACAGCAGCGCTTAGGGCTGGATGCACAGTCAGGTCTTATCGGCGACTTACGCCAGACAGTGCAGCAGTTGGAGGAGCGGCTTGACCAGCTGGGGCAGGACAACCTGACCATATTGGTATTGCAGTTACGCCGAGCAGAGAAAGATTTCTTGCTGCGCAAAGATATGGCCTATGCGGAACGCTTTAATACACTGTTTCCGCAGCTTTTGCTGCAAACAGGCACAGATAGCACGAGCAGAGCTTTGGCTGAGCAGTACAATCAGAGTTTCGCTGCGCTGGTAAATGCGATGCGTCAGATGGGACTTAGCGAAACAGAAGGTGCTACCGGTGAGATGCGCGGCGCTATTCACAGCACGGAAACCAGCCTGAAAGAGCTGGAACAACAAACGACGAAAGCTATAAACGATTCTGTCAGCTCCACTCAGCAGCTAGCGTTAGCTATTTTCATCATAGTGCTTGGTACTGTGCTGATATTGGTGGCCTTGACCAGTCGCAGTATTTTGCGGCCGGTAATGGAGGTGTGCCAGGCGATAGGGTTGATCCGCGCCAACAATGATTTTCGTATGCGTGTTGTTGTAGCCGGTAATGATGAGATGACCACGCTGGCAGTTGATTTTAATGCCATGCTGGGCGATTTTCAGGACTTGATTAAGACTGTTAATCAGGCGCTGGAAATGCTTGATACCGCGACAAATGAGCTGGCACGTTCTACCGCGGATACCAGCCGTGGCATGCAACAGCAACAAAGCGAAACCGATATGGTGGCAACAGCGGTGACTGAAATGGGCGCAACCATTAACGAAATCGCCGGTAATACCGAAATGACAGCGTCAAAAGCCGAGGCGACAAACCAGAATGCGCAAAGCGGCCGGGCAGAAGTGCAGCAGACGGTGCACCGTATTAATGCATTGTCAGATCGGCTGCAGCAGGCGACAAACGTGGTGGCCGAGCTGGAAAAAGACAGCAAAACCATAGGCTCGGTGCTGGACGTGATCCGAGGCATTGCGGAGCAAACGAATCTGTTGGCACTTAACGCTGCTATCGAAGCTGCGCGTGCCGGCGAGCAGGGCAGAGGCTTTGCTGTGGTGGCTGATGAAGTCCGTAATCTGGCTATGCGCACTCAGGAATCAACGCGGCAGATCGAAACCATAGTGCATGGCTTACAAGGCCGTACTAGCAATATTGTGCAGGTGATACAGGGTTGCCGGCAGGAAGGGAGTGATAGTGCGCAACAGGCCAATGTTGCTATGCAGCTGCTCAGTGAAATTACCCAGGACGTAACAAACATTATGGACATGACAACCCAAATTGCCGCGGCAATTGAAGAGCAGAGCCATGTTGCGGCTGAGGTAAACAAAAACGTGGTGAAAATCCGCGATTTATCGGATGAAACCTATGGTCATGCCAGACATAACGCCGCTATCAGCGAAGAAGTTGCGCAGCAAGCTGCAAACCTGCATCAGTCGGTAGACAGGTTTCAGGCCTGAGATCCCGGTTTTAAGGTTGAACTTTAACCGCGATAAGACTATCGCGGTTAGCGTTGGCGGCAGACAGCTGTGCCAGATACTGTTGCCATAAGCTTTGCTGCTGAGTGTGCAGCTGCTGTAAGTAGACCCAGCTGTATATACCGCTATCGTGGCCATCGTCGAACGTTAGTTTCACAGCATAATGTCCAACCGGTAGGATCTTGCTGATAGCAACCTGCTTTTTATTGCTGACCAGTTTCGGTTTGCCATGGCCACGTACTTCAGCCGACGGCGAAAACACACGCAGAAACTCCGCACTGAATACTGCTTTGGCGCCATCACTGAACAGAACATCCAGTTCATGGCGCTTACGATGATAGTGCAGGGTACTGACTTTAACGTCTGTACCCGCAGCTTTAGCAGTGTGTTGCTGTGCCATTACAGAATAAACCGGCTTAAGTCGTCATCTTTAACCAGTGCACCTAAATGTTTGTCAACATAAGCGGCATTGATTTCAATGTGCTCACCAGCATGATCTGCTGCATCGTAGGATATTTCCTCCAGCAGTCTTTCCATCACGGTATACAGCCGGCGTGCACCAATGTTCTCAGTGGTTTCGTTAACCTGCCAAGCCGCCGCGGCCAGACTTTTAATGCCATCCTCGCTAAAGCTCAGGTTAACGCCCTCTGTTGCCAGCATGGCTTTGGCTTGCTCAGTCAGAGAAGCTTTCGGCTCGGTCAGGATGCGTTCGAAATCGGCTGCACTTAATGCTTCCAGCTCTACCCGTATTGGTAAGCGGCCTTGTAACTCCGGCACTAAATCAGACGGCTTGCTCATCTGAAAGGCGCCTGAGGCAATAAACAGAATATGGTCGGTTTTGACCATGCCATGTTTAGTGTTTACCGTACAGCCTTCAATCAGCGGCAGTAAATCGCGCTGCACGCCTTCACGCGATACGTCAGGGCCGCTGGTTTCACCGCGCTTACAGATTTTGTCTATTTCATCCAGAAACACTATGCCGTTCTGCTCTACAGCTTCAAGTGCCTGAGCTTTTAGCTCTTCCGGGTTCACCAGCTTAGCGGCTTCTTCTTCAATCAGCTGCTTCATAGCATCTTTGATTTTCAGCTTACGCTTCTTCTTTTTCTCACTACCAAGGCTTTGAAACATGCTTTGCAGCTGCGATGTCATTTCTTCCATCCCGGGCGGAGCCATAATTTCAACACCAATATTCGGCTGGGCTAAATCAAGCTCGATATCTTTGTCGTCCAGCTGGCCCTCGCGCAGTTTTTTGCGAAATACCTGACGGGTATTGCTGTCTGATGCCGGTTTATTATCGGCATCGCCCCAGCCATCTTTGGCCGGCGGCAGCAAGACATCAAGAATACGCTCTTCTGCCGCTTCTTCAGCGCGAAAGCGGTTTTTCTCGATGGCTTGTTCGCGGTACATTTTCACCGCGCTGTCTGCCAGATCACGGATAATGCTTTCGACTTCTTTCCCGACATAACCCACCTCGGTGAATTTCGTCGCTTCCACTTTGATAAAAGGCGCATTGGCCAGTTTTGCCAGACGACGGGCAATTTCGGTTTTACCGACGCCGGTCGGGCCAATCATCAGGATATTTTTCGGGGTGACTTCCTGACGCAGTGCAGCATCAAGCTGCATCCGGCGCCAGCGGTTACGCAGCGCAATGGCTACCGCGCGCTTGGCTTTGTTCTGGCCGATAATATGCCGGTCCAGCTCATGTACAATTTCTCTTGGGGTCATATCAGACATAGGATACCTGCTTATAATTCTTCAATGGTCTGATGGTGATTGGTGTAGACACAGATATCACCGGCGATAGTCAGACTTTTCTCAACAATGTCACGGGCGCTGAGGTCAGTGTTATTCAATAAGGCGGTTGCAGCAGCCTGGGCGTAAGGCCCACCGCTGCCAATGGCGATAAGATCCTGCTCTGGCTGCACCACATCGCCATTGCCGGTAATAATCAGTGAAGTATTGGCGTCTGCTACTGCGAGCAGAGCTTCGAGTTTGCGCAGCATGCGGTCGGTACGCCAGTCTTTAGCCAGCTCAACGGCGGCGCGCATCAGATGGCCCTGATGTAGTTCTAACTTCGCTTCGAAACGCTCGAACAGCGTAAAAGCATCTGCCGTGCCACCCGCGAAGCCGGCAATCACTTTGTTGTTGTACAGACGGCGTACTTTACGCGCGTTGCCCTTCATTACGGTATTACCCAGTGAAACCTGGCCATCACCGCCGATGGCGACATGGCCATCGCGGCGAACAGAAACAATAGTAGTCATGAATTAGCCCTGTGGCGTGATTAACTTAGGGCATAAGTGTGGCTGCGTCAGTGCGATTTCAAGACCAGTTCCAGATCCGGCAGGTATTAATGTTCAGCTGACGCAGACGGTTATTATCGGCTGTTGCCTGCCGCTTTGATTCATACGGACCCAACACAACCCGGTACCAGACGCCATTGCTGCCTTCTGTACGACGAATTTGTGAAGCAAAACCAGCAAACGCAATCTGCGCTTTCATCGCTTCAGCCTGTTGTTCAGCCCTGAATGATCCGCACTGCATCTGGTAAGGGCCACCTGATTTCTGCTCGGTCACTTCAACTTTCACCTCTTTGTTTTCCAGCTCTTTTATATACTGGTAGGGCTCGGTGGTTGGTTTGGCAGGTAACTCGTCCTGTTTCACGGTTTTTTCAGGTTTAGCAGCGGGAGCAGGGGCTGCAGGCTGCTGGTTTAAAAACCACAAAAAGTAAACAAAGCCACTGATTAGCAAAAAGGTAACGATCAGCAACAGCCAGGGCTTAGCCTGAGCTGGTGCTGCGGCTTTGCGGTTGTTACGGGCATTACTTGCTCTGGCCGGTTTTGCTTTAGGCCGGCTGGCTCTGACATAGTCTTTCTGAGGCATAAGTAGCGGATACTGTTACTTCCTGATTGAGCGCTATTCTACAAGGTTAAGCAGAAAAAGAAACACAAGCCGCCGCTTCAGGTCAGATCTGTCGGGTCTACGTCGAGTTGCCATTTTACCTTACGGCTAAGCGGCCAGTTGCTGATAGGGCGCAATATATGCTCCAAAGCCTGATGCATGCTGCTGCGGCTGGCGCTGTACAACTGCAATTGCCAGCGATATTTCCCAGCCCGCCGTTCCATTGGTGCGGGAATCGGGCCGAGTAACTGCAAGGCGGGAAAAGCTGCAATACCATCGGCAACCTGCTGCAACCAGTGCTGGCATGCGTCGCTGTGATGCGCTTCTGCAGTGAACATCGCCAGGTGCTGATAGGGTGGTAAACAGGTTTGCTGACGCTCCAGCAGCGCACTGCGGGCAAAGGAAGCATAACCATTATTGATAATATCCTGCAGCAGCACGTGTTCAGGATAATGCGTTTGCAGCAACACTGTACCACCACTGCTACCACGACCGGCACGGCCAGCAACCTGTGTCAGCAGCTGCGCCAGTTGCTCTGGTGCACGAAAATCGCTGCTGTATAAAGCGCCGTCAACATCGACAATCACTACCAGGCTGACATTGGGGAAATGATGGCCCTTCGCCAGCATCTGAGTGCCGACTATCAACCTGGCTCCACTGCTATGAATATCCTCCAGCGCCTTATGCAAAGCGCCTTTTCGCCGAGTGCTATCGCGGTCTAAGCGGGTAATGGCAACATCTGGAAACAGCTGCTGCAGGTTTTCTTCCAACTGCTCTGTGCCCTGACCCAGGGGTTTGAGCTGTGTGCTGCCGCAACCACCACACTGACGGGGTATAGCTTTGCTGGCACCACAGTGATGACATACCAGCTGGCGGCTTTGTTTGTGATAAGTGGTGAAGGCGCTGCAGCGGTGGCATTCTGTCAGCCAGCCGCATTCCTGGCAGCTGAGCGCCGGGGCAAAACCACGACGGTTTAAAAACAGCATGACCTGATTTCCCTGAGCCAGCTGCTGTTTGATCTTTGCCAGCGTCTGACCGGCCAAACCAAACTGCAGTACCTGCTGTTTTAAGTCGACCAGTTCAAACTGAGGTAAGGCTTGCCCGGCCGCACGATCTGGCAGAGGCAAATGAATAAAGCGTTTATTCAGCGCATTATGCAGGCTTTCCAGACTTGGTGTGGCAGAGCCAAGCAGAATAGGGCAGTGATGCAGTGCTGCTCTTTTAATGGCTAAATCACGGGCATGATAACGAAAGCCATCTTGCTGCTTAAGCGACTGATCATGTTCTTCATCAATGATAATCAGCCCCAGCCGCCAAAACGGCAAAAACAGTGCTGAGCGGGTGCCGATAATAATAGCGGCTGCACCTGTACTTGCCTGCAGCCAGCAATGTAAGCGCTCGCTATCGGTAAGTGCCGAGTGCCAGCATAATACCGGTACATCAAAGCGGGCCTGAAAGCGCGCCAGAGTTTGCGGGGTCAGGCCAATTTCAGGCACTATGACCAACACTTGTTGTTGCTGACTTAGCAGGCTGGCAATGCTTTGCAGGTACACTTCTGTTTTACCGGAGCCGGTGACCCCCTCGAGCAGCAAGCGTTCAAAGCGGCCAAACGCCTGGGTCACCGCTGTTACGGCCATAGCCTGTGCGGCGGTTAACTTTAAGCCTTTCGCAGCTGTGTGCGGCGCTGAAAAGGGCTGAGGCGGAACTATTATCTCTTCAGCCAACTGCTTGTCGATAAGCTGCTTGAGTGTGGGGCGGCCATGTTGCTGCAACAATGCTGATTCGGTAAGCGGATGGCGCAGTAATGCCTGCCACAATGCCAGTTGTTTTGTTGAGCGCTTTAATGCGGCGGCATCCAGCTGTTTGCCGTTATCGCTAAGCTGGTAAGCTTTAGGCTGATAATCTGCCAGATTACGCCCTTCGCGCAGTAAGGCAGGCAAGGCACTTATCAAGACTTCGCCCAGTGGATAATGGTAATAATCGGCAGCGAAGCTGAGTAACTGGCATAGCAACGCCGGTAGCACCGGCGCTGGGTCAAGCACCGCGACAACCGGCTTTAACTTATTGCTGTCAAAACTGTCGTTGGGGTCTAATTGCCAGACAACACCCACCAGTTTGCGGTTGCCAAAAGGCACCAGCACGCGGCAGCCAACCTGAACCTGCATAGCAGCATCAATAAGGTAATCGAAATGTTGTCTCAGCGGCACCGGCAGGGCCACACGCACTACAGTCACAACAGAATTCCAGTTAAAAGTAGTTTTCAAGTGTAAGGACAGGCCACAAAAATGCCAAGCAAAACAAAAAATATCAGCTTAAAGACAGAAGCTGTTGCAACTTAAGCGGCTATCAATTAAGCTACGCGCCCTAAATTAACTGTAATTACGTATGGTGTCTGGCAAATTGTTTGACCAGATAGCGATACGGCCTAACGAGGTAACCCATGAAACCAGGTATTCACCCAGAATATAAAGAAATTACGGCAACCTGTACTTGCGGTAATTCTTTCAAAACTAAATCTGCACTGTGCAAAGACATCCACCTGGACGTTTGCTCAGCTTGCCACCCTTTCTACACCGGTAAGCAGAAAGTGTTGGACGTAGGCGGCCGTGTAGATCGCTTCAAGAAACGTTTCTCTGTTCTGGGCAACCGTTAATCGGTTTTGCCAGGTTCAGCAAAAAAGCACCCAAGGGTGCTTTTTTTGTCTCTGTGCTTTGGGTGTTTTTTGTACAAATAGTCGTTATTTAGCGAAAAAATATTTTTATTAGTTTTCCTCTCAGACTGCTCTGTCACCAAGTTTGCTTGTAATGCTAGATTTTTAGTTTTATTTCAAATGTTTATGGTAGCTCTTTTGCCAATGCTCCCACTGTGCAGCAGTATGCCGGCCTCAGATAGTGGCATGTTTATGCGTATGCCCTTACATGGGTATGCACGGATAGCGAACATTTAAGATGCGGGCGGCCAGACGTCTCTTGGCTGCGTTCAGTTTAGTTGTTATAACAAACAAAGTTACGACTAAAGTGTTATGGCATTCCAAGCAGAATTGCGCTGGTACGATCAGACCGATTCCGTTTCTCTTATCGGGTAGCGCTCATTAGAATAGGCCTCCTTTTGCGTAGCGACACGACAATAACAATACGCTTAGCCCTACAGACAGCAGGATAGAACCGATGGCAGATTTCAGACAACAGGCGCTGCGTTACCACGCAGAACCCACACCCGGCAAAATTAGTATCGAGATCAGTAAGCCGGCCGAAACCGTAACAGACCTGGCGCTGGCATACAGCCCTGGTGTCGCTGAGCCGGTGCGGGAAATTGCTGCCGATGTCGACAACGTTTACAAATACACAGCTAAGGGCAATCTGGTGGCGGTGATCAGCAATGGCACTGCCATTCTGGGGCTGGGGAATCTGGGCCCTATGGCATCCAAACCGGTGATGGAAGGCAAGGCATTATTGTTTAAACGTTTTGCCAATATTGACTCGATTGATATCGAAGTATCGCACCGCTCAACAGAAGAATTTATCAATACCGTTGCCAATATTGCCGATACCTTTGGCGGTATTAATCTGGAAGATATTAAAGCGCCAGAATGCTTTGAGATAGAAAAAGAGCTGATTAAACGCTGCAAAATACCGGTATTTCATGATGACCAGCACGGTACGGCCATTGTTACGGCGGCGGGCATGTTAAAT
>NZ_DATCSY010000120.1:0-4784 GCF_036568245.1 Rheinheimera sp. | reverse complement strand
CGCGCCGCTGTCAAAAACCGCGCAGGCCCGGCTGGGTGTGCTGCGCGACAGTAACGACGGCTTTGTTATCGCCCAGCGCGACTTGGAAATACGCGGCCCGGGTGAATTACTCGGCACCCGCCAGACCGGTGTACTGCAGTTTAAAATTGCCGACTTAAGCCGCGACGCCGAACTGTTACCTCTGGCACAGCAACTGGCTGCCCAGCTATGGCAACAGGATCGCAGCGCCAGCCTGCAGCTGATAAAACGCTGGCTGGCTAACAAAGAGATATACGGCAATGCTTAATACCATAACCGCACAATACTGCTGGTCTGCATGATGAAAAAGATAATAATCCTGTTTTGCCTGCTGCCACTCTGGACCAACGCTGAATCACTGCGGTTGTGCCAGGAGTCTGACGCTGAAGATCCTAAACTGCACCACTATACAGTTAACAACGTTACGTATGTCGGCAAACATGCCGCTATCGCCGCGCAAGCGCTGACCCAACTTCAATACCAGTTTGTTATAGACCGTTTACCGTGGAAACGCTGTACCGCGCTGGTCGAAACAGGCGTCTATACCGCAGCCATCGGTATGGGCTGGACGGCTGAACGCAGCGAAAAATATGTCTTTCCACCGCTCAGCAGCACTGAGGCCAAGTCACCATTCCGGCTAAGCAGTATTAACTACCCGGTTTACGTGCATGCAGATAGCCAGCTGAAATGGGACGGCACGATGTTTAGCAATGTTGAATTCGGTATTGCCGCGCCCAAAGGTTATGTCGTTGAAAAGCTATTACGGCAAATGAATGTATTACTCGATACCGACGTTGGTGTTGAAGCCGCCTTTAGCCTGTTGGTGAATCACCGGCTGGACGGTCTGGTGCTGACCGAAAATGCCGGTGATACATTGCTGGCACAGCAACAGCCGGGCACTATCAGAAAGCTCGAACCCTACTTCTATTCGCAGCCCACCTTTGTTGCTTTTAGCCAGAAACAGCAAGTTTTGAACAACACAGAAATGCTGCAAATCTGGCAACAAATAGCAGAGTCACGCGAAGCGTTTTATCAATCACCAGATTAACGGCGATAGCCCGCCGTTATAAAATCAAGGTTACCGGTTTTTATTGGCAGTGCGTACTTACCCAACCGGTAACCTGGCAAATTTATCGCTGCTCACCCGGCCAACAGTTCCTGGCGTACGATTTCTGCACCGGCGGCTAACGCATTCAGCTTGCCACTTGCAATATGGCGCGGTAACGGCGCCATGCCGCAGTTAGTGCATGGATAAAGTTTATCGGCATCAACATACTTAAGCGCCTGACGCAGTGTATTGGCCACGTCTTCCGCTGTCTCGATACTATGAGTTGCCACATCAATGGCGCCTACCATCACTTTTTTGCCGCGGATAAGTTCAAGCAACTCCATCGGCACCCGCGAGTTATGGCATTCCAGCGAGATAATATCGATATTCGATTGTTGCAGTTTGGGGAATATGGCTTCGTATTGCCGCCATTCATTGCCTAAGGTCTTTTTCCAGTCAGTATTGGCTTTAATACCATAGCCATAACAAATATGTACGGCCGTTTCGCATGTCAGCCCTTCGATAGCCCGCTCCAAACAGGCTATACCCCAGTCGTTTACGTCATCGAAAAACACATTAAAGGCCGGCTCATCGAACTGGATAATATCCACCCCGGCCGCCTCTAACTCTCTGGCTTCCTGGTTTAGTAGTTTGGCAAACTCCCAGGCCAGTTCTTTGCGGCTTTTATAATGTGCATCGTACAGAGTGTCGATCATCGTCATCGGGCCTGGCAAAGCCCACTTGATCGGCTGTTTGGTTTGCTGGCGTAAGAACTTAGCGTCCTCAGCAAACACCGGTTTAGGCCTTGATACCGGCCCAACCACAGTAGGTACACTGGCATCATAGCGGTTACGAATACGCACCGTCTCACGCTTGGTAAAGTCCACGCCGCTTAAGTGCTCAATAAAGGTGGTGACAAAGTGCTGCCGCGTTTGCTCGCCGTCACTGACAATATCAACACCAGCCAGCTGCTGTTCGTGCAATGATAAGCGCAGCGCATCCTGTTTGCCGTCAGGCAGTTCTTCAGCCGGCAATTTCCACTCTGACCACAGCGTTTCAGGCTCAGCCAGCCAGGATGGTTTAGGCAAACTGCCCGCTGTTGAAGTAGGTAGTAATTTTTTCTTCATAACTTTGTTCTCTGCGTGAATACTTAAGCGAAGTTCGCCGAGGCTGACCAGTGCTCCAGAATCGCCCGGTGCGGTTTGATAAAATGCTCTTCGGCAAATTTGCCCTGGGCAACAGCCAACTTGCTGCGCTCTTCCCGGTCATACACAATTTGCGTGATCGAATGATCCTGATTTTTCAGATCCGGTTGATAGCATTTACCTGCCACCGCATTGGCGTTATAAATCTCCGGCCGGTAGATCTTTTGAAACGTCTCCATGGTACTGATGGTGCTAATAAGCTCCAGATTGGTGTAATCATTCAGCAAGTCACCAAAGAAATAAAACGCCAGCGGTGCCACGCTGTTGGCTGGCATGAAATAGCGCACCTGCAGCCCCATCTTTTTAAAATACTGCTCGGTCAACGAGGATTCATTTGGCAGGTATTCCACGCCCAATACCGGATGCTGGTTCTCAGTACGATGATAGGTCTTGTTATCTGACACACTTAGGCAGATTACCGGCGGCTTATTAAAGCGTTGCTTGTAAGCGGCAGAGCTGACAAAGCACTGGAAAAGCTTGCCGTGTAAGTCACCAAAGTTCGCCGGAATGCTGAACTTCGCCTGCTGTTTATTATGATCAAGCAGCAATACACTAAAATCGTAATCGCGCACATAAGAGGAAAAATTATTGCCGACAATGCCGTCAATACGCTCGTTGGTTTTATGATCAACAATATTGGTTTTTAGCACTTCAATTGACGGAAAGCTGTGGCCACTGCCCTCGATGTGAATATCAACCGACACTATCTCCAGCTCGACCGAATAACGATCGCCATTCGGGTTGTCCCACTGTGCTAGCGCATTAAAACGATTGTCGATCATCTTTAACGCATTGCGTAAATTCTGCCGGCGGCTTTCGCCCCTGGCCAGATTGGCAAAATTGGTGGTAAGCCGCGTATTATCTGCTGGCTGATAATGTTCATCAAAGCCAATGCTTTTAATGCTGAATGTAAAGTGATTACTCATGATGCTCTGGTATCCTTTTCGCCGATTCGCCATGAAGGCATCTAGACGTCTAAAATCATGAGGCAGTTATACGCGCAGGGCTGCATGAATAAAAATGATATTATTTCATTAATACATGAGTAGAATTAATGATTCGGCCTGTTTGCCTTTAGTTGCAGGCAACAAAAAACCGGCTTACCCAACACCCTGCAAAATGACATTTACAAAGCATAGAGCAAGCCGGTTTTGAGGCGTAAAACCCGTGTTAACTGGCCGCGCTTAGCGACAACCTAGCCGCGACCAAGCGCGCAGTGTTAAAACGAGTAACGTAAGTCGGCATAGTAAGAGCCGCCATTAAAACCAAAGGGCGCATTGGTATTAGGGTAAGCAAAAATACCGTTAAAGCTGTTTACCTCTGGCTGTTTATCCGGGTAGGTATCAAACAGGTTAATTGCGCCCACACCCAGTTGCAGTGCATCGGTAACAGCGTAATTAAAGCTGATATCTACCGTGGTTTTGCCGCTGAAGGTTTTATCGCCAGTGGCATAACCTAAGGTGTAAGGGCCAAAATAGTTCAGCCGGATATCAGATGTCAGCTTGTTGTACTGATGGTTTAAGCTCAGCACCGCGCCCTTGTTTGGGTTGGCTTTGGTTAAACGCACCTGCTCTACCCGGTCAAACAGGCTGTCTTGCAGGCCATCCAGCAACGCTGGCACTTTAATCTGATCAATACTGGTATCGTTGTACTGCGCGCTGAACGACGTTTTCCACTGCCCTAAACTGGCGGTGTCCCACTGGTAAGCCACAACAGCTTCAACCCCTTCGGTTGTGGTATCTACAGCATTGGTAAAAAACCGCACTGCGTTGGCGCCGGAATTACCTAATAGCTCGTCCAGCGTTGGGCTGCTGGCACGGTTAACGCTGCCGGTAAGAATAATGCGATCATCAATTGCAATGCGGTATGTATCCAGCGTAAAGGTTAAACCACCGTCGCCCTGAAAGGTAATACCAGCACTGATACTGGTAGCCGATTCCGGTTGCAGTGGGCCCTGGCCGATGGCACGGGTTACCTCAGACACGTTATTAAAAGTACCTGACTCGGTAGGCGTCAACACGCCGGTTTGCGGGTCGGCCACAAACAGGGTAGACAGGTTAGAAAAATACAGCTGCTGCACACTTGGCGCACGGAAAGCATCGTTTGCAGTTGCCCTGAACGCCCAGTTATCGCTTATTTGATAACGCCCCGATACCTTCCAGCTGGTGTCGCTACCAAAATCGGAATAATCTTCCTGACGCAGTGCCGCACCCCAGGTAAAGGCATCGCTCAGTGCGTTTTCTACTTCCAGGTACACTGCCGTATTGTGGCGCGATTCATCTACTTCAGATTCTGGCGTAAAGCCACCAAAACCCTGAATACCACCAGCTTTGCCCTGATAACCATAATTGCGCCAGGATAGCTCGTCACCGGCACTGATGCGGTACGCATTGTGGCGACGGCTGATCCCCGCCGATACGACTAATTCAGAATCGTTAACGAAGTCAAAGCGCTTACTGGCGTCGATATTAAAGTTTTGTTCCTGGTTTTCCAGTGAACCGGCATAGGCACTG
>NZ_DATCSY010000119.1:0-5808 GCF_036568245.1 Rheinheimera sp. | reverse complement strand
CCTGCTGCTGCGGCGGCATCGACCAGCGCCATCGCTTTTTCCAGTGATTGACCGTGATTACCAGACATTTCGGCAATGATAAAAGGGGGCTGAGTTGGCCCAACCAAACGGTTAGCTATTTTTATCTCTGACATTATCTTTTCGCCATCAGGTTAAATATTTGCGCTACCACTAAAGGTGTGCCGGCATTAGCCGGTACCAGGTTTTTCGCCCGCTGGGTAATCTGGCCCAGCAGTGCTGGCTGGGACAGGTAATAGCATAGTTGCTCTGCAAAGAACTCTGCCGACATTTCAGCAGCCTGACCCAACCAGACACAGGCGCCAAGCTCGTCCAGATATGCCGTTGTCGCCTGCTGATTTTCGGCAACGGTCACTACTAAGCCCGGCAGACCACAAATACACCTCTCCCAATGTGTGGCACCGCCCGCACCAAGCATGAGTCTGGCCCGGTACATCAGGCTGGCCATATAATTACATTGCACATGTAATTGCACGTTAGGCAGGTGCGCCACTTGCTGTTGTAGCATAGCGCGCCACGGGTTATTTGCGCCTATCACTATATCGGCCGTTACCTGCTCTGGCTTTAGCTGTTCAATAGCGTTAATTGCCAGTGTGGTTAAATTATGCTCATCGCTGCCACCAAAGCTGACCAGGATATGCTTTGGCTGGCTATTGCTTTGGCTTTGGTAAAATTCATCGCGAAGCAGTGCATAGCGCGGGCCTAGTAGTTGTACGCAGTGCGTCGGCACTGACTGCTGATAGCGATTCTGGGCGTTAGGCAGCAGGTTTTGATCCAGTAAGACGTCGCAGTCATGCTGTCGGTTAGCCAAATCGTCTATTACCAATATTTTATCGCAGTGTGCACGCATCAGTTGGCAATAGGCTTGCCCCAACTGATAATGATCCAGCACTAACAACTGATAGGACGAGGTGAGATGTGTCAGGCACTGGCGGGCGTCATCAACTTCGTTGTTGATCGAATCAGGCAGCATTATCACAGTAACGTTTTGTTCTCTGAGCCAGTCGATTAAATGGCCTTCATGAGGCCGGCAGATAAAATCACACACTGCACCCCGTTGCTGCAGGGCTTTGGCCAGAGTAAGACAACGCATAATATGACCGCTACCCATAGACACCGAGGCATCGGCACGTAGCAGCACCCTCATATCAGGCATTTTCCTGTTGCAGCATGTTGTACAGCAGTTCAGCCCTCAGCCAGTCTTCTGGTGTGTCAATATCCTGTACCAGATGATCTGGCAGCACCAGCATGCGTGAGTTGGCGCCAAAAATGGTTTTACGTTTATCCAGCCAGCTGTTGGCTTTAGCCCAATACAGTTGACCGGCATCATGATAAGCTGGCGTTAAATCCTGTGAGCGTTTACCTATGCTGGCCGGATCAAACGGCGCTACACCGCCGCTGTCTGTCATCACCAGGGCGCGCTGAATGGGAAAGGAAAAGCGGGCGCTGGTAAACACGTAATCTGCGTCGTTTTGTGTAAGCTGCTGCAGGCAGTCACGGATAATGCTGGCCGTTAATAATGGCGTAGTTGCGTATATACAGGCGCAGTAATCCAGCGGCCAACCAAGCGCTTGAAGCTGTATAATGGCATCGCGAACTACCGCGCTGGTGCCGCTGTAGTCATCGGCCAGTTCCGCTCGGCGCAGAAAAGGCACTTCAGCACCATAGTGGCGGGCTACGGCGGCAATCTCGTCATCATCGGTCGACACCACCACCTTGTCGATAACACCGCTTTGCAATGCGGCTTTAATTGGATAGGCCAGCATAGGCTGGCCGCAAAAATCTTTAATATTTTTGCGCGGGATGCGTTTACTACCGCCACGGGCTGGGATAATGGCGATATTCATTGCAGCAGCTCTGCCAGGGTGTCGGCAACATATTGTTGCTGCTCGCCGGTTAACTCCGGAAACATCGGCAGGCTGATAATGCGCTCATAAAAATCTTCTGCTACCGGCAAGTCGCCCCAGTCAAAGCCCAGCTGCTGGTAATACGGCTGGGTATGAATAGGAATATAATGCACATTCACGCCAATACCAGCATCGCGCAAGCCGTTAAATACAGCCTGGCGTTTACTTTTGTCATCAAGCCGGATAACAAACAAATGCCAGGCGCTGATATTAATATCATCCAGTTGTGGCAAACTAAGCGGTAAGTCAGCCAGCAAGCGGTGATAGTTAGCGGCCAGCAGCTGACGTTTTTGAATAATAGGCAGCAAGCGCCGGCTTTGGCTTAGCCCCAGCGCGGCCTGTATGTCGGTCATGCGGTAGTTAAAGCCCAGCACTAACTGCTGATAATACCAGGCACCGTGGCTGGGCTCGGTCATCTGGCTCTCATCCCTGCTGATGCCGTGGCTGCGCAATAAGCGCATTTTATCGGCCAGTTCGCTGTTATTAGTCAGTGCCATACCGCCTTCGGCGGTGGTAATAATTTTTACCGGGTGAAAGCTAAAAACGGTGATATCGCTGTAACGGCAACTGCCAACCGGTTCGTCCTGATAACTGGCGCCCACCGCATGTGAGGCATCTTCAATAACGGCAAAACCAAATTCTTTCGCCAGATAATGAATTTGCTGCATATCGCAGCTACTGCCGGCTAAATGCACCGGTATTACCAGCTGTGGCAAGCTGTCACTGCTGCGCGCCGCCTCCAGTTTTTGCCTGAGTTTATCCACTGCCATATTGCCGCTGTCGGGCTCCACATCGACAAAGTCGATATCGGCACCACAATAGCGGGCACAGTTAGCCGAAGCAACAAAGCTGATAGGTGAGGTCCAGACCCGGCTGCCAGGGCCAATACCCAGCGCCAGGCAAGCAATATGTAATGCCGAAGTGGCGCTGTTTACCGCCACAGCATACCTAGCGTTAGTAAGCTCAGTTAATCGTTGCTCAAAGGCTGGCACGGCCGGGCCCTGAGTTAAAAAGTCGCTCTGCAGTACTTCGTTAACTGCATCAATATCGGCTTGGGTAATATGTTGGCGGCCGTAGGGGATCACAGCATGGCTTCCCGGTTAAACTGTTGCATTTGTGCCACGGTTAAAAAATCCGGATTGGTATCAGACACATATTCAAAGCCGGGAGCAACCAGCTTGCCGCGTTCGCTCAATGCATTGGTCGAAAAATCATTGCTGCGGTTAAAAAACTTAATGGCTGGCGCGATAACAAAATGGTCATCAAACTCGTAAGTATGATACGACATATCCCCGGGACACATCATCTCGTGTAGTTTTTCGCCGGGGCGAATACCAACAATTTTTTGCGGTAAATGTGGCGCCATGGCGGTGGCTAAATCAACTATGCGGATAGACGGAATTTTCGGCACAAAGATTTCTCCGCCGAGCATCCTCTCAAAGTTTTTCAGCACAAAATCGACTCCTTGCTGCAGGCTAATCCAAAATCGGGTCATATCGGCGTGAGTAATAGGTATATGGTCACTGCCGCTGTCGATTAATTGCTGAAAGAATGGCACTACTGAGCCCCGTGAGCCCACCACATTGCCGTAACGCACCACCGAAAAGCGCGGCCGGCTGCTGCCTACCATATTATTCGCAGCAATAAACAATTTGTCAGATGCCAGTTTCGTGGCGCCATAAAGATTTACCGGATTTGCAGCTTTATCGGTCGACAACGCAATCACTTTTTCAACATTACAATCTATTGCGGCGTTTATGACATTCTCCGCACCATTAATATTGGTGCGAATACATTCCATGGGGTTGTACTCGGCGGCTGGCACCTGCTTCAGTGCTGCCGCATGAATTACATAATCGACACCGTGCATAGCGCGGATCAAACGATGCTCATCACGTACATCGCCGATAAAATAGCGCATGCAGCCCTGATGAAATTTTTGCTGCATTTCATACTGCTTCAGCTCATCGCGGGAGTAGATAATAATTTTTTTCGGTTTATAGCGTGCTAACAGAGTTTCCGTGTACTTATGGCCAAACGAGCCGGTACCGCCGGTAATCAGAATGGTTTTGCCGTTAAACATAAGCTGCCCTCAGGAACCACATAATGTTGCTAATTGCTGTCTGAGCTGACTTTAGCATAAAGTATGCCGCCGCTTCTAACATATTCAACTTAAACAGTTTTGGCGCTACTGTGCTATTAAAATTTATGTCAGCTATTAATTAATAGCGCTTTAGTGTCGCTTTGGCTAAACTATAACCAGTTTTAACGGCGAAGTGGTGTCATGATGAAACTTAATGCTCCCGGTAGTAGCAACACCCTGAATCAGGCGCAGTTGCAGCAGGAAAACCTGTTTAAAAAGTTGGCAACAGCAAAACGCATTAACAGTGCCGCAGATGATGCTGCGGGGTTACAAATTGCCAATCAGCTTAGCAGCAGTATTAATGCCAAAGCACAGGGTGAGCGTAATGTGTACGACGGTATTTCGTTATCCCGCGTCTATGAGCAGGCGTTGCAGGGTGTAAATGATAATTTTGCTGAGCTTAGCCGCTTGTCTGTTGCCGCCGGTAATGGCATTTATGGTGCGGAAGAACGGCAGGCGTTGCAGGCTGAAGCAGATGCTTATGTCGCCAATGCACAGCAGATCATTGATAGCTCTGAATTTGCTGGCAAGAAGCTGTTTGGTGAAGATGCCAGTGTGGCGTTTGGTACCGGGTCAGGAAGTGTCAACCTGACCACCACAGATGTAGCAGCCGGACTGCAGAGCCGCAATGCCTTTAATATCGATTTATCCAGCGCGCAAAGCGCTGCGCAGTCGCTGGACAATATTGCTCAGGCGCGAGATTACATCGGTGGTTTACAAGCTCAGGCTGGGGCCGAAGCAAACCGGTTTGCCAGTGCCGCCAGTAATTTAAACGGTCAGCAGATCGCTGAATCAGAAGCTCGCAGCCGGATTGAAGATCTGGACTTTGCCCGTGCAACCAGTGATAAAGTAGCTGCAGATATTCTTGCTAATACATCGGTTAGCGTAGCGGCGCAGTCCAGAGTACAACCGCAACAAGCGTTAAATCTGCTGAGTTAAATGTCTTTGACGCTATTTTTTTGACACAGGTGTCAAAAAAATAGCGTCTTCTCTTGCAAGCTGCCATATGCAAAGTACAATGCAGTTAAAAGCATAATAAAAGCAATAGCATGTCAAATACGCCTTCACTGTACATCGTTGATGAACAAAGCCAGCGCAGCAGCCGTTTAAGCACGGTGCTGGGCTTTATTCATGAGCCACATCAACAGCTGACATTGCAGGAACTACAGCAGCGTTTAAGCACTGATGAACCGGCGGTGGTGTTGCTTGGCGCATTAGATAGCCAGAGGCATGCAGCGCTGCTGCAGCAATATCCTGCTACGGCATTTTTGTTGTTAGGTGAAACACTGCAGCCGTTTTTAGAACATGCAAATGCAGTGGGATTGCTGACGGAGCCTTTTGCTTATGCGTCGCTGACACAACTGTTGCGTGATTGCCAGCAGTACCACCGTTTACTACCCGTGCAGCGGCAGTATGAAGCTGCGGTAAAATTTGATGGTATGGTGGGTAATTCAGATGCGATGCAGCAGGTTCGCTTTCTTATCCAGCAAGTAGCCAAAACCGACGCCAACGTACTGGTGCTTGGGCCCTCCGGCACGGGTAAAGAAGTTGCCGCCCGTAATATTCATTTGTTATCTAACCGCTCAGGCGGGCCTTTTGTGCCGATTAATTGCGGCGCTATTCCGGCTGAGCTTTTAGAAAGCGAGCTGTTTGGCCATGAAAAGGGCGCTTTTACCGGTGCAATCTCAACCCGCAAAGGCCGGTTTGAATTGGCCCAGGGCGGCACGCTGTTTTTAGATG
>NZ_DATCSY010000118.1:0-2117 GCF_036568245.1 Rheinheimera sp. | reverse complement strand
CGCAGCAGCAGGGGCTCATGCATTAAAACTGCAAACCTACACCCCAGATACCATTACGCTGGATGTCCACGAGCAGGAGTTTTTTATCGCCGATAAAAACAGCCTGTGGCAAGGTAACTCTTTGTACAATCTATATAAAGTAGCAATGACGCCGTGGGAGTGGCATAAACCCATTTTTGACTATGCCAACAGCAAAGGTATGTTGGCATTTAGCTCACCGTTTGACTTAACCGCCGTCGATTTTCTTGAATCACTTAATGTGCCCTGCTACAAAATCGCCTCGTTTGAGAATAGCGATCATGGTCTTTTAGCTGCAGTGGCTAAAACCGGCAAACCGGTTATTATGTCTACCGGCATGGCAACCCAAGCCGAGTTAGCCGAATCGGTGGAAGTATTACGAGATAATGGCTGTAAAGATTTAATACTGCTTAAATGCACCAGCAACTACCCTGCCCGCCCGGTAGATGCCAATTTGCGCACCATTCCCCATTTAGCACAGCTGTTTAATTGTCAGGTTGGTCTGTCTGATCACACCCCTGGCGTAGGCGTTTCTGTCGCAGCTGTTGCATTAGGCGCTACCGTAATTGAAAAACACTTTGTACTGGATAGAAACGGCGGTGAAGTTGATGCCGAGTTTTCATTGGAGCCAGCTGAGCTAAAAATGTTGGTAGAGGAAACTGCACGCGCTCGCGATGCGCTTGGCAGCGTGCATTATGGCTGTACTGAGAAAGAAGTTGCATCGCGTGTACATCGGCGCTCGTTATACATTGCGCAGGATTTACCCGTGGGTGCCGTTTTAACTACCGAAAACCTGCGTTCCGTGCGGCCAGGGCTCGGGTTAGCGCCTAAATATTTACCCTTGTTACTGGGCAAAGTGCTGAAACGTGCAGTAACCAAGGGCACGCCGATGAGTTGGGAGCTGATTTAATGAATACATCAGCACCGGTGTTATTATTTGGCGCCAGTAAAGCGGGTGAATTTTTTCTGCAGCAAAACCCAAACCTCAACGTTATCGCTGTTCTGGATAACGATCCGGCACGACAGGGCTGCCAGTTATCAGGGATACCTGTTATAGCGCCCTCTGAACTGCAAGCAGTTCAATTCGAGCAAATCATTATTACCAGCCAATGGGTTGATGCGATCAGTGCCCAGTTAGCCGCTATGGGAGTGCCAGCAGATAAAATCACCGTGCCGACAAAACAGCAATTAAAGGCAGCAAAGCCCTTTATGCATGCAGCAACATTACAACTGGCACATCAACTACTGCAGCGACTTAATGCTTATCTGCAACAGCATGGGATCCGCCCCTGTCTTGACTCCGGTACTCTACTGGGCGTGATCCGCCAGCAATCGTTAATCCCCTGGGATGATGATATTGACTTGGCTATTGATGATGCCGAGTTTGATGCTTTACTGCAGCTGATGCCGGATTTTATTACCCTACTACCCGAGCCAGAGCAGCTGAGTTGGCAAATAGTTGTCCTGACTATTGATCAGGTTGATGCCTGTATTAATCTGGAATTTACCCCAAAAGCGGGTAGCGAACTGCTGCCATTTGACCTGAGCCTGCAGCGTCGACAAATAAAAGGGGAAAACTCAGAGTTGGTATCGTCAGCCGGGTTATTTTTTGCGCCTGCACATCATTTTGCCCGTTATGAGCAGGTACAATTTCTGGGACAATCATTTTATATCCCCAGTGATACGCCAGGCTTTCTCGAATTTATGTACGGCAACTGGCAACAACCTGTGCAAGGAACCCGGATCACAGAGTATCAAAACCGCAGGTCACAGTTACCGGCAGCGAAAATGCAAGTGCGGGTGCAAAAACGTTTACTCGGCAGAACTAACTGATGCGGGTAATGCTAAGCAGCGCTGGTGCCAAGGTACCGCTACTACAGGCTCTGCGCAGTGCCGCCCACCGCCTGGATGCTCAGGCGCAACTGATTGCGGCGGATATGACATCACCTGTTGTCAGCCAATATTTTGCGGACACTTTCTGGCAGATGCCACCTTGTCAGGATCTGTACCTGCCAGAGATCATGGCCGGTTTAAAGCGGTATCAAATTAGCCATGTATTACCTAGCCGCGATGGCGAGCTGTTGTTTTGGGCTAAACAT
>NZ_DATCSY010000117.1:0-2645 GCF_036568245.1 Rheinheimera sp. | reverse complement strand
TGAATTGCAGGAAGCGCTGACACGGGCTTATGTGGTAGCCGATTTTCAGCATCAGGGTGATAAAATTGCGATGGCGTTTTTCAACCGTATCCACCGCGACCGTGCCGGTTTCGCCAATGCTGACGATATCCGCCAATTGATGCTGATTAACGATTTTGATGCTGCCACTTACGACAAAGCGCTGAAAAGCTTTTCGGTAAACTCTGCCGTGAAGCAGATGAAAAAAGAGCAGACAGAGCTCAGTGACCGTCGTATTTTAACTGGCGTACCTATGCTGTTGGTCAATGGTAAATACCGGATCAACCTGGCAGAACTGGATAAAAAAAATGTTGAGCAGGATCTGCAGAACTTGATCGCCTTCCTGCTGGCAAAAGACGCTTAAGGACACGTTACTGATGAAGAAACTATTTGCAGTATTGGCACTGACACTGTTGTTGCCTGTGGCACAAGCCGCACAATTTGAAGAAGGTAAACATTACGACATTATTGCTGAACAAGGCACCGCCAAACCTGAGGTGAAAGAGTATTTTTCATTCTACTGTGGTGGTTGTAACGCATTTGAACCCATAGCCCAAAGCGTGGCAAAGAAGTTACCTGCCGGTGTTGAGTTTAAAAAATCGCATGTCGATTTTATCCGCGCCGCGTCACCCGAGCTGCAAAATACGCTGGCCCGGGCCTATCTGGTCGCGAAAGGTTTGGGTAAAGGTGATGCGGTGGCCAGCGCGTTCTTTAATCAGATCCACCGTAACCGTGCGCCTTTTGCTAACGAAAATGACATTCGCAGCCTGGTACTGTTGCATGACATCGACGGCGACACCTACGATAAAGCGATGAAAAGCTTTTCTATCCGCGGTGCGGCAAACCAGATGAAGAAAGAGCAGGATGATTTGTCTAACCGCCGGGTACTGACAGGTGTACCGATGCTGATTGTGAACGGTAAGTACAAGATTAATAATGCAGCGCTGAGCGCAAAAAATATGGAAGCAGAGCTGCAGCAGTTAATTAACTTTCTGTTGGAAAAAGATGCCTAACGCTATTGCTAAGAAAAAGGCTACCGTGAGGTAGCCTTTTTTATGGCTAGTGCGGCACATCAATACGCTGTTTTACGTACTTTAGCTGCGCCACTATGGTAAACGTCATGATCACCAGCAGTGACCACGAACTCCACTTACCCAAATGCACCACCGACGAGGCGCCGAGCTGATTCGGGTAACTCCAAAGCCCCATAAAGGTGCTGATGTTTTCTGCCAGCCAGATAAAAAAACCGACCAACACAAACCCCAGCAATAGCGGCATGCTGCGCTCGCGGTCCAGCGGGGTAAAATACACTACGGTACGGGCATATAGCCCCAGTGTCGCGGCAGCAATATACCAGCGGTAGTCGCCGATATAATGATGAGTAAAAAAGTTAGCGTAAATAAGCAGCGCGACCAGCACTGCCATCCAGTATGGCGGGTGATGCGCAACACGCTGCTGCATCAGACGCCAGCTCTGAATAATATAACTGCCCACCGCGGCATACATAAAACCGGCAAACAGCGGCACGCCGAATACTTTACTATAGGCAAAATCCGGATAACTCCACGACTGAATACTGCCTGAGGTTTTAAACACCTCCAGTGCAAAACCTACCAGATGAAACAGGCAGATGGCTTTAAGTTCATCTAAGGTTTCCAGCTTACTCCACACCATCCAGAACTGGATCAACAGCGCCAGTATAAGCAGCACGTCATAACGTGGAATCGCCAGAATGCCGCTGCGCGGTACCAGCAGTACACAAGCAAAAAACAATGCGACAAACAAACAGGCGCGGGTCTGCTTCAGGCTGAAAAACCAGAACTCCCAGCAAAAGCGGCGGAAACCTTCAGTATTTGCAGGCGGGGTGACCTGCATTAACCAGTTGTCAAGCCGGTTAACGGCGGCGATAGCAACAGATGACATAAGCATTCCCTGGCAAAGTAGCGGTCAAAATTACCCTGCAAACAGATACAGAGCAACTGCTTATGCTAAAGTAGCCAGCTGAATTAAGGCTGAGCGTATATCCGGATTCGCGTGCAATGATATCCCTTTCACAAGATGGCGCAGGCTTTGGTGATGCTGATGCGCAGGTTAATGTTTATATCGCCAACAGGCCGTCAATGGCTGAATACGCCGATTTAGCGGCAGTTGAGCCGTTGCAGAGCGGTGAAATTGAGCTGATTAACCGCGCTTGTGGTAACGGCTGGCGCAAGCTGTTTAATGTTTACGCTAAACTGTTGTTTGCACTGGATGCTAAGCAGTTTTCATTTACTGCACAGGCAAAAAGCTGGCAGTTGTTTCGCGATCGGTATTTACTGCAGGCGCAAAGTAATACAGCACTGTGGTTTAGCGCACCGCGGCTGAATGGCGATAGCCAGCAAATTCATATTATTGCTGGCCGCACTTATGCTAAAGCTTTACTGGATGCGGGCCTGAGCGCTCAGCTTAACTGGTTGAATAACGAGTTCGCGGTCGATAGCTATCACCGGTTGTTAGTATGCCCTTACTTTGACTATCGCCAGCTTAACAATGAAAAGCTGCTGTTTCTGGCGCAGCTGATAAAGGAATTAGATGAAACACCCTGAGTTACAGACACAGCTGCAGCAGCTTTGTGCGACGCTGCAAAG
>NZ_DATCSY010000116.1:0-2676 GCF_036568245.1 Rheinheimera sp. | reverse complement strand
TTTTGTTTATTTATGGCCTGAAGCGGATGTCGTCTCCACTCACCGCCCGCTCCGGTATCGTCGTTGCCGGGGCCGGTATGGTACTGGCTGTGTTGGCCAGTTTTTTATATACGTTTGATGTCAGCCCCGCTGCCAGACCACAGCTGACGACCAATCTTGTGCTGGCTGTCATAGCGTTAGCACTGGGCCTTGGCTGGGCCTGGCGCAGCGGTAAAAAAGTCGCCATGACTGAAATGCCACAAATGGTGGCACTTTACAATGGCATGGGCGGTGGTGCAGCCGCTGCAATAGCCGCCATCGAGCTGATTGGCTACAAAACCCATGGCAGCGTGTCACTGACATTAGCGGTATTGGGTGGTGTGATTGGCGCTGTGTCACTATCAGGCTCGCTGATTGCCTGGGCCAAGCTGGATGGCCGCATTAACTCGACGCTGCGTTTTTCCGGTTTGCAGGCCGTCAATGGCAGCCTGCTGCTGTTGCTGCTGGCGCTGGGTGCTTATATTGTCTGGCACAGCGGCCAGGTTGCGATGCCGGTATTTGCCGTGTTTTTCGCACTGGCACTGCTGTACGGCGTAATGATGACCATGCCGATTGGCGGCGCCGATATGCCGGTGGTGATCTCACTGTATAACGCCTTTACCGGTTTAGCCGTTGGCTTTGAAGGCTATGTGCTGAATAACCCGGCACTGATGATAGCCGGTATGGTGGTTGGCTCAGCCGGTTCTTTACTGACGTTGCTGATGGCCAAGGCGATGAACCGCTCAGTGGCCAATGTGCTGTTCTCCAACTTTGGTGCCGCCTCAGATGATACCGGGGGCGAGATCAGCGGCAGCCAGAAGCCGATCGATGCCTCGGACGCTGGTATTAATATGCATTATGCCGGCAAAGTGATTATTGCACCGGGTTATGGTTTGGCGGTGGCGCAGGCACAGCATAAGTTATACGAGCTGGTAAAACTGCTGCAGGACGCCGGCGTTGAAGTGAAATTTGCTATTCACCCGGTAGCCGGGCGTATGCCGGGGCATATGAACGTGTTACTGGCAGAAGCCGGTGTACCGTATGACATCATCTATGACATGGAAGACATTAACGACGAGTTTAAAGAAGCCGATGTGGCAATCGTGATTGGTGCCAACGACACGGTAAACCCGGCAGCCCGCACCAACAAAAGCTCGCCAATTTATGGCATGCCGGTGCTGAATGTCGACCTAGCCAAACAGGTGTACGTGGTAAAACGCGGCCAGGGTAAAGGCTACTCCGGCGTAGAAAATGCGCTGTTTTATGCCGACAACACCCAGATGGTGTATGGCGATGCGCAAAAGGTGATGGTGTCGATGATCCAGGCCATCAAATCACTTGGCGGCGGGCACTAAGCCCTTGCTAACTCCGCCAATTGCTGCAGACACAAGTAGGCCAGCGTCTGCAGTGCCCTGTCCAAACGCGCGTCAGGTTCTACTGCGCAGTTAAGCCGGATAAAATGGCTAAACTCAGCCCGGCTGGCTGCGGCTGTAGGTGAAAAAATCGCTCCCGGTGCAATACTGATGCGTTGAGCCATGGCCTGCTGCGCCAGCAGGTAGCCATCTACCGCAGGCGGCAATTCAACCCAGAGCACAAAACCACCCTGAGGCTGACTGACGCGGGTCCCGGCCGGAAATAAGCGGCCAATCTGGTGACTGATGCGTGACAACGCCAGCTGATACTGGCCTCTGACCTGGCGCAAGTGCCGCTCATACCGACCACTTTTCAGCAAATTCACGACGGCCAGTTGCGGTAGCGCAGCGGTGCTGATATTGCTGATAAACTTCAGGTATTCCAGCCTTGCCGTCTGTTTTGGCGCTATCACCCAGCCCAGTCGCAAATCCGGTGAAATGGTTTTAGAAAAAGTACCGCAGTAAAAAATATCCGCCTGTGGTGCCAGCGCGAAACAACTGGCAGGCCTGGGTACTGCAAACCCCAGATCACCATAAGTATCGTCTTCAATCAGGGCAATACCTTTGGCACTTAATGCTGCAACAATGCGCTTTTTGTTGATTTTTGGCATCAGGCTGCCAAGCGGGTTACTGAAATTGCTAATCAGCACACAGGCTTTTACCGGCCAGCGTTGCAGTGCTTGCTCCAGCGCCTCTGGCACAACACCGGTTTGCGGATCCGTCGGCAGTGTCAGTGCCTGTAAACCGGCGGCTTCGAGCGCTTGCAACAAGCCGTAAAATGCCGGCGATTCAATAGCGACGATATCACCGGGCACTGTTAGCGCTTTTAAGCTCAGCATCAGCGCTTCCTGACAGCCGTTAGTGATAATGACATCCTGCGGCGATACCACGGCCCCCTGCAGCGCCATGCGCTTGGCAATCTCGGTGCGTAGCTCAATGGCACCGCGGCTGGCTTCGTATTGCATCAGCCGCGCCGGTTGCATTTTTATCACCTGCTGCATGGCTTTTTGCAGCACATGCTGCGGTAGAAACCGTGCCGCAGGTACTGCGGCACCAAGGCGTGTATAGCCAGGATCGGCCGCCGCTTTTGACAATGATAGCGCCATTTGTTGGCCGGACACCTGTTCAGGCAGCTGGCTTTTGGGCGCTAAATCCTTGCTTAGCGGCGGAGGCTGAAAGCGGCTTTTAACAAAATAGCCGCTACGGTGGCTGGCCTGCACATAGCCGTCGGCTTCCAGCTGCCGGT
>NZ_DATCSY010000115.1:0-9028 GCF_036568245.1 Rheinheimera sp. | reverse complement strand
CAATTGCGCCGTTGCTTCGTTCTCTATGCCTTCGGCCACGGTTTTCAGGCCAAGGCCTCTGGCCATATTAATCATGGCTTGTACCAGCGGTTCATCGCGTGATGATACGCCAAGCGATGTGATAAAAGAGCGGTCAATTTTCAGTGTGGTGGCGTTAAAACTGCGCAGATAGCCCAGGTTAGAATAGCCGGTGCCAAAATCATCGATAGCGAAGGTTACGCCCAGCTTATTTAAGTTATTGAGCTGCTTTTGCACCAGTTCGGTATCACTTATCAGTAACGACTCTGTCAGCTCCAGCTCCAGCGCACTGGCGGGCAAGCGGGCGTCGAGCAAACTGTGCTGAATGGTCAGTTCCAGCTGCTCATTTTTAAACTGTACATAGGATAAGTTTACCGCAACCCTCAGCTGGCTAAAGCCTTGCCTGCGCATACGGGAGCACGCCAGACAGGCTTCAGCCAGCACCCAGTTGCCAAGTTCGCCGATAAGACCACATTGCTCTGCCAGTGGAATAAAATCGGCCGGACTGATAAAACTGCCGTCGGGCTGCGGCCAGCGTAGCAGAGCTTCAACCGAGGTGATCTGCAGGCTGCGCAGATCAATCTGCGGCTGATAGTACAACACAAAAGCGCGTTGTCTGATGGCCTGGCGCAGCCGTTGCTGCAGGTTAAATTTGTCGGCATTGTCCTGATCCAGCTTGTCATCGTACTGGCAAACAGTATTACGGCCATCTTCCTTTGCTTTGTACATGGCTAAATCGGCCTTGCGGCACAAGACATTGAATTCATTGCCATCGGCAGGTGCCAGTGCGATACCGATAGAGCCGGAAACCGTGACGCTGGTCTGCATGATATTAAAGGGTTTGGCCACCTCTGCTATCAGCTGTAACGCCAGCGTATTCAACGCTGTACTATCGGCGACACAGGGTACCAGAAATAAAAACTCATCGCCGCCAAAGCGAATAACCTGCTGATCCGCGCTTAGCGTATCTTTTAGTCTTGTTGCCAGTTCACGCAGCAGCACATCACCGGCAGAGTGGCCCAATGAATCATTTACCGGTTTAAAGTTATCCAGATCCAGAAACAATACCGCAAGCTGGCGTTGCTGTTGCAAACAATAGCTGAGCGTCTGATGATACAGCTGTTCGCCTAATATCCGGTTAGGCAAACCGGTTAATGGGTCATGGTGTGCTAAACGCTCGATTTCGCGCCGGTTGATCCGCACTTTGGCGTTTTCCAGTTGCAGCGAGTGCATCAACAGGCGCATGTCCCGTACCATCAGAAACACGCTGAAGCCTGTTACCAGCATAATCACTGCAACAAATACCAGATGTTGCCAGCCCAGCACAGGAATGACCGGTTGCAGGTAGCCGGTTAAGGTGAGCCAGGTTAAAAAAGTGCAATACAGCATGACAAACAGCAGCAACGAATAAAACAAACCGACACTGCCAAGAATTGCGGCATAAACCAGTAAACCCGGGTATCCCAGCAGCGCAAGGTCACGTAATCCGCCGGAGGCATAGGCCAGCGCTGAAAGCATTAATGCCATTGACCAAAGCAGGATATAGGCTGACACCAGTGCTTGCTGTTTCAGCGCAAAGCCGCCGGCGACCACTAAGGCAATGCAGCCGGTCAGGATCAGCAACTGGGTTGTGCCTGACGACACAGCAACAGCCAATATAAGGCCCAGCAAGGTGAAACCGGTGATCTGCAGCAGACGACGGATACGAAAATAACTGAACTGCCTCTGGAAGTCGGCGCTATCTGTGATGGCAGAGGTATAAGTAACGGCTGAAAAGTTGTCTGGCATACTGCGCTGACGCCATATTATTTTAGCTATGTCTGATTAACTGTAGCGCTGAATAGTAAAAAAACCAGTTAGCCGGTTATCGCCGGTTCAATATGGATGACCAGTTCGATATTCAACTGTTTGGCTGCCAGCTCGGCCTCATCCGCCAGTTGATGTGCCTGCTGCACGCTCCAGCTGCCGGGAACCAGCATATCGACCTGGGCAAAACGTAACGTGGCTGCTGCGCGCGTGCGCAGGTTAACAAACTGAACGCTGGTGCTGGCAAACACCTGCAAGCTTTGTTCAAGTTGCTGTATGGTTTCGTCAGGCAGTGCTTTATCCATCAGGCCGTTGACGGCACGATATAAGATGCCGCCACCTTCATGCAGAATATGCAGTGCGACAGCAATTGCAACCAGCGGATCCAGCCAATGCATGTCGGTCAGCGCTGCCAGTGCTACCCCTATTACCACACCGGCCGTGGTCCACACATCAGTTAGCAGGTGCTTACCATCGCCTTCAAGTGCAGGTGAATGGTGCTGTTTACCGCCTTGTAATAGCAGCAATGCAATACCCAGGTTAATCAGGCTGGCCAGAACGGTAAGTGCGGTACCAAGCCCGAGCGTGGCAAGGGGCTGAGGGTTGAGCAGGCGCTCTGCAGCGGTAAACAAAATGGCGACCGCTGCCAGAAAAATCATGCCGCCTTCAAATGCAGCCGATAAATACTCGGCTTTACTGTGGCCATAAGGGTGGCTGTCATCTGCCGGACGGCGCGCTATGCTGACCATCAGCAGGGCAAAACCTGCACCGGCGACATTCACCAGCGACTCAATAGCGTCAGATAAAAAGCCGACAGAACCGGTGAAATACCAGGCCAGCGTTTTTAGCGCCATAGTGGCAAAAGCAGCCAGTAATGACAATAACAGTAGCTGACGCGGTCGCAGGCTAAGCATAAAGATATTCCAGAGTGTTATCAGCGGCTTATTGCAGTGTAGAGCAGGTGCAGCTTAAAGTCATGCTTGTTGTTTGCTCAGCCTGGCAGAAACAAGCACTGTGGCTGCCAGCAGGGCAGAGGAGACCCATAAGCAGGCAATGAGACCGTAAGCCTGATAAAGCCAGCCAGACAATACAGTTCCCAGTAAGCGGCCCATCGCATTTGCCATGTAATAAAAGCCGACGTCCAGTGAGACGGCATCACTTTTGGCGTAGCGGATAATCATATAGCTGTGCAAGGACGAGTTAACCGCAAACACTGTGCCAAACAGCAGCAATCCGCTCATGAGTACTGCCTCGCTGTGCCACTGCTGCCACATTGCCAGTGCAATCAGTGCCGGTATGCTGCTCAGCAGCATCGCCCAGTGCGTTAAGGTGCGCCCGTCAGGCAGCCTGGCGGATGCCTTGTTGCCTGTTAGTATAGGGGCTGCACTTTGCACCGCGCCATAGCCAATTACCCACAGCGCAAGGAAGCTACCAACGGCCCAATGGCTCCAGCCAAACTGACTGGCCAGCGTCAGCGGCAGGGCAATCACAAACCAGACATCACGGGCAGCAAATAACAGCAACCTGGCTGCAGACAGCACATTTATCGCCCGGCTTTTGGAGACTAAATCTTTGAATTTGGCTTTGTATTTACTCTTACCAAGCCCGGCTTTCAGTTGCCATAAACTAAACAGCCATACCACCAGTAGCAATGACAGCAGGCACAGAATGGCCGATTGAAAGCCAAACAGGCTCAGTAAGGCACCGCCGGCGAAGAACCCTGCACCTTTTAACGCATTTTTTGACCCTGTTAATATGGCCACCCACTTAAACAGCGCACTTTGGGCATCGGCTGGCAGCAGCATTTTTATGCTGCTTTTGGCACTCATTTTATTCAGATCTTTAGCGACACCGGACAACGCCTGGGCGGCCATTACCCAGGGTACAACCAGATATACTGCCGGTAGCAGAAGCATCGCCAGTGCGACAATCTGTAGCAGCAAGCCCAGATTCATTGTGTGGTTTAAGCCGATCCTTGACCCCAGCCAGCCTCCGAGCAGGTTAGTGATGACGCCAAATACTTCATAAAATAAAAACAGCATCGCAATAGCGATGCCGGTGTAGCCGAGGCTGTAAAAGTGCAGCACTACCAGCATGCGCAGTGCGCCATCGGTCAGGGTGAAAGCCCAGTAATTGCCGGTGATCAGCAGGTACTGTTTCAGCTCCGGGCTAAGTGGTTTTGTCATAGCTTAGGTTTTATCCTGCAGGCCGACCATTCTTGCCAGCTCAGCGGTGCGGTTGGCGTAACCCCACTCGTTGTCGTACCAGGCATAGATTTTCACCTGAGTGCCATTGATAACCAGCGTAGATAAGGCATCGATGACACCCGACCTTGGGTCGGTTTTATAATCCACCGACACCAGCGGCCGGGTTTCGTAACCTAATATGCCTTTTAATTCACCTTCTGCAGCTGCTTTTAGCAGAGCATTCACTTCATCACTTGTGGTAGTGCGTTCAACTTCGAATACGCAGTCAGTTAACGAGGCATTCGCCAACGGTACCCGCACAGCGTGGCCATTAAGCCGGCCTTTTAGTTCGGGGAAAATCTCCGTAATCGCGGTCGCAGAGCCGGTGGTGGTAGGAATTAAACTGCTGCCACAGGCGCGGGCACGGCGCAAGTCTTTATGCGGTGTGTCAAGAATGCTCTGGGTATTGGTTAAGTTATGGATGGTGGTCATGCTGCCGTGTTTAATAGCCAGTTTTTCATGGATCACTTTAACCACCGGTGCCAGGCAGTTCGTCGTGCAGCTGGCCGCGGTGACGATGCGATGCTGCTGTTTGTCGTACAGCTGATGGTTTACCCCCATCACGATATTGAGTACACCAGGCTCTTTTACCGGCGCACTGACGACAACCCGTTTGACACCCTGTGTAAGGTAAGCTTCCAGCAGTGTTTTGCTTTTCATTTTACCGGAGGCTTCAATCACGACATCACAGCCAGACCAGTCAGTATCAGCGATGGCTTTGTTACTGCTAACCGTCACCGCCTTACCATTGATCAGGATGTTATTGCCCTCAGCCTGGGCGTTGTGATACCAGATACCGTGCACAGAGTCAAAATTGAGCAAGTGGGCCAGTGTGTCGGCACCGGCAGCCGGGTCGTTAATCTGTACAAATTCTACTTCAGGCCAGTCAAACGCTGCCCGCAGAGCCAGGCGACCAATACGGCCAAAGCCATTTATACCTACTTTAATTGTCATATCAGTACTCCTTAGCAACAGGTGACAGCCGGGCGGTTAGCCAGACTTGCGATATTGTCGCGGATGAACTCCGGGTTATGTGCCAGCGTTTGGCGCAGCACCATTTCCGCCCATGCCGGCAATGCCGGATGCAAGCGGTAAAATACCCACAGGCCGCGCTTTCTGTCCTGCAGCAGGCCGGCCTTTTTTAACAGTGCCAGATGACGCGATACCTTAGGCTGAGGCTCACCCAGTGCCTGCATCAGGTCACAGACACATAACTCTGGCTGTTGGCACAGCAGTAACACTGCTTTGAGGCGGGTGTTATCGGCGATGGCTTTGTAAAGGGTAATAGGCTGCATAGTTAACTTACTATATCTGTTTTTTCGCATGTAATGATGCGTGGTGAATATGACATTTTGATGAAGGTCAGTCTAGTAGCGACCAGCCTCAGGTTGTCACATAAATATCATCTGCGACGCTTACACTGCGCGCGTCAAAGCCTTGCAGAGTGGAGCCGTTATGTTGTCGAAGCTGAAAATTTCATCCCGGGTATTGTTGCTGGGTGTGATTCCTCTGATGCTGGTCGCGCTGGTGCTGATAGCGGCTTTTTTCAGTGTGCAGCAAAAGGATCGGTTGTTTAATAAACTCTATAGCGATCACTTGGCTATTTTGTCTGATGTCATGGCTGTGCAGCAGATCTTGCAACAAAGTGCACTGCAGGACATCCGTAAGTACCGCACAGGCTGGGCATCCGCGGAAGCGACCGAACAAGCTATAAAAAGCCAGCTGGAACATGCTACGCAACAGTGGCAGAACTTTGTACAAAGCCGGCCGGTAATGACCGATGCTGAGTATTACGCAGCGCTGGATCAGGCGTTTGAAAAAGCCATAAAGCATTATCAGGAATGGATAAGTTACGCCGGCAGTGATGCGCTGCTGGTGCGTATTCTGAACGAATCTACCGTTAACAACGAAATTGAATTGCGTATCACCGCTTTTGCCAAGCTTGCTGAGGCGTTTATTCAGCAACAGCTCGCAGCCGGCGCAGTGGTGCGGGATGAAGCGGCAGACTTTACTGCGCAGCTGGTACAGGCCTACCTGCTGGCTGGTATTACGTTACTGCTGATGATCAGCCTGTTGGTCTGGCGGGTGCAACGCTCGGTTTGCCGGCCACTGTGGGCCCTGCGCGATATGCTAAAACAGGTGCAACAAAGCTCGGATTTGAGCTTACGGGCCAACGATAGCGGCAGTGATGAAATTGCTCAGGCATCGCAGGCACTGAATCATATGATTGGCCACTTTGAGCAGCTGGTTGCCCGTTTGGGTAGCAGTGCCGGTGCCCTCAGTGAGCAGGCCGAGTCTGTATTTCAGAGCAGTGACGATGTTAGTCAGGGCGCCGGGCGTCAGGCACAGCAAGCCGGGCAACTGGCCGCTGCAGTGGAGCAAATGACGGCATCAGTGCAGCAGGTCGCGACCAACGCCAAAGAAGCAACTACAGCTGCGCAGCAGGCTGAGCAGTTGTGCAGCGCGGGCAGTGCAGTCGCCACTGCCAGTGCAGCGGGCATTACAGCACTGGCACAGCAGCTTGAGCACAGTGCGACGGTTGTGAAACAGCTGCAGCAGGAATCTGGCCAGATTTCATCAGTGCTGGATGTGATCCGCAAAATTTCCGAACAGACGAATTTACTGGCGCTCAATGCCGCCATAGAAGCTGCCAGAGCCGGTGAAGCCGGTCGGGGGTTCTCTGTGGTGGCAGATGAAGTGCGTACACTGTCTGCCAATACTAAGCAGGCAACAGAGTCTATTCATGCCATGATCAGCAAGCTGCAGCAACAGGCCAGTAGCGCGGTGGATACGATGCAGGATGCGTACGGCCAGGCTGAAAGCAATGTGCAACTGGCGCAGGACGCGGGTAAGCGCTTTGCTGAGCTTGCCGCTGCCGTTGAAAGTATTGCTATAACCAACGGTACTATTTCGGCTGCAACAACGCAGCAGCAAACCGTAGCGGCAGAGATTGCCGGTAGCATACATCTGCTAAACGATGATATTTCTCAGCTGAGTGATGGTGCCGGGCGCGCCACTCATGCCAGCGAGCAACTGAACCTGCTGGCGATGCAATTAAATGACGACTGGCGGGTGTTTGCCGGCAACTGATGGTTAACGTCCGGTGCCTGACACCTGCTAGCCTGCAGTTTTGACGCTGCAGGCTCCTCTGGCCACAACTCCAACTAGCCCCTTCGGCTGTAATCGGGCACAGCCTGTTGCTCGCTGCCAGATTGCATCGCGAGATAAAACGCTTTACACTTGCCGCGCAACCAAGGGGTGCTTTTGCTGAGATGCCTTTACAGGCAAACCCTTAGAACCTGATCCGGATTATACCGGCGGAGGGATGGTGCTAACTCCTCAAGCTGGTGTGATCTCTGAAGTTTTGGAGATTCATACAACAATGCGTTTACTTCCGTCTTTACTTGCTGTTGCCGTCGGCAGCAGTTTTGCTATCCAGGCCAATGAGGCCGAATCATCAGTCGAACGCATCACCGTACAGGGTGATTTTCGTCAGCAGTCGGTGCAACAATTATCCGGCAGTATTGCTGTTGTCAGTGAGCAGGATGTCAAGCGTACATCTGCACAGCATCTTGATGACTTACTCAATCAGTTTGCCAACGTCAACTTTACCGCGGGTGCCTCGCGCGGGCGCTATATTCAGGTGCGCGGCATTGGCGAGCGCAGTGAATTTGTCGATACCATTAACCCGTCGGTCGGCATTCTGATTGACGGTATTGAATACTCTGGCTTAGGTATCAGTGGCATCAGTGATCTGGCTCAGCTTGAAGTGTTCCGCGGCCCGGAAGCAACCCGCTTTGGTGCCAACGCACTGGCGGGCATGGTGAATCTGACAACAAAAGGGCCAACAGCAACGCCTGAAGGTAAATTCAGCACGACGTTAGCCAATTACGACAGCCGTCAACTGGTCGGTCAGTTCAGTAACAGCCTGAATGAGCAGGTAGGTTACAGCCTGGCACTGGAGCAGCAATACTCTGATGGCTTTATCGACAATGCTTACCTTAACCGTGATGACACCAACAACATCGATGAATTTACCGGCCGGTTTAAGTTGCGCTACCAGCCAATGGATACGCTGGCGCTACAGCTGGTAACGCATTTTGTTGACCAGGATAACGGTTACGATGCATTTTCGCTGGATCGCAACCGCACAACCTTATCGGATGAGCCGGGGCAAGACCAAATCCGCAGCAAAGCTGTGGCATTACAGGCTGATTACAGCGGTTTGCCGTTTGCCACCGTGCTGGCGCAGCTAAGCTGGCTGACTGCTGACAGTGACTACGGTTTTGATGAGGACTGGAGCTATGCTGGCATTCATCCTGATGAGTACTCAACCACCGATCGTTATCTGCGTAACCGCGACCAGCTGACACTGGATTATCGTTTTATTTCTACGCCTGAGGGTAAACTTGGTAACAGTGACTGGGCTTTTGGCTTGTATGCAGCCAATAGAAGCTTCGATTTAACCCGTCAGTTCTGGAACTGGGATTTATGGCAGGCCGATAGTTTTGTCAGTGCGTTAAATCGCACCAATGCTGCACTGTACGGGGAGCTGTCTACACCATTAAATACCCACTGGACGCTGGTCTCCGGTTTACGACTGGAGCGTTATGATGATGAATACAGCGACAGCAGCGGCAATGTGATTGAAAATCACGATACGATGTGGGGCGCTAAGCTGAGTCTGAATTATCAGGTAAATCAGCAGGCGCTAGTGTATTTGCTGGCATCGCGCGGCTATAAAGCCGGAGGTGTTAACGGCGATGCACTGTCAAAAGCGGCGGATGGCAATTTAACTGAGTTGTTAAGCAAAGCCAGTTTTAAACCGGAAACCTTGTACAACGCCGAATTGGGTGTAAAGGGCAGTGCGCTGGACCAGAGTATTACGGCGCGGGTCGCAGCATTTTATATGTGGCGTGATGATATGCAGGTTAAAGGCTGGCTGAACCCGGACAGTG
>NZ_DATCSY010000114.1:0-27751 GCF_036568245.1 Rheinheimera sp. | reverse complement strand
CAACACTTCTGGCACAACAGCATTTTGAAAACTTTAAAGACCGCTTTGCCAACTGGCCGGTGCGGGTCGAAGTATTGTCGCGTTTTGTCAGCACCAAAGTACAAAAAGCCATTCTTGAAGATGTCGCCAGCGGTAAAGTGGATATTTTAATCGGTACTCATAAGCTACTACAGGATGATATCAAACTGCAGGATCTTGGTCTGTTGATTGTCGATGAAGAACACCGCTTTGGCGTGCGTCAAAAAGAGAAAATCAAAGCGCTGCGTGCCGATATCGATATCCTGACATTAACCGCCACCCCCATTCCACGTACGCTGAATATGTCGATGTCCGGCATGCGGGATCTGTCGATTATCGCCACCCCACCGGCAAGACGCCTCGCTGTGAAAACCTTTGTCCGCGAGTACGAAAACGGCCTGATCCGCGAAGCGGTGATGCGCGAAATTCTGCGGGGTGGCCAGGTGTACTTTTTGCACAACGATGTTGCCACTATCGAGAAAGCCGCCGCTGATTTAGCCCAGCTGCTGCCAGAAGCCATCATTGGTATTGCACATGGCCAGATGCGCGAGCGCGAGCTGGAACAAATCATGGCAGACTTTTACCATCAACGCTTTAATGTGCTGTTGTGCTCAACCATCATTGAAACCGGTATCGATGTGCCAACCGCAAATACCATTATTATCAACCGTGCCGATAATTTTGGCCTGGCACAGCTGCACCAACTGCGTGGGCGTGTCGGCCGTTCGCACCACCAGGCTTATGCCTATTTGCTGACACCGCCCCCCAAGCGTCTGACCAAAGATGCCGAAAAGCGGCTTGAAGCCATAGCAAGTCTGGAAGATTTAGGCGCGGGCTTTGCGCTGGCGACACATGATTTAGAGATCCGCGGCGCAGGCGAGCTACTGGGTGATGAACAAAGTGGCCAGATAGAATCCGTTGGTTTTAGTTTATACATGGATATGCTGGAACAGGCCGTTAAAGCGCTGAAAGAAGGCCGCGAGCCAAGCCTTGATGCGATGCTGAGCCAGCAGACTGAAATGGAGCTGCGTATACCTGCGCTGCTACCTGAAAGTTATATTCCGGATGTAAATTTACGCTTATCCTGCTATAAAAAGCTGGCGTCGGCTAACAGTGTGGAAGAACTTGATGAAGTTCAGGTAGAACTGATTGACCGTTTTGGCTTACTGCCAGATGCCGCTAAAAATCTGGTGGCGATATCCGAGTTTAAAATACAGGCGCAGCAGCTGGGGATCCGTCGCATCGAGGCGAACAGCAAAGGTGGCGTAGTCGAGTTCAGTGAAAAAACGGCTGTATCGCCAGCCTATATTATTGAGCTTATTCAAAAGCAATCGCGGGTATTTAAACTCGAGGGCGGGCAGAAGTTACGGTTTAATATTGCCTCTGATGATGGCGCAGCACGTCTGAGCCTTATCGCAAACATGTTGCAGGATTTTGCCAGACATAAGGTAGAAAAATGAGTAAAGCTGTCAGTTGCAGTTTCATCGGCGCCGCGCTGTTTAGCACGGTATTACATGCTCAGGAGCAACGCTGGTTTGAAGTCGAAATGCTGATCTTCAGTCAGACACCAGCAACGTCATTACAGGAAACATTCGGCGATGCCGTAACGGCGATAAAGCCTGGCCGAGCTTATGACTTAGTGACTCCGTTGCTGCAACCGGATTTGTCTGGCTTACTGGCCGAGTTACCACTGTGTAACGACACAATAGCAGCAGAGGATACATATCAGTTTGCGCAGGCAATATCTGCCCAGCTTTGCATAGTTGAACGACAACCACATAGCTGGCAGCTGAGTAATCTGTTTGAGCCCCGCCGCACTTACGATAAAGTGCCGTACCCTGCTGCCCTGCCCGCGGTTATAACCGGCTCAGGCCTGCACATAAACAAGCCTTATCTGGCAGAGCGCGCGTCACTGCAGCTGACAGATATCGCCAGCAAAATTACCCGCACTTCGGGTACTCAGCTTTTACTGCATACGAGCTGGCGTCAGGCGCCGGTAACAGAGCGCCGTGCTATCGCCAGTCGCTGGTTCAGTGGAAAAAACTACAGTGAGCAGTTTGACTACTGGGGCCAGGCTGTTGTCGATGTTACTGCTGAGGCGAACACCCAGGCCGCTGACAGCGCCGAGCTTATCAGCAACGATTTAGCGGCAGCCAACAATACAAACTCCGATCAGTTAATGGCCGGTATCGATCTGCTGTTACAACAACTAAACGCAAACGGCCAGTTGCCTGATAATGCCGTTTCCGCTATCGATAATCCGGTACATTCAGACACGTTGACCAGCCGCAACCTGCCGGATCAGGTATGGCAGCTGGATGGTTTGTTTAAGCTACATCTGGATCACTATCTGTTTGTAAACACAGAATTTAATCTACGTCTGCCCGCCGCAAACGACAGTTTACAGACGATTTATGTGCGCCAGAGCCGCCGGGTCATCAGTGGGGAAATTCATTACCTCGATCATCCATATCTGGGCATAGTATTGCAAATACGCCGCTACGAACCGCCAGCCGATGACGAGCCAGAGTTAAATGACGCCACAAATACGTCGCAATAATGATATTTTTTTAACAAAAACCATTGCCAAAGTAGAAACTAATGCCTAAGCTTCGGCGGTGTTACACTTTTATACAAAACATCGCGGGTAAATGGGATGTTGTTTTTTTATATTAAATTATCTGGTTTATCTGATCGTAGAGCATTATGGACAATTTGACCCCAATGCCGGAGCTCTCTCCGAAACACTACCTGTTGTTGCTAACCCTGTTTGTATTAGTCAGTAGTTGTGAACCCATTATCAGCTGGTTTTTTCCGATACTTACCGGCAATGTCTGGCTAACGGTGTTGCCCCCTGTCGCAGGGCTGTATCAGTTAATGCTGTTGTTCCGCAATCTTGGGGTTATTCAGTTGCCTAATGCAGCCTATTATTCTGCTGTACTGGCGCCCCTTTCTGTACTGAGTTTTTACCAGTTCGTTTTGCAGTGACATACCTTTGAACATTTTTGCGGTATCATAGCGCCCGTCTTTACGATGGGCGCTACTGTTTTGGTTAGCGCCGGATATTTAATTAAGGTACTCAAAGATGTCGATTAACTGGTTTCCGGGCCATATGCATAAAGCCCGAAAAGAAATAGCCGAAGTCATGCCGCAGGTCGATATTATTATCGAAATGCTCGATGCACGAATTCCCTTCTCCAGTGAAAACCCTTTGGTACCGCAGCTTCGCGGCAATACGCCTTGTATCAAAGTACTGAATAAAGCCGATTTAGCCGACCCGGCATTAACGCAGCGCTGGGTTGATCACTTTGACAGCCAGGCGGGTATAAAAGCCATTCCTATCAGCCAGCAAAACCCGGAACAAATCCGGGCGCTATTACAGCTGTGCAATGACATGCTGCCAGAGCGTAACCTCGACATCCGCGGTGCCCGTGCGATGATTATGGGCATTCCGAACGTTGGCAAATCCACGCTGATCAATACGTTAGCAGGCAGAACCATCGCCAAAACCGGCAATGAAGCCGGTGTGACCAAGATGCAGCAACGTATCAAGCTGGACAACAACGTGATTTTAACCGACACGCCTGGGTTTTTATGGCCCAAGCTTAGCCCGCCAACCTGTGGCTATCGTCTGGCCGTGACAGGCGCCATTAAAGACACCGTGTTTGACTATGCCGATATTGCCATGTTTGCCGCCGATTATCTGCTGCAGGCTTATCCGCAAGCGGTGATGCAACGTTTTGGTTTAACGGAAGTGCCTGAGAATGATATCGCGCTGATGGACGCCATCGGTATAAAGCGCGGCGCTATGCGTAAAGGCGGTATCGTCGATCTGGAAAAAGTCGGCTCCATTCTGATAACCGAGCTGCGTGCCGGCAATATCGGCGGCATCACGCTGGAAACCCCTGAAATGGTCAGCCAGGAGCTGATTGAAGCCAAAGCCGAAGAAGCAGCCAAAGCGAAAGATAAAGCCGAGCGCGAAGCAGAGCGTAAACGCAAAGCACAGAGAAAATACCGCTAGCTGGTTTGTAGTAGCTCATAGCTGATCTTATCGTTGTTAATAACACTGTTATATTTCAACTGACAGTCAGCTATAAATGGAAAGTGGGCATTAACACTCTGCGCATCCACGCAAACTAGTGAACGTCGCAGGGGGCCGTAGGCCCAGAATGTCGCACCTTGTTTAGTCCTTGCCATTTTTATCAGGCTTAACTTTAAAACGATTAACCATAATAATACCAAGCCCAATGACAAATATAACCGCGCCCATAAGTGCATACCTTGGATTTGGCGCTGTGGATGACAGAAGATTAAAGTAAGTCATTACTGCAATGCCAAAAATACCTACTATTCCACCAGTGATCTTATACATCGAAGAATCCTTGCTCCAACTTATATTATTGCCTGTTGCCCGCCACAAAGGCGAGCAACGTGTTACGAGTCGAGCGCCCAACGGGCGCGTTTTTGCCGGCCTTGTTAGATTTTGCTCTGACTAGTTACCTGAAGCTTCTAAGTGTTGGACCACGTCGATTCGAAAACCTGCCGGGTCTTGCAGCATAAAATGTATCTGCCCCCAAACTTCTTCTTTGAGCTCCATAGCCATTGTCAAATCCATTTTTTGTGCTTCAGCATAAGCATGAGCTGCATCTTTAACTTCCAGTGATATCACATAGCCATCTGGAGACATTAGTGCTCGAAGAAAGTCTGGTTGGCTTGCATGCTCTGGCATTAAGAAGCCAAGCTGGACACCTGAGCTGGGTGACACTAAATGCAAGTAAAAGTCAGCGTCGTAAAATACTGCATTAAATCCGAACACGGATTCATAGAATGCTTTCACTGCTTCTAAATTTGCCGTTACCATCACAGGAAACATTGCGTCTATTTCAATCATCTTATTAATCTCTTGCTGTTGATTAGGTGATTAAGATTATTCTTCACTCAGAAGAGTAATGATTGTATAAAACGGACATTTTTCTGAACTGTGTCGGTGTGACTCCAGATAAACGTTTAAATTCACGCACAAAATGGGGCTGATCGTAGTAATAATCCAGGTAGGTCTTGTTGTTTTGCGGTGTATTCATCGCTTTGAGAGCACTCTGAAACCTCAGTACCCTGCCAAAATCTTTGGGCAGCAAGCCAACGTGCATTTTGGCCAACCGTCTAAGCTGACGTGCAGACACACCAAATTTAGAGCTCTGGCTATCTGACAGATCAAGATTAGAGCTGGCATTTTCGTAGCAGTATCGAATGTAACGAGCTAAACGAGGGTCAACGTTTGCAAACGTTATGGCAGAAAGAATGACTGCCGACAAGCTACAGCAGCGCTTATCAAAGCTCTTTGCGTTATCAATGGCTTCAAATACAGAGTAAACGATATCCGCGGGTAATAAGTCTCCCGCCTTTACACTTCCAGCCGCATCCCACTCCCCTAAAGGCAGAGAGATCAAACCTATATGTCCTAGAATTCGAAAACGTATACCAAAAAAAGACGCTGGGCCATCAATGTCAAATAATGTAGAAGAGAGAAATGGCGGAATAAGAAAGTTGTCGTCAAAACAATCTAAATTTATAATCCAATCAACGCAGTTATCCGGCACACTATGGTATTGAAACCGGCCTTTGGAGACCGTGAGCTGCCAAAACGTCTGCACCCAACGATTTAACGGCGGCAATGGCTGCCGCGTTTTATAGACACGGTCATCGGCAACTTTTCCTTGAGTCGGATTATAGTCTAAAAACATTTTAGTATTGATGTACAAAACATAAGCTTTCCTGGCTACTAACCCTCGGGGGGTCTAATGCTCGCAGCACACGCGAGCAACGTGTTGCGAGTCGAGCGCTCTACGGGCGCGTTTTTGATGGCAATTGTTATATGCCATTATCCTAACCACTCTGCAAGCGCATCAGAAGACGAAAACCCAAGCATCATGAGGTTATTCTTACTTTCACCGAACGCTAACGCGAATTCGTTTTCATCTTCTAGCGTCAGTAACCAGTGTTCCTGCCATTTTGCTACAGCCCAGACACTTGTAGCTTGATACTTTTCCAGATAGTACTCAGGAAAACATACAGCACTACAAGCTGTAAAGGCACAATAACTGTGCCTTTACTTTTACGTTTTAATTCAGGTTATTGGCTTTTTTATTGTGTAACCAATGATAAATCGCCGGTAGCACAACCAAGGTCAGCAAGGTTGCCGAAATAATGCCGCCGATAACCACGGTTGCCAACGGACGTTGAACTTCAGCACCGGTGCCGGTGTTAAGCGCCATTGGTACAAAACCCAGGCTGGCAACCAGTGCCGTCATTAATACCGGCCGCAAGCGGATTAACGCACCTTCAACCACCGCGTACAGCAAATCGCCTTTCTCTTGCCACAACTGGCGCATAAACGACACCATGACCAGGCCGTTTAACACCGCCACGCCAGACAGCGCAATAAAACCCACCCCGGCAGAGATAGATAGCGGCATACCGCGCAGCCACAGTGCCAATACGCCGCCGGTGAGTGCCAAAGGCACGCCGGTAAAAATAATCAGCGCATCTTTTAACGAGTTAAACGCCATCACCAGTAAACCGATAATCAGCAGTAGCGTAATGGGCACAACCAGCATTAAGCGTTTACTGGCAGACTCCAGTTGCTCAAAAGTGCCGCCATAATCCAGCCAGTAACCGGCTGGTAGGCTCACTTGCGAGTTAACCCGCTGTTTTAGCTCAGCGACGAAGCTGCCTAAATCACGCTCACGCACATTCACTGACACCACAATACGGCGCTTGCCGTTTTCGCGGCTAATTTGCGCCGGCGCGGTCTGAATATCCAGCGTAGCAATTTCTGTCAGTGGTACATAACCGCCATCGGGCGTTGGAATAGGTAACCAGGCCAGGTTATCAATATCGCTACGGATTTGTTCTGGCAAGCGTACCACCAGCTGAAACCGCCTATCGCCTTCGTAGATCAAACCCGCGTGTTCACCGCCAACAGACATGGCAATAACGTGCTGAAACTGGCTAACGGTCAGCCCGTAGCGCGATAACGCTGTTAGTTTGGGCGTAATGGCTAACACTGGCAAACCCGATACCTGCTCGGTGCGTACATCGGCCGCACCACTGATGCTACCGGCAACCTGTTCAATGCTTTGGGCAACCTTTAGCAACACATCAAGGTCATCACCAAATACCTTAATGCCTACATCTGCTCGCACGCCGGAAATCAGCTCGTTAAAACGCATCTGAATAGGCTGGGTAAACTCGTAATTATTCCCTGGCAACTGCTCCAACGCGGCTTCCATTTCAGTAACCAGCTCCGCTTTGGTTTTCGCTGGGTTGGGCCATTCGCTACGTGGCTTTAAAATCACAAAGTTGTCGGCCACATTCGGGGGCATCGGGTCGGTTGCCACCTCTGGTGTACCAATTTTGGCAAATACCTTATCAACCTCAGGGAACTGTTTGATACGCTGCTCCAGCACTTCCTGCATCTGCACAGATTGCTCAAGGCCGGTGCCGGTTACCCGCATCGCATGCAAGGCAATATCGCCCTCATCCAGCTGTGGAATAAACTCTGAGCCAAGCGTAGTGGCCAGCCAGATGCAGCCGACAACCAACGCGCTGGCCAGCCCCACCACTAGCAGCCGGAGTTTAAGCACGGCGTGCAGTATCGGCCGGTAGACAGATTTAGCAGCTACTATTAGCGGGCTTTCCTGCTCTTTGATTTTACCGCTCATAAATACGGCAATAGCCGCTGGCACTATTGTCAGAGATAGCACCATTGCCGCCAGCAGCGCCATCACTACCGTTGCCGCCATAGGGTGAAACATTTTGCCTTCAACCCCGGTTAAAGCGAACACCGGAATATACACTACGGTAATAATGGCCACGCCGAATAAGCTGGGTTTAATCACCTCGGTGGTGGCTTCAAACACCACTTTTAAACGTTCGCGCAGTAGCAGCAAACCGCCGGTTTGATGTTGCGCCAGGCCTAAACGGCGAATGCAGTTTTCGACAATAATCACCGCACCATCGACAATCAGGCCAAAGTCGAGCGCACCTAAACTCATCAGGTTAGCGGATACGCCTTGCTGCACCATACCGGTAATGGTGGCCAGCATTGCCAGCGGGATTACGGCGGCGGTAATCAGTGCCGCACGGATATTACCCAGCAGCACAAACAGCACCACAATGACCAGTAATGCGCCTTCCAACAGATTTTTTTGCACAGTCGCAATGGTTTTATCGACCAAAGTCGTGCGGTCATACACGGCTTCTACTATCACACCTGCTGGCAAAGAGGTTTTTATAGCCTCCAGTTTGGCTGCCGCATCACGTGCTACTGCCCGGGAGTTCTCTCCCAGCAGCATCATCACCGTACCCATTACGGTTTCGTGGCCGTCACGGGTAGCGGCACCGGTACGTAACTCTTTGCCAAGCCCAACTTCTGCCACATCTTTTATCCGGATAGGTACTGAGCCATTTAACGCCACCACGACATTTTCAATACTACTGATAGTACTGAGCTGGCTGGGCGAACGTACCAGTAATTGCTGGCCATTACGCTCAATGTAACCTGCACCACGGTTAGTATTATTGCTAAGCAGTGCTTCTGACAGTTGCGGCAACGTAATACCCATTGCCAGCATTTTTGCCGGATCAGGCATCACATGGTACTGCTTGTCATAACCACCTATGGTGTTCACCTCAACCACACCGGGCACTTGCGCCAGTTGCGGTTTGATAATCCAGTCCTGTACTTCACGCAAATACATGGCATCAAGCGGTTTGCCATTTGCATCAGTAGCGCCGGGTTTAACATCGACGGTATAAACAAATATTTCCCCCAGGCCAGTAGCAATGGGTCCCATTTGTGGTTCCAGCCCGGCAGGCAGCGCATTCTTGATACTGCCAAGCCGCTCATTAAGCAGGTTACGGGCAAAATAAATGTCGGTGCCTTCTTCAAACACCACTGTTACCTGTGACAGCCCGTAACGTGACAACGAACGGGTATATTTTAGTTTTGGCAAGCCATAAAGCGCCGTTTCCACCACAAAGGTAATCCGTTGCTCAGCCTCCAAAGGTGAATAGCCAGGCGCTTCGGTGTTAATTTGTACCTGTACGTTGGTAATATCAGGTACTGCATCGATAGGTAATCGCTGGTAACTCCACAGCCCGGCGCCAATCAGTAACAAGATCAGGCCCAGCATCAGATACCGTCGCTCAATTGAGAAACGAACGATAGCTTCAATCATGTTTATCTCCTTTTCATCTGCCTGAGCGAGCAAAGGTTACGCAAGGCAAGAACGGGCGAAGCAGCGCAGTTTACATGCGGTAAATGAGCATGCTGAGCCGGTTTTTAACGCTGCAGAACCAAAGCGCAGCCAGGCAAATTTTAGTGTTCGTGAGCTGCGCCGGCTTTTTCGATCTCAGCCTTAATCAGATAACTATTTACCACCACATACTCTTCAGCAGCATGCAGACCAGACAGCACTTCAGTAAAGCGCCCATCGGTGCGGCCTAGCTGCAGTGGTCGCGGTTCATAGCGGTTGCCTTCGCGCACAAACACCACCTGCTTACCTTCCAGATCCTGTAAGGCTTTGTTATCTATCACCAGAGAAACATCTATGATTTCAGCATCCACCAGCGCATTGACCCGCTCTCCGGCAGAAAAATGGCCGTTACTGTTATCCAGTGCAACCCGCGCCAATACATAAGGCTGGCCGGAGGCAGGCAAAATATGGCTTATCTGACTATCAACCCTGCCGCCGCGAGCTTCGATATGCACCGGCAGGCCGGTTTTTATCTCATCCAATGAGGCAGGAAACATTTTCAGCTCAGCCCACAATATGCTGCTGTCTGCCAGTGAAAATAACGTTTCACCAGCTGTGTATTCGCCCTGGCTGGCATACTGTTGCAACAACACTCCGGCTATCGGTGCCGTTACCGGATAAGTGCGCAGGCTGTCATTGGATTCAACCAACGCCAGCACCTCACCTTTTTTCACTGTGTCGCCAACTGCAGGCTTTATCTGGGTAATCATGCCAGGAAAACGGGCTCGCACCTGTGCCTGACGGTTAGGTGGGATTACAAGCTCACCGTATAACGGAATATGGCGTTCAATGGTGCCGGCACCTGCCGTCGCCACTTCAATCCCTACCCTTTTTGCCATGTCGGCATCAATCGTTGCGGCTTCATCGTGATCATCATCATGGTCGCTGCCATGATCGTGCCCGCTATCATCATGGGCATGAGCGCTGTTTGTTTGCGCCGTTTTCGGTTTTTCATCATGACTGTGGCCCGGCCCGGCCTGAGCAGGTGCAACAGCCATACCCTGAGCGATCAGTAATGCAAGGAATAACGCGGAATATTTCATTTGGAAGATCCTGATTCAGTAGTGATAAGCTGAGTGGGTGTCTTTATCGCCAGAGGTGATGCCGCAAGCGCAACACCGGCAAGCTGTTCAATCAGTACCTGATTGCTCAGTGCGGTACTGGCAGCATTAACCAACTCAAGCTGAGCGTCCTGTAGTGCCTGACGGGCAGAAATCCACTCTGCATAGCCATAACGGCCACGGCGGTATGCGTCTTCAGTTTGTTGTAGTGCCTGCTCCAGCACCGGCAGAATATCGCGCTGCATATCTTTCACAGCCATACTGCTGTAACGGTGAGTTTGCCAGGCCTGATATAAGCGGGCGCGTAAATCCAGCAAGGCGGTTTCTTTTTCAAACTGTTCCGCCTGAGACTCTGCCTGCGCCGCAGTTATCGCACCCTGATTACGCTGTTTACTGAACAAGGGCACCGACACGCCGGCAACCAAGCCAAAATCACGGCTTTCCTGTGAGCGCATGGCGCCAATCTGCCAGCGTACATCACCCGCCGACTGACTTTGCGCCAGTGTCAGCTCAGCATCACGCAAGCGTTGCCGGGCTGCAAAAACCTCCACGGTGGGGGTTGCCAGCACTTGTTGATAAAGTGTTTGAAAGGATGGGCTTTGCGCCAGCTGAAATAAATCACCACTAACCTGATTAAAATCGGCTTGTTCCGCCCCCCATAAACTGACCAGCGCCAACTTGCTGCTATCCAGCTCGGTTTGCAGTAAGCCATGCTGCAACTGTGCTTGCTTAAAGGCCACTTTAGCCCTTAGTTGCTCGGCCTTTGGTGCTGCACCACGCTGCACCCGCTGCGTCACCAGCATTAAAGCCTGCTCAGTCATACTCACGGTTTGTGCCGCCAGCGCCGTTTTTTGCTGCAATGTCAGCACAGTTACAAAACGCTGGGTCAGCTCGCCCAGTAAATCCAGGCTCGCGGCCTGGCGCTGCGCCAGCAATAATCCCTGATTTGCACTGGACACCGCCATCCGGGCCTGGCGCTTATCGCCAAGCTCAATAACGGAAGACAACGACACCGTAACTTCGAGGCTTTTAACACCCGACATATCACCAGTGCCAAAGGCATTATCGGCCTGCACGCCGAGTTCATAGCCTGGCGTTAGCTCTGCCAATTGCTGCTGACCCGCCGCTGCTTTTAAGCGCCAATCAAATACGTGTAATTGCGGATGTTGTTGTAACACCCGCTTTGCTGCCTGTTGCAGCGTTAACTCTGCTGTTGCAGGTTCAGCGGCATTTACTGTCAGGCTCAGCAGCACACTGCCAGCAGCCAATAAACCTAACGCTGCAAAGCGTTTGCAATTCATTTTTAAGAACATAGCAAAATCCTGTTATAGGTAATGTAAAAACCAAAAAAACAGAATCAGCTGATGGGTGGGCGGTAAATGCTTCGTTTAGGGGAAGAGGGTAGATAATTTAAGTAAGACACCAGCAATTCATTACCAATTACCGGCAAAGCCGGAGCTGGTTTAAACAAGCCAATATGTGCGGCATGGCAATGACTACAATGGTCGCAACCTGCATGAAGTGAGGCATCAGTTAATGATGATTGTTCTGCGGCTACAACCGTACTGGTGTCAGACCATGATATTTGATGATGAATATCATCAGCAGAATGTTCAACAGCGAAAGCGCTGGAAACTACGCATAACAATTGCACCACCAGCAGTAATGCCATCAACATTCTGCTTAGTGGTGTTTTAGTCAGTGCGTAGTTGCTTATCAAAATAATGACCGCCTTACTAATTTAACGAAATTAGCTTTTAAGGTACGAGCGCAATACGCTAATAACCTGTTCTACATCCGCGTCGCGCTGTAAAGGCTCCAGGTTATCGCCTGCCAGATGATCACGAATATGGTGTTCCAGTATCTCAGTCATTAGGCCATTAATAGCACCGCGCACCGCAGCAATTTGCTGTAGTACTTTACTACAATCACCTTCGGCCAGCAGCTGTTTTTCCAGCCCTTCAACCTGACCTTTAATCCGCCGTACCCGCGTCAGTAACTTGGGTTTATTGGTAATTGAATGAGTCATACCGTACTCCGTAACTATACTCCCCTATAGTATAGTCAGTTTTAATCTTTCTCAAGTCTGTAGCTATAAAAGCTGTCTCTTATTTTATGTTGTTTGTAGCAAAAAGAGCTCTGTTACAAAACGTCCGGTTATGTCTTGTGAAAAAACTAACTTTCCGCCGTGTAAGTGAACAATTTTACGGGTAATCGATAATCCAAGGCCGACGCCTGCAACATCCTGATGACCATAACTCCGGAAAAAGCGCTCTCCCAATCGGGCTAGCTCAAGCGTAATATCACCATTAATTGCATTACTCACACTTATCACTACAGCGTGCTGTTCTATACGCGCCTTGATACTGACCTCACTTTGAGCAGGCGCATACTTAGCCGCATTGTCCAATAAATTACGTAATGCGGCCTGAAATAATGTAGGATCGACCCGTACTTGCAGTTGTTTTGGTATATCGACCACCCAGATTACGCGGTCAATTAGCTGAAAATCTATTGATGCCAGAGCATCCTCTGTTAACCTAAGAAGCTGAATTGCCTGATATTGCAGTACAATACTATGTTCCAGTTTTTCTGTTTCCATTAACTGCTTAACCAGGTGTGCCAGACGGCGTGTGCTTTTGCCTATGGCCTGTATTGCTGTGTGTTGTTCCTTAATATCGGTCGCATTTTCCAGATTATCGGTATGCACTTGCAAAATGCTAAGTGGCGTTCTCAGCTCATGGGATACATTTGCAATAAACATTTTCTCTTTTTTAAGATAAGCTTTTAACTCAGCCATAAGTTTATTCACAGCGTCCTTGAATGGCTTTAACTCTCGTGGTAACGGCATCTCAATAGGTTGTAATTCAGTAGGGTTGGTTTCTGCCAGCTTTTCCGATAATTCCCGTACCGGCTTCGTGCCCCATTCCACAGCCAGCCAGACAAGTAACATTATCGGCAATATCGCTATCCCCAGCGGTAACAACTGATTCAGTGTTAAATGCCAGCTTAACTCGTCCCGAACATCTTCCCGTTGCGCAGTAAAGATCCAGGCTTTTTCATCAGGCACATATAAGCTAAAGCCAATCCACAGGTATTGATTATGCCGGATCTCATGAAAACCTGACTGTTTGGGCAACAATGGCGTTTTGCCGACATTACCGGAACGGATTAACAGTTGACCATTTTCATGCCAGACCTGAACTGCAATTTTACTTTCGTATTTATGCCCCTCGGAATACCGTTCTGCTGCTGCAGTATGCTCTATACCATCATCCAGTAAAAATGGCATTTCAATGGCGTGATTACTATCTGCAGTCAGGGGAGTATTGGGCTCTACCATTAAATGACGAATTAACCGTGCATACTGTGCCAGCTGTGCATCAAATAACTCGTCAATTTCATGATGAACATTAAACCATGTGTTCAGGCTGGTAATCAGTAACATTAACAGGATAACCGCATTAACACTGAGCAACAGCATCCGGCGGATACTATTAATTTTCACGATGACTCACCAGCATATAACCGACGCCTCTGACCGTTTTTATCAGCGATGCTGTAGTTTTTTTACGGATATTATGAATATGCACCTCTATGGAGTTACTTTCTGTTTCGCCTGTCCAGCCCGAACTGAGTTCATCCAGATACTGTCTACTCAGAATTTTATCCGGATGTAACATAAACTCTTTCAGGATCAAAAACTCACGTGAAGTCAGTACTATATCCCGCCCCTGATAGCGGCAAAGATGCTGCTGCATATTCATTTCTACTTCCTGACAAGTCAGGATGTCCTGCTGTCGTTGCTGATAACGCCGCAGTAATACTCTTAAACGGGCCTCAATTTCTCTGCTATCGCAGGGTTTCAGCACATAATCATCAGCGCCGGCATTTAATGCCTCAACCTTGGTTTCAAGATGATCCCATGCCGTCAGCACCAGAATAGGTGTTGTAACCTTTTTAGCCCGTAAGGTTTTAATTACATGTAATGCCAACCCGTCTGGCAACCCCAGATCCAGAATAATCACATCAAACCCGCTACTGGTTGCTGCCACTATGGCTTGCGAACCGGTAATACAGTGTTCTGTCCGGTAATGTATACGTGATAATGCAGTAATTAACCCCTGCGCAAGCAGGCTATCATCTTCAACCAGTAACAATCTCATAAAGGCTTTTTCCAGCTAGCTTAGAGTAAAATACATAACCAGACGGCGGCACTGGCAACGAGCGTTATTAATACAGCTGCCGACCCAATATCTTTCGCTTTACCACTTAATTCGTGATATTCACTGCCAATGCGATCCACCACCACTTCAATGCCGGTATTTAATAGCTCCACGATCAGAATCAGTAATGCACTCAATAACAATAGCGCACGCTCGGCCGCAGATACATCAACCCACAAGGCTACAGGTAGCAATACCAGTAATAAGATAATTTCCTGCCGTATTGCCGCTTCTGATCTCCAGCTACTGGCCAGCCCTTGCCACGAATTGACTCCGGCCAGCATGATCCGTTTAACCCCTTTAGCCTCTGATTTCATATACCCCCCTATGATTGGAGATAACAGTATAAAAGCACAGTCTTAAGAAAGTCTTAAGCATTGTTCGTTAGCCTTGCAGCCACTCTATCTGGCAGTACGGCGAGCCTCTATGACTAAAGTTTCTGCAGTAAAATTCCCGGTATTACGACAAATAACATGCGGTCCCTACACCTACTTACTACGTATGATTCTTATCGGGTTGGTACTATTAAGTGCGGCCCGGCTTGGTCTGGTGCTATGGCTATATGACAGGGTAGCACCTACAGACCAATTGGGCATGATATTCCTGCAGGGGATTCGGGCCGACCTGATTCTACTTTGTATCTGGTCTGCAATACCCGTTCTGTTATCGCTGTGCTGGGCGCGTCCCGGATTACAGCACAGCTGGTTTCGTTTTAGCTATTGGTGGTGCCTGACGGGTTTAATCCTTATTGCATTTATCGAACTATCCACCCCCGCCTTTATTCAGCAATACGATATACGGCCAAACCGCTTGTACATTGAGTATCTGAAATACCCGAAAGAAGTTTTCTCTACCTTATGGCATGGCTTCCGATTGCCACTGGTGGCAGGAACCGTGTTAACTGTCGCAGCCGCTCTACTGCTGCACCGGGCGCTAAGGCTACCGAAGCACACATTGCAAGTATGGCCACTGCGCCAGCATTTACTACTGTGGCCCCTGGTGGTTTTTATGGTATTTGCCGGCATCCGTTCCACTACAGCACACCGCCCTGCTAACCCGGCGCTGTTTGCAATTACCTCTGATGCTATGGTGAATTCTCTGGTCATCAACTCGGGCTATTCGGTTTTATTTGCCTTGTATAACCTCAAACATGAAGCCCGTTCCAGCGGAATGTACGGTAAACTGCCAGAGACACAAATGCTGAATTTAAGCCTTAACTGGCCCTGGCTGCAGCAATATGATTTTAATAATGCAGAATACCCAACCTTACACTGGCAACAAGCCGTAAAACAGCGTAATAAACCGCTGAACATAGTAATAGTGTTGATGGAAAGCCAGGGCGCCACCTTTGTTGAATCACTCGGCGGCGCACCCGTCACTCCAGAGCTGGAACAGCTGAAACAGCAAGGCATCTGGTTTGACAATCTGTATGCTACCGGTACTCGCTCAGTACGCGGTATTGAAGCGGTTGTTGCCGGCTTTATGCCGACACCGGCCCAAAGCACGGTAAAGCTGTCAAACAGTCAGCAAGGTTTTACCACTCTGGCATCCATCTTAAAAAAACAGGGCTACCACACTCAGTTTATTTATGGTGGCGAAGCACACTTTGATAATATGCGTAGCTTTTTTACCGGCAATGGTTTTCAGGAGATTGTGGATTTACCTAAAATCAATAATCCGGTGCTGGTAGGTAGTTGGGGAGCCAGCGATGAAGACTTGTTCAGAACTGCACATCAGCAGTTATTGGCCCTGCATCAACAGCAGCAACCGTTTTTCAGCCTGATATTTTCCTCTAGCAATCATGAACCTTTCGAATTCCCGGACGGCCGGATTTCACTATACCAAGAGCCTAAAAATACGGCTTACAATGCAGTGAAATATGCAGACTGGGCAATGGGCCGCTTTTTTGAGCAAGCAATGAAAAGCCCTTATTGGCAGGATACGCTGTTTCTGGTAGTAGCAGATCATGATAACAGGGTCTATGGCAGTAACCTGATCCCGGTGGAAAAGTTTCGCATTCCAGGACTAATTCTGGGCGCAGACACTCAGCCTGAAATACTCACAACCTTAAGTAGTCAGATTGATCTGGCTCCCACTCTGCTTAGCATGGCTGGGATATCGTCCTGTCACCCGATGACGGGACGTGATCTGTTGCTGGACAGTACCAGTTCTGGGCGGGCTCTGATACAGTTTGACAATCTGTTTGCCCTGATGACAGAGGATAAACTTACTATTCTGAAACCCGATGGTAAGGCGGTTAGTGCCAACTATAATCGTGAACACCAGCAATTAACGCTCTCTGAAGAAGCGGTAAGTCCCTTGCAACAACAGCAGGCTTTAGCACAGGTACAACTTCCTTCTTACCTGTATCGTGAACGTAAATACAACGATGATATCCCTTGTGAAAGCCCTTAAAGGGCTTTCTGCTATAGGTAGCAGCAATAGTTTGTTAAGGATCCACAGGAATTTAAGCATTTCTTAAGCACCGCCCCTTAAGCTGCGTTGCATATCAGTAGATTATGGAAAGCTTATGTCAGACCTAACGCCCACCGCACATTTGCAAACAGTACCCCTGCCCCGGCAAACCATAGCATTTAACCATAGCTCGCCACTATGGCATCCGCTCTGGTTTGCTTTTGTCGGCGCTTTGGCAATGACCCTACTACTGAACACGCCCTTTTTCGATGCCATACAAGCCAGGGCAGCAGGCCAGTATTCATTACAACTCAGTCTTGTATCATTATTATTCTTACTGAATTTTCTGTTACTCACCTTGTTCAGCTTCCGGCCTGTACAAAAGCCGGTATTTTTATTGCTGTTTCTGCTGGGCTCAACCGCACTGTATTTTAATACCAGTTACGGTGTCGTCATTGATAAAAGTATGCTGCAAAATGCACTGGAAACCGATCCGGCTGAAGCACAAGGGTTGTTGTCTGGCGGGATGTTGTGGCAATTAACCAAGCTGATGCTGTTTCCATTGCTGGCAGTTACCGTTATCCGAACCAAAATAGTGCGCAACAAACGCTTTTTACTGCACTGGCTGGCGGCAATACTGCTGATTATACTAACGCTGCTCAGTATTGTTACAATCAATTACTCACAGTTAGCGCCTTTTTTTCGCAACTTCCGCGAAGTACGTTATCTGGCACTGCCCGTCAGCACCCTGTCAGCCACCGTATCGTTGGCCAATAACATCCGTAAAACGGCATTTCCGGTCAGTTTTAATCAGCTTGGTCTCGATGCCAAACAGCTACCTGCGGCAACATCCTCGACAAAACCCAAGCTGATTGTTTTGGTGGTCGGAGAAACAGCCAGAGCCGATCACTTTGGGCTAAATGGTTATGTCAGAAATACCACCCCGCAGCTCAGTGCACTGCCTGTATATAGCTTTAAACAAGCGTCATCATGCGGTACGGCTACGGCTCACTCTTTACCTTGTATGTTTTCGGCTCTGTCGCGTACTGACTATATAGAAAGCACTGCCAAAAACAGCAGTAATGTTCTGGATATACTGCAACACGCCGGTGTTGAAGTGTCTTGGCTTGATAATAACTCAGGCTGCAAAGGCGTGTGCGACCGCGTACCGTCAGAGTTTTTATTTGAGCAACAAAATAACTCCAGCTGTGACAAAGGCCAGTGTCTGGACAGTGTACTCAGCGAGCGGCTACCGGTTTACCTTAGCAAGGCTAATACCGCCACAAAAGACCGCCTGATCGTGCTTCATCAACTGGGCAGTCATGGCCCGGAGTATTACCGGCGCAGTGCAATAACCGACAAAGCTTTTGTGCCGGAATGTCAAAACAAGCAACTACAGTTGTGTTCACAGCAAGATGTGATCAATGCGTATGATAACAGCATTATTGCAACCGACCAGTTGCTGGCTACCGTTATCAAGCAGTTGTCAGCGGCCAAGGACTATCAAACCGCCATGCTATATGTTTCAGATCATGGGGAATCTCTGGGCGAAAATGGCATTTACCTGCATGGGCTACCGTACTGGATGGCTCCCACAGCTCAGACACATATACCACTGCTATGGTGGATGTCCGAAAACTACATCACAGGTCAAAAGGTAAACACCTCATGTATACAGCAGCAGACAGAACAGAAAGCCAGCCACGACAACCTTTTTCATACCCTGCTGGCAATATTTAACGTACAAACCACGATGCGAGAAACACAACTTGAATTGTTTAGCCAGTGCCAGAATGATCTATCAGCGTATAAATAAAATCTGCTCAGCAATTGATCCTGCTCAAAACAGTAACTACTATACTGGGGTATAGTATAAAGGTGAGATATAAGGAGCCGATATGAGCGATAAACATAAAGATCACTCTCATTCTGAGACAGAACCCCATTCACATGCCGGTTTTTTAGGCGCCAATACAGAGCTTTTGTTCGCACTTGCCAGTGGTTTTATGCTGGCGGCTGGTTTTATTATCGGTAAAGTGTCAGCAAGTACGCCTGCTTGGCTACCTTTTATCTGTTACCTTAGCGCCTATTTTTTCGGTGGCTTTTTTACCCTGCGTGAAGCCATTGAAAACCTTCGCCATAAACGTTTTGAAATTGACACCTTGATGCTGGTTGCGGCGGCTGGTGCGGCTGCTTTGGGTGCCTGGGCTGAAGGTGCCTTGTTATTGTTCTTGTTTAGTCTGGGACATGCGCTGGAACACTACGCCATGGGCAGAGCTAAACGGGCTATCGATGCACTGGCGGAGCTGGCCCCTAAAACAGCGATGGTTCGCCGTAATGAGCAACTGCTGGAAATTCCGGTAGAAGCATTGGAAGTGGGCGATATTGTGGTCGTTCGCCCCAACGAACGCCTGCCTGCAGACGGTTTTTTGATTAAAGGCACCAGCAGCATTAACCAGGCGCCGGTTACCGGGGAAAGTATTCCGGTTGATAAACACCCGGTTGATGATCCGGAGTTTGCCCGCAAGCGCCCGGATTCTATAGAAGCTGCCAGCAAAGTGTTTGCCGGTACCATAAATGGTGGCGGAGCTATTGAGATAGAAGTAACCAGCCGCTCCAGCGATTCCGCTCTGGCCCGTGTGGTCAAGATGGTGAGCGAAGCAGAGATACGTAAGTCCCCTACTCAACGCTTTACCGATAAATTCGAGCGTATTTTTGTGCCCGCCGTACTGGGACTGGTCGTGATATTGCTGTTTGCCTGGGTCGTTATTGACGAGCCTTTCCGCGATAGTTTTTACCGTGCCATGGCGGTACTGGTTGCCGCCAGCCCCTGTGCACTGGCCATTGCCACCCCCAGTGCCGTATTATCCGGTATTGCCAGAGCAGCCCGTGGCGGCGTATTAATTAAAGGCGGCGCACCATTGGAAGAGCTGGGCGCACTAACCGCCATGGCGTTTGATAAAACCGGCACGCTGACTGAAGGCCGCCCGCATATTACCGATATTTTTGTGGCACAAGGTGTATCAGAAGAAGAACTGCTGCGTGTAGCCGTTGCAGTAGAAGCACTGAGTGACCACCCGCTGGCCGCAGCAATCACCCGTGATGGTCGCAAACGGCTGGCCGGTAAAGAACCAGCACAGGCAGAAAACCTGCAAAGCTATGCCGGTTTGGGAGTAAGTGCACAACTGGATGGAAAAACGGTCTGGATTGGCAAAGCCAAGATGTTTGGTAATGAAGAAACCGGTCAAGCTATCGCACCACTAAACCCGCAGACAACAGAAGCCATCAATGATTTGCGCAACAGTGGCCGTACTGTTATGGCAATACGCCACGGAGAGCGCGATTTAGGCGCTATCGGCTTGATGGATACCCCCCGCCCTGCCGCTAAAGCTGCGTTAGCGACCTTACGGCAGCTGGGTATCTCAAGAATGATTATGATCTCCGGTGATAACCAGCAGGTTGCAGAAGCTGTGGCAAAAGAGGTTGGCCTGGATGAAGCCTGGGGTGACTTAATGCCACAGGATAAAGTCACTGCTATCCGTAAATTACGCGAAACAACCCAGGTTGCCATGGTGGGTGACGGTGTCAATGATGCTCCGGCCATGGCGAATGCCAGTGTCGGCATTGCCATGGGCGCCGCCGGCTCTGATGTTGCACTGGAAACCGCAGATGTTGCCCTGATGGCAGACGACCTGCACAATCTGCCTTTTGCGGTAGATTTAAGCCGTCGTACCCGCCGCATTATTCTGCAGAATGTATTTGTCAGCCTTGGTGTCGTAGCATTACTGGTGCCAGCAACCATAATGGGGCTGGGCATCGGTGCTGCGGTGGCTGTACATGAAGGTTCAACACTGATTGTGGTATTTAACGCCCTGCGTCTGCTGGCTTATACTCCAGCCAAAAACATAGCGCCAGAAGCATAAATATCATCCCCAAAAAATAATTACAGGCGGCATAATAACGGTAATCATACCAAACGGGCAGTTACTGCCCGTTCTGTACAAGTTGGCACACAACAAGCAGCATTAATATTTTGCCATGGCAGCGCTATATTTTTGGGTGCCGCCATTGCGAAAATAGCAGCAGCCCCCCAAATCTGGGTTTGTATTTGTTTTATTACCCCGGAGGACAGACTATGTTTTACGATATTACCGTAGTGCAATTTAGCAAAATGCTGCAAAATTTAAGCGCCATCCTTAACAAAGGCGCCAGTTTTGCCGAAACAAAAAAAGTGGATGTTGCCGTTTTACTGAATGCGCGTTTAGCACCGGATCAGTTTCATCTTATCCGCCAGGTGCAAATTGCCTGCGACACAGCCAAATTAGGCGTAGCACGCCTAACCGGTAAAACTGACAGTGCCCCCAAGCATGCCGATGACGAAACCACCTTAGCGCAATTACAGCAGCGCATCAGTGATACAGTAGCCTATCTGGCCAGCTTTACCGAGGCTGATTTCAGCCAGTCCGCCACGCAAAAAATCACTCAGCCACGCTGGGAAGGTAAATATCTAACGGGTTACGAATTCTTGATCCAGCATGTCATCCCTAATTTGTATTTCCATATCACCACCGCCTACGCCATTTTGCGTCACAATGGTGTCGATGTAGGTAAAAAAGATTATCTGGGTGCGATGCCGTATAAAGTTTAGCGCGTAGTGTAAAACGCCGGGCATTAAACCCGGCGTTTTACTTTTTACAGAAAAGACCTGCTTTGTGACTATTGGTAACTAACTGTAAAAGCTCTACTTTATCTGTTATAGCCCCTGATAAACTAGCTGCTTCGCGCTAAGTTGCCAGGTGGTATATATGCAATCGCAGGTTTTGTTATCCCTTGTCGTCCCGTTTTATAATGCGGCAGACTATTTGGACCAATTATTGATGTCGGTTGAAACACAGCTAACCGCTCAGGTACAACTGGTGTTAGTCTGTGACGGCGCAACGGATAGCAGTTTGGCAGTAGCGCAACGCCATATTGCCAGATCTGTTTGGCCAGAATGTTATATGCTGTTGAGTCAGCTAAACAGCGGTGTAAGTGTGGCCAGAAATCTGGGTATCGCACACAGTACAGGCCGGTATGTTGGCTTTGTGGATGCTGACGATCTGCTACTACCCGGTTATATCACGCAAGTGCTCCGGGTTATTAGCGGGCATCAGCCTGATCTTATCGAAATAGGCTTTAAACGCTTTAACGATATCTCCCAGCTACCCACAGTTAAACCCCGCTATTTACAGCACAAAGCAGGCTATCATCAGGTAAAACACGTAGCGCCTGCGGTGTTTCAATCCAACCGCTGGTTTCCGTGGCTGAGAATATACCGCAAAGCCATTGCGCCGGATTTTCGCTTTGAGCCAGGCATCGGTTTCTGTGAAGACGTCATGGCAATCCCCACCTTGTATCAACGGGCAAACACCCTGCACCATTTGCGCCTGCCGCTGTACGGCTACCGCGAGCATGCTGCCAGTGCTTCATTTAATGTATCGTTGACGCAGCAACAACAGCTGCAGCAGTTTTACACGGGGTTATGCCGCGCTCAGTTATATCCGGACCTACCGCAACAATGGCGCAAAATTTTACTGTTAAACCTCGCCTATCTTTTTTACAGCCTGCAATGTGGCCAACAGCAGGATACAGGTCTGACATCACAGTTGCGACAGGACATTAAAACACTACTGCTGCAACAGTTCTTCACACCGCGGTTCTCCCTGCGCAAGAAGCTGCAGCTGGCAGGCTATCTTTTACGGCGTAATTCGCAATCTGCGCCGCTATCGTATTAATGCGTTAATGTGCTGACACGGGCATAATGCAACCCTACCAACATCTGTTTATTTTTTGCGCAGCTGGCTCTGTATCTTTATGCGTATTCAGGTATAATCCGCCGACTTTTTTCCGGCTCAGCCATTAGCAAGAGACACTATGACAGTACAAACCTTTGACCCGACACAAACCACCACGCTGGATACGCCAGCCAAAAGCCTTGCTGCTGAGGCTAAAACCGGTAGTGGCAAAGGCAATACTATCGGCTTTGTCAGCCTTGGTTGTCCGAAAAACCTGGTCGACTCTGAACGTATTCTTACCCAGCTAAAAAGCGAAGGTTACAACATAGTGCCAACCTACGATGATGCTGAACTGGTCATTGTTAATACCTGCGGTTTTATTGACAGCGCAGTACAGGAATCGCTGGAAACCATCGGTGAAGCCTTAGCTGAAAACGGCAAAGTTATCGTAACCGGTTGTCTGGGTGCCCGTGAAGATGAAATCCGCGAAGTACACCCAAACGTACTCGGCATTACCGGCCCACACTCTTACGAAAACGTGTTAAAGCAGGTACATGAGTTTGTACCTAAGCCTAAGTATGACCCTTTCACTATGCTGGTGCCGGATCACGGTGTTAAGTTAACACCTAAACATTACGCCTACCTGAAAATTTCAGAAGGCTGTAACCACCGCTGCACTTTCTGCATCATTCCGTCGATGCGTGGCGATTTGGTCAGCCGTCCGGTCGGCGAAGTACTGGACGAAGCTCAGCGCTTGAAAAATGCCGGTGTAAAAGAGCTACTGATTATTTCTCAGGACACCAGCGCTTATGGCGTTGATGTAAAACACCGTACTGGTTTCTGGAATGGCTCACCGGTAAAAACCTCGATGCAATCGCTGTGTGAAGCGTTGGGCGAGATGGGCATTTGGGTGCGTCTGCACTATGTTTACCCCTACTCGCATGTTGATGACATTATTCCACTGATGGCGCAAGGCAAAGTGTTGCCTTACTTAGATATTCCATTCCAGCATGCCAGCCCGCGTATTTTAAAGCTGATGAAACGGCCTGGCCAAGCTGACCGTGTATTAGAACGGATTAAAAAATGGCGCGAAATCTGCCCTGAATTAACCATTCGTTCAACCTTTATCGTTGGCTTCCCCGGTGAAACCGAAGAAGACTTCCAGATGCTGCTGGATTGGTTGCAAGAGGCTCAGCTTGACCGCGTAGGCTGCTTTAAATACAGCCCGGTAGAGGGCGCCAAAGCCAATGAACTGCCTGATCCGGTACCGGATGAAGTCATGGAGGAGCGTTATCACCGCTTTATGCAAACCCAGCAGGCTATAAGCACTGCAAGGCTGCAGGCAAAGATTGGCAAAACGATTAAAGTGCTGATTGATGAAGTAGACGAAGAAGGTGCAATCGGCCGCAGCCATGCAGACGCACCGGAAATTGATGGTGCTGTGTACCTGAACGGTTTAACTGGTGTTAAACCTGGCGATATCATTGATGCCGTGGTTGAAGAAGCCGACGAGTATGACTTATGGGCGTCCTTAGCTGAGTAAGTGCCAGGCGTTAAAATAAGCACAGAAAAGGCGGAGTAATCCGCCTTTTCTTTTTCCTACACACAGCGCAAAGCTGTTATACCAGCGTTGTGACTTTTACGCCGGGTTGCGGCCATAACCTGACCAGCTGGCGCCGAAACAGTGCTATATCGCCACTGGTACATAGCGTGGTTTCCGTTATCTTTGGCGCTGTGTTCACTGCACCGGCCAGCTCCAGTCGTCGCAACAGCTGTTTGGCCACGGCATTTTCAGTGCGGATAATACCGACATCCGGCCCGGCAACCTCAGCAATAACATCAGCAATAAAATTATAATGCGTGCAGCCAAGCACCAGTGTATCTGCCCCTTGTGTCAGCAGAGGCTGAATATAGCTTTGTATAGCTTCGCGCATGTGTTGACTGTCAAACTGTAACGACTCGATAAGTGGTACGAACGCAGGGCAAGGTTGCAACAGTACTGTCGCGCTATCGGCATAGCGCTGCGTTAAACTGGCAAAAGCCGGTGTCATTAATGTGCGCGGTGTAGCCAGTACGCCGACAACCTTCGCCTTGCTGACCAGCACCGCCGGTTTTACCCCGGGCTCGACACCTATGATAGGTAGCGGATAAGCTGAACGCAGCTTACTGATGGCGGCTGTGGTAGCTGTATTGCAGGCGACAACCACTGCCTTGACACCTGACTGCAGTAAGTAACGGGTAATCATATCCATACGCTGAAAGATAAAATCGTCCGTTTTATCGCCATACGGGGCATGTGCAGTATCGGCCACATAAATCAGATGCTCAGCTGGCATCAGCTGACGTATCGCCTGAGCGACAGACAATCCACCTATGCCGGAATCAAAGATACCAATTGCGCCTGTACCGCTCATACTACTCCTATTATCCCACTGCCTTGGGCTTCGCTGCCCCGTCTAAGTACAAAAGCAGCATACAGCTTACTGGCCGGACAGCTGCTGAACAACCTGCGCGGTATCGGTAAAATCGGTAATGCGTTTTAGCACTTTGCCATCTTTTATTTCGAGCAGGGTTGGGATAGTGCGGATATTAAAATGATTGAACAGCACGCCAGCTTCGTCAATGCTAAACGGCACCTTCATATTGTACAGCGAATTAAACTCCGCCAGAGCCTGTTTGTCTGTCCAAAGATGGTTCACCACTCCATGCCAGCGGCTGTGCGGCAACCTTTGCTGCAGGGCATTAAGCTCAGTTTGCGCTTGTTTACAGGCATTTGCCATTTCCGGCCGGGTATCCAGCAGGTACCAGTCACACCAGGTCGCAGTAAAAAACACAAGATGCTCACCCTGCTGCCAGCGTTGCAGTATGTGCTGCCGCTGCTCAGTGCTTAACGCTTCTGTTGCAGTGCTTTGCAGTGACTGCCCTTTTGCCAGCATCGCAATAAAACGATCCAGGTTAGCGTCTGACTCATGTGTGGTATAAACCACAGTGCCCGTACTATTAGCCAATACGCTGTAGGGTGTACCGGTTAAACCAAGCGCTACGCCAAGCTGACCTTCGTTATCAAGCCACACCGGCATAGTCAGGTTAAAGCGGTTTATTACCTGTGTAATTTTGTCATGGCTTTCATTGATATTAATGTTAACGGCAACGAAATTCACTTTATCGCCATATTGTTGCTGTAACGCTTCAAAATGCGGCATTTGTTCCATACAAGGCTTACACCAGGTTGCCCACATCTTCACATATACAGGCTTATCCGCGCCTAAGCTGCCAAGTGTTACGCTGTTACCGCTGCCAAATTGTTGCAAAGTGATCTGTCTGACATCATCAGCCAACACAGCCGATGAAACAGAAAGCATTGTTATGATCCTTGCCAACCATAAGCTCAATCGCATAGAAAAACCCACTTAATTACCGGTTAAGTCATTATTTTACCGCGCAATCTATGTGAGAAAAGACACAAAAACCATAAAAAGAGGTAGGACATAAAGCTTAGCTGTGCAGCTAAGTGCCCTGCGCCAAACGCTGCCAGCCTGCAATGGAACTGCGTTAGCACACCTGTCTGGCTGCCAAAACACGGCGGATTGTGCAAACAATTCGCTACAGAGACAAAAAATTCATCTGCCGCAGTTATTTTTTTTCGGGCAAATTGATTTTAAATCCTGTATATTATCGCACTATTTTCAAACCCCCAGCTTATAGAGATGACTATGGCAGCAGATTTATCGTTATACAGAAACATTGGTATCTTCGCTCACGTTGATGCCGGTAAAACAACTACAACCGAACGTATTCTTAAACTGACCGGTAAAATCCATAAGTTAGGTGAAGTTCACGAAGGTGAATCAACAACTGACTTCATGGAACAGGAAGCAGAGCGTGGTATTACTATCCAGTCAGCTGCTGTAAGCTGCTTCTGGAAAGGCCACCGTTTCAACGTAATCGATACACCGGGCCACGTTGACTTCACTGTAGAAGTATACCGTTCACTGAAAGTTCTGGACGGCGGTATCGGCGTATTCTGTGGCTCTGGCGGTGTGGAACCTCAGTCAGAAACTAACTGGCGCTATGCTAACGACGCAGAAGTATCACGTCTGATCTTCGTAAACAAACTGGACCGTATCGGTGCAGACTTTATCCGCGTTACTGAGCAGGTGAAGAAAGTTCTGGGTGCAAACCCATTGATCATGACGCTGCCTATCGGCCGTGAAGACACTTTCAAAGGTGTTGTTGACCTGTTAAGCAAGCAAGCTTACGTGTGGGATGATTCTGGCCAGCCAGAAAACTACACTGTAACTGATATTCCAGCTGATATGGCTGATGACGTTGAAATGTACCGTCAACAACTGATCGAAACTGCGGTTGAGCAGGACGATGACCTGTTAATGGCGTACATGGAAGGTGAAGAGCCTTCAATCGAAGATATCAAGCGTTGTATCCGTAAAGGTTGCCGCGACCTGGCTTTCTTCCCAACGTACTGTGGTTCTGCCTTTAAAAACAAAGGTATGCAATTACTGTTAGATGCCGTTGTTGATTACTTACCATCACCAACTGAAGTTGTTCCTCAGCCACTGACTGACGAAGAAGGTAACGAAACAGGCGAATCAGCTATCGTTTCTCCGGATGAGCCATTCCGTGCTTTAGCGTTCAAAATCATGGATGACCGTTTCGGTGCTCTGACGTTCGTACGTATCTACTCAGGTGTTCTGAACAAGGGTGACACCATCCTGAACTCTTTCACCGGTAAAACAGAACGTATTGGCCGTATGGTTGAAATGCAGGCGAACGACCGTACCGACCTGACGACAGCTCAGGCTGGTGACATCATCGCTATCGTGGGTATGAAGAACAACACCCAGACCGGTCACACGCTGTGTGATCCTAAGCACCCATGTACTCTGGAACCAATGGTATTCCCAGAGCCGGTAATCTCTATC
>NZ_DATCSY010000113.1:0-2276 GCF_036568245.1 Rheinheimera sp. | reverse complement strand
CACTGGTGACAACCGCCGCACCGCCCAGGCCATCGCCGGCCACCTGGGTATGGAATGGCAAGCCGAACTGCTGCCCGAAGACAAGCTGCGCCTGATTAATGAGATGAAACTCAACACCAAGGTCGCCATGGTCGGCGATGGCATCAACGACGCACCTGCACTGGCAACCGCAGATGTTGGTATCGCCATGGGCGGAGGTACCGACGTTGCCATCGAAACCGCCGACGCCGCGCTGCTGAAAAACAGTGTGACCGATGTGGCTCACCTCGTTGCACTATCGCGTGCAACCATGGCCAACATCCATCAGAACGTGATTTTCGCGCTGGGTCTGAAAGGTGTGTTCCTCATTACCACGGTGCTAGGTATCACCGGCCTATGGTTCGCAGTGTTGGCCGATACCGGCGCAACCGCGCTGGTTACGCTGAATGCTTTACGTTTATTGCGTTTTAAGGGTAAGCGTAACAGCAACCACTCCTATTAAATCGCACAAACCCAGGCGGGCGATTTAATTAGGTACTGTTTATAAGCGGATAATCTAATACAGTCAGTGATCGATGTTATCACCATCTTTAATGTGCCGTATCTGCTCAAACAGCTCGATTATTGTCAATGGCAGAAATACCATACTCAAGGCAAGCTTAAAATTTAGAACTATTTTGTAACTTATGAATCCCGAGATACTTTATACAGCTACAGTTACTTTAAAACTATTTTGTTATTTTTACTTGGATTTTGTTTAAAGTAAGAGTTTTTAGCTGTTTTAATTTAGATCTATTTTGTCATCCCACAGCAGTATTGCGCTGCAAAAAAGTTGTTAGTTTGAGGGCTTCAGTACAACCAACGTTTCAAACACTGGCATTTTTTGTGTGAATCTTTTTAGATGCGAGTTCAGTGATGTTTTCTAAAAAAATATATCACCCAGCAATGACACCTAAAAACTCACCCAGCACGATTAAATCCTCGCCATTATTTTCAAGCACAATAGGTGCGTAACCAAATGCATTGGTATCAGGCTTTAACTGTATCCTTGCATTAACCCACTCATCGTTATCGATGTTTTTTTCACTTTGATACACCTTTACTGTATAGCTGCCACCGTGATCTGGATCATCGATATCCCGATGCTGAACTAAAACTGTTTTACCATTACGAGTTCCGCCTGGCGCGGCCTTAAATAAACACCAAGAACCATTCGCTATACGACGATTCATAGACTCACCCATTACTCGCATAACAAACATGCCTTGGCTTGCATTGATATACTCAGGCAGCTCAACCCACTGAGTCTCTTCTGGGGTTTGGGTTTCACTAAAATTACCCGCTGCCGCATACACCGTATAAATAGGCACATGAGTTTGATAGGGCAGTGCTTCTTTAAAAGACACTACAGATAAGTTCAACCCCTTATAAGGGGAAACGACTGTTTGATCTGACTCGTCATAACACTGGGTCATGGCCATAAAGTAGTCACTGGTTTCAGGGTCAGTACAATAGATATAACAGCCTTTTTGACCTCTCGTCATCAACGTTCTATAAGTGTTTTTAATAATCTCACTGGTTATTTGACGTGCTTCTTCAGGGGATTCTTTAAGCATTTTCTTATAACCACGAATGGATCTGTCATTTGATGATCGCTTACCCGCATCAGTAATTGCTATGCCATTACGAATGACAAAGTCATCTCCAATAATCACACCAATATAATCTAGCTCTAAACCCTGACAAGTATGAATGCAGCCTACCTGCTCAACTGAATGATCTGCTATCAGCCATAAACTACCGTCGTCTTTTAAGTTCCACTGCGCCTTAAAACCATACTCAGGAATAGTGATGTCGAAAGCTGATTTGTCCTTTTGGCTTGCCCAGTCCCAGCAATACCCAGCAACCATACGCGCTTTGTTGGATAGGCGATTTTTCTCTACTATGGCTGCACGAAGAGCATTAGGGTCTTCAAAAACTTTAACTTCATAATCTATATCATCAAGGGTTGGGTTCGCGGTATCTCGTATTTGCAGACTATGATCCACCCAAGCCAAGTATCCATCCGAGCCATTACAACGAAATTGTGAAGCAAGCTCGAGTTCAGTCACACTAGAACCAAGTTCTTGCGCCCAGCGCCTAATTGAATCAATGGTGCCGATATCTTTCAGCGTTACACGCTGGGCTTCATCGATAAAAAAGATATTAAAGCGCGAACCATATATCAGCTCCTTGATCTGGTTTTCACCTAAGTTAGCGTACAAACCTGACTTTTCATTGAGCCTATGTGCTTCATC
>NZ_DATCSY010000112.1:0-11301 GCF_036568245.1 Rheinheimera sp. | reverse complement strand
GCCATCGCGCAAACGGCAGAGCACTATATTGCCTTATTTGGCGATGATGCCGCGCTTAGCCAAACCCGCGCCAACTATGCGATGAAAAACAATACCCTGCCCTCTTTAAGCCGCCGCCAGGAAATGACGCAGTTTTTTTTCTGGACCGCCTGGGCCGCCAGCACTGAGCGTACTCCGGATAGTGCAACCTATACCAATAACTGGCCACACGAACCGTTGATTGATAACCGCCCCACTGCGGAAAACCTGATTTGGTCTCTGGTGAGTATCATCTTATTCATTGCCGGTGTCGGTGGCCTGATTTGGGGCTGGGCATTTTTACGCAAGCATGATGAAGAAGAACCGGCCGCTCCGAAGCTGGACCCGATTGCTAAGCTTAAACTTACACCATCGCAAAAAGCACTGGGTAAATATATTCTGGTGGTCGTGGCGTTGTTCACACTACAGGTATTCTTAGGCGGTTTTACCGCGCACTACACGGTAGAAGGTGACGGTTTTTACGGCCTTAACACCACAGAATGGTTGCCCTACAGCCTGGTCCGCACCTGGCATATTCAGGCTGCCATGTTCTGGATAGCCACCGGTTTTCTGGCTGCCGGGTTATTTTTAGCCCCGATTATTAACGGCGGTAAAGATCCCAAGTTCCAGAAACTGGGCGTTGACGTGCTATTTTGGGCCTTAGTGGTATTAGTTGCAGGCTCTTTTGCCGGTAACTATTTTGCCATTATGCAAATTATGCCCGAGCAATATAGCTTCTGGTTTGGTCATCAGGGCTATGAGTACATTGATATTGGCCGCTTCTGGCAAATTATTAAATACGTTGGCGTACTGTTCTGGTTAGTGTTGATGCTGCGTGCCGTGGTACCTGCCTTTAAAGCACCGGGTGATAAAAACCTGCTGGCACTGTTTGCGGCATCGGTTATTTGCGTCGGCTTATTCTACGGCGCCGGTTTATTCTATGGCGAGCGCACGCATTTATCGGTAATGGAATACTGGCGCTGGTGGGTCGTACATCTGTGGGTAGAAGGTTTCTTTGAGGTGTTCGCCACCGTATCACTGGCTTTTATCTTCCATAGTATGGGGCTGGTGTCGCGCACTGTTGCAACCAGTGCCAGTCTTGCGTCAGCTTCATTGTTTATGCTGGGCGGCATTCCGGGAACCTTCCATCACCTGTATTTTGCCGGCACCACCACACCGGTAATGGCGGTAGGCGCGACCTTTAGTGCACTGGAAGTGGTACCGCTTGTTGTACTTGGCTATGAAGCCTGGGAAAACTGGCGCTTAAAAAACAAAGCGCCGTGGATGGCAGATATTAAATGGCCGCTGCTGTTTTTCGTCGCCGTGGCATTCTGGAATATGCTGGGTGCAGGTGTATTTGGTTTTATGATTAACCCACCTATCGCTCTGTATTACCTGCAAGGCTTAAATACCACGCCAACCCATGCGCATGCTGCATTATTCGGTGTATATGGTTTCCTGGCTCTGGGTTTCTGCCTGCTTATCCTGCGTTATATCCGGCCTCAGTTAGTGTTTGATGAAAAGCTGATGAAAACGGCATTCTGGTGGATGAATGGTGGTCTGATGCTGATGCTGTTCAGTAGCTTGCTGCCAATTGGCTTCATCCAGTTTTATGCCAGCGCTACCGAGGGTTTATGGTATGCCCGCAGCGAAGCCTTTATGCAAAGCGATATATTGCACACACTGCGTTGGGTTCGCACCATAGGTGATGTGATCTTTATCATCGGCGCCTTAGCAATAAGTTGGCAGGTGGTAAAAGGCGTGTTTGATAGCAAGGCGGCTGAACAGCCACTGCAACAGATAAGCTAACATTTCTGTTAATTGAAGACACCGCCACTATGCTGCGGTGTCTTCTACCTGCACCACGATACTTAGCCGACGCTTAGTGTAAATGGCGATCTTCAGCAGTAAGAAAGAGGCAATCCCTATGATTTTCGGCAAAGACAAATTAAAACTGCAACAACTTGAGCAGACATGTACGCGACTTATGGATGAGAACCAACAGCTAAAAACTCAACTTGCACAAAACAAAGAGTTTGAGCTAACACGCCAACAAGAATCCGCTAAAATTCATGATGAGCTAACCACCATGCGTGGTGTTTCAGCCAACTTTGCTTTTTTCAGTGATTCGCTAAATGACGTACAAACATCATTTAGCGAACTGGCCGCTAACCTGACACAACAAATTGCCTGCGTAGCTGACGTGTCTGAACGCTCTTCTCACAGTGGCACAGCCCTACAGCAAATGGCCGCAAACTTACAGCAAATGTTTGAAACCATCACAACCTCTGCCAATAGTATTGAGAACCTGCATCACCGTGCTACGGAAATTAGTAGTATTGTTCAGCTTATTCGTGAAGTCGCTGAGCAAACCAATTTGCTGGCTTTAAATGCGGCTATTGAAGCAGCCCGCGCCGGGGATTCCGGGCGCGGATTTGCAGTCGTTGCTGACGAAGTACGTAATTTAGCCCAGCGCACCGGGCGGGCAACCACTGACATCACCCATTTGGTACAAACGATTCAAAGCGAAACGGAAACAGCACGCATGACCATGCATGACGGCGCGAAAAAATCTGCCCTGTTTTCTCAGCAAAGTCAGGCCACCGTCAGCGATATGAAACACTTGCAAAAATCAGCTCAGCAAATGCAACAAAGAGTTACCTGGGCAGCACAGCTAGCTAACATTGAAATGGCCAATCTACAGGAACTGGGCGTAAAAATGGCAGTTTATAAGGTATTTCTTGGTATATCTGAAATTAACGCTGAGCAATTACCTGACGAAACCGAATGTTTATTAGGTCAGTGGTATTACGATGGTGAAGGTAAAGTACGGTTTGCTAAGCTGCCTGGCTACGATGAGCTGGAAAAACCACATCAGGCAGTACACGCCTTTGCTAAAAAAGCCGTCAGCCTGTATCACAATGGCGATGTGGAATCTGCGTTGTCTGCGCTAACTGCGATGGAAGATGCTAACCGCACGGTAATGCGCGGTATTTCGTCAATGCTAAGCAAAGCCAACTAACTTCTTTACACAAGCCGCCCCCAAACGCGGTTTAAACTTAAGATACCGCTTGTAGCAAATACTAAGCTAAATCAGATACCTGATATTTATTAACCGGGCGAAGTGAATCTGGATGTATAACAGAAGTAACCGTTTCAAACTGGATGATGGCTGCCAAATTTATGTACCAGAAAACCAATAACGATAACTTATAAGATGAAACTCTAAACACCGCTCCGCTCAGCGGTGTTTTTTTATAAACGATCAGCTTATACTTGCCCTCTTTTGGTGCGCCTGGTGGTTATCCCTTGTCAACCTCGATAAAAAATCTGTTTAGTATGTTATTGGCGCAACTTGGTCTGATTAAACGCGACAGCCAGCGCTTATCTGCGATTCCACTAACTGAACGGCTAAAGGTTGCATTGGCAGCTTTTATTGCCTTATTCATCGTAACCTACACCAGCATGCGGTTAGCCGATATGGCAAGCACAGCTGTATTATTAGCCTCTATGGGGGCATCTTCGGTCTTGTTATTTGGTTTACCCAATAGCCCGCTGGCCAAACCCTGGTCATTTGTCGGCGGCCATCTGATTTCTGCCACCATTGGTTTACTGTGTTCACACCTGTTTACTGACCTTGCACTAATGGCTGCCGTGACCATAGGCTGTGTGCTGTTTGTCATGTACCTGTTTGAATGTATGCATCCACCCGGAGGTGCCACTGCACTGGTACCGGTTATTGCTTCTTCAAACACCGTTTTGGGCTACGACTTTTTACTCTACCCGGTAGCACTTAACGTTTTTGTGATGTTAGCAGTCGCGCTGCTATTGCAAAAATTTTGGTTAAAGCAAGGTTTGCAAAAGCCCTCACAGCAGTACGACCCCATTCATTTGCATCATGATAAATCCCCCCTAAACCGGTTGGGGTTGCAAACAGAAGATCTGTTAAGTGCTTTAAACAGTTTTGATACGGTAATTGATATCAGCGAGCAGGATCTTGAGCGTTTGTATCATCAGGCACAGCTGCATGCTTATCAGCGAAAAAGTGGCGAAATTCGTTGCAGTGACATCATGTCGCGCGATCTTATCACCGTAAAACCGGATACTGCCGTGGCAACAGCCTGGCAATTGCTTCGCAAACACAAAATCAGCATGTTACCGGTGGTTAATGATGAACAACATTTGCTGGGTGTTATTGCCACGGTCGATTTTTTGAAGAACCTGAAAGTACCGCATTACTGGGGGTTGTTGCGCCATGTTAATCAGCTATTACTGCGTAACAAGCACAGCAGCCAATACAAACGCAATGTAGCTGATATCATGGTTAGCAAGCTGACTGTTGCGCATGAACATGAGCATATTGCTGCACTGGTGCCTGTGCTGTCTGATCAGGGTTTACACCATATACCGGTATTAAATGATCAGCAGCAACTGGTAGGGGTAATTACCCAGTCTGATCTTATCGCAGCGTTGTTTAACGCCAATCTGAATAACACCAAACCAGCCTGATGCTCAGGCCAGTTTAAAGCGCGCGACCGTCAGTTGTAACTGCTCAGCTAACCGCGCCAATTCACTGCTGGTGCTGGCTGTTTGCTCTGCACCAGCACTGGTTTGCACTGCTACATCGCTGATATTGATAATTTTTTGGTTTATCTCTTCTGCCACTGCCGCTTGCTGTTCTGCTGCAGAGGCAATCTGAATATTTTTGTCATTAATACTTTTTATATCCTGCAACACCTGCGCCAGAATATCTCCGGTTTGTGTCACTTTTTCCCGCCCTTCCTGCGCCTGCTCAAGACTGATTACCATTGCATCAGACGCTTGCTGTGCTCCCTGCTGTAAACCCTCAATCATTCGTTGAATATCACCGGTTGATTGCGCTGTGCGCTGCGCCAAGGTACGTACTTCGTCAGCAACGACAGCAAAACCACGGCCCTGTTCACCGGCACGAGCGGCTTCTATTGCAGCATTAAGTGCCAGCAAGTTGGTTTGTTCAGCAATACCGCGAATAACATCCAGCACTGAGGTAACAGCATCACTGTCGTGCTTTACCTTATCAATCACATTAGCAGTACTTTCTACCTGCCCGGACAATCGCTGAATAAGTGCAACAGTTTGCTGTAACCGGTTTTGCCCCTGTATCGCAGCGGCTTGCACACTGTCAGATAACTGCGCCGCTTGTGATGTACTGGCTGCCACATCCCGCACCGTAGCACTCATTTCATGCATGGCCGTTGCTACCATTTCAGTATCTTGTTGTTGCTGCTGCACGCCTTTGCTGGTTTGCAATGTAACAGCAGAAGACTGCTCTGCCGCTGTCGCGACTTGCGTTGTTGCATCACCTATTTCAACAATAACCTGTTGCAGCTGCTGCGCCATATTATTGGTGCTATCAGCAATGCTGCCAAATTCATCTTCACCACTATACTGGCAGCGGGCGCTCAGATCCCGCCCGGCAAGAGCAGCTATAGTATTTTCAACACTACAAACAGCATCGGCAATGCTACGTATTGTTTTAATCGCTATCACTGCCAGTACGATACCTAACAGTGCGATAACCCCCAACAGCAACCAAAGTTGCCGGTTAGATTGCTGGTACAATTGCCCCGCCGCCGACGCTATATCAGCATTAAGCTCAGCTTCAAAAACCGCCATTTGTGCCAAACGCTCAGTGGCCAAATCAAACCATTGGCCGTCATCTACATTGAGAGGCTCGCCTGGAGAGGTGGTAAAGCCAAGCTGCTGTATACGGGATACCTCAGCAAAACTGCTGTGCTGCGTTATCAGTTGCCAGGCATGTTGTTGCTGCGGGCGTAACATACGAACAAAATTTTCACTAAAAGCATTGTAGGCACCTAAATTGTTACTAAATCGGGTAAGTAACTCAGTACTGAAACTCCCCCGGCTAAATACCAGGCCTAAAATGGCACGCTCTCGCCCTGCTCGCTCTTTCAATTCAATAAGCTGGTTTAAAGTAGCAAGCTGCCGTGCCATGTCTTGCTGTGTCAGCGTCGCTTCCAATTGGTGATTCTGCGCTATCATCGCAGTGACTAATGCCGTATAGCGCTCAGCTGAGATGCTATTGCTCAACGTAAATTGGTCAATTTGATGGCGTAGCTCCGGCAGTTGTTGCAATTGTTGCTGCAAAGCAACCAGCTCTGGCTGTTGCAAAACCATAAAAGCTTGCAAGTGAAGGTCCGTTTGCATACGCAATTGGCGTAAACGATCGGTGAAACGTGCACCTGCACTGGCCAAATACACACCACTTGCGCCCCTTTCAGCCTGCAAAGTTGCAACCAGTTTATTCATTGAGACAGACGTATCAATTGCATGTGTTACATATTGCGCCGTTCGAACGTGCTGCCAGTTAAGATACAACCGATCCATAGCCAGCAAAAGTGCCGCTATCGCGGGTAACAAGAGTAACAACATCAGCTTGCGACGAAGTGGCAGATTACGGATAAGGTGTTTCATGGGCATGTCTCAGGGTGAAAATAACCACCATTTTAGGTAAAAACCACCCAACCACTAAGCAAACAAAGGTGGCTACCGCTTTATGGGTAGATACCATCTTCATTTTGGCCAATATCTGCTATCAATCTGCTTTGATACACTAGGTTGATACGAATGAAAGAAACCTCGTTTTAAAGGTATTTCAGATGAATATTGAATCTTACGCAGATCTCATCATCGCCGCTCAGCAACAAACTGAACCGCAGCGCTTGTTATTTGTATTCGCCAAGGCAGAACTGCCAAATGGGTACACCGACACGCAAAAACAAAATTTTGAGCAAGGCAACGGTGGCGCCCTGGCACCGGTGTTATGTGTCGATAAGTTACCGGAAGAAGTCAGCGATTTTTCCAACCTGGTGCTTGAATCCAAAAACACCGGCGTTGACTGGGATATTGCTTTTGTCTCTGCCCTGGGTGGCCGCGGTGGCTTTCCGCCAAACAGCGATGAAGCCAGCCAACCACTGAAGATGATGACAGAGAAAATTCAGGGCGGCATGATTGCTGATTTTCTAACCTTTGATAAAACCGGCGAGTTAGTGGCGTTGTATTAGAATTGCCACCAAACACCGATTTGAGACGCTGTACATTGATATAAAACGTCTCCTTTGAGCGAAAAGCGGACGTTAACGCCCACAGCTGCGGACGACTTGGAGCGCAGCGGAAAGGCGTTCCGACAGCCTGCGTTTGTTAAGTGTTTCACCCCTGAACACTGGCATATACCGAGGTTAGGAACTCGTCGATTTCTCTCTCGTTTACCAATATACGATATTCAGTAAATAGTGGCTGCTCTGAGGTGACAGCGATTGCATCGGCATCGCACTGAGCATCCGAGCGAAATGTAACCGAACCGATAACATTGTCAGTCTCGAATTCAGCCACTGCGAATGTGCTACCTTTTTTGTACTGGTGATACAGCAACTCTGGAGATTTTGTTAGCACAATATCACCAAGATTTTCTGTGCGATGCCACTCGACAAAATAGGAGACCAATCTTTTATCGTTTCTTATCGAAGCCGAACATGGCCGACAGCATTGCTCGCCATCCACTTGAACTGTGCACGACTCACATAAAGGCTCTCTACAGAGATGACACACTAAATCACTCTTACAGTTACTACAGTTTTCTTCGTATATGGCACTCAACATAGATTTACCGATGACACTTAACGCTTATTCGGCGGGTCGACCCGCTTTTAAACACGGGTTAACCTGTCTTTGTAAATTTAATGTACAGAACATTACACCGCTTCTTTTAAACTTACAATGACTTATAGGTACAGCTGGTATTTGTGCCGGCGACAAATACGGGTTAACCCGTCTAACAAAACTTGAGTCAGGCTTGGGCATTATGTGCATACAAATACAGCGATTTTCAGAAGCTAAATACCAGAACGAATATCCGCTTTTGGCACTTATCGGAAGTTGCGATTAAATTGGTACTGCTTTACACCACTTTAGAATAACGCTGCTGTCCCTGGGTTAAGTAAGCATCAAAACAGGCACAGATGCTGCGCACCCACAGCCTGCCGCTATCAGTCACTTTAATGCGCTCGGCATATACTTCAACCAAACCATCTTCCATAAAAGGCTGCAACCGTGCCAGCGCCTCACTGAAGTATTGCCAGAAGCTGTTAAGACGCCACTTTTGGTTAAACTGTTCGACGTCAAGCTCGAAGTGGCAGATGAGCTGGCTGATAAGTGCTGCACGCAGTTTATCGTCACTATTGAGACTAAAACCGCGCTCTACCGGTAGCTGGTTGGTATTGATAGCCTGATAATATGCCGGCAGATCTTTAGCGTTTTGCCATAACACACCGCTTACCTGGCTGATACTGGATACGCCAAGGCCAATCAGTGCGTCCTGCCCTGCGGTGGTATAACCCTGGAAGTTACGCTGCAGTTTACCGGCTTGTTGCGCTTTAGCCAGTGCATCATCGGGCCGGGCAAAATGGTCCATACCGATAAACTGATAACCCGCGGCAACAAAGCAGTTTATGGCCAGTTGCATCAGTTCCAGTTTCAACGTGGCATCCGGCAGGCTGGCATTATCAATTTTATGCTGGGCGGCAAAGCGTTCTGGTAAGTGGGCATAGCTAAACAGTGAAATGCGATCCGGGTTCAGGCGGATAATTTCATCAACCGTTTGTGCGAAGCTGGCCGGATGCTGAAATGGCAGGCCATATATGAGATCAAGGTTAATCGACGTAAAACCCAACGTCCGGCTTAACGCCACCTGATGGCGGATAAGATCAGTATCCTGTACCCGGTTGATGGCAATTTGCACTTTTTCATCTAAATCCTGCACACCGAAGCTAACGCGGTTAAAGCCCAGCGTACGCAAATGCCGTAGCTTTTCATCACTGCAACTGCGCGGGTCAATTTCAATACTGATTTCAGCATCACTGTTAATGGTAAAGTACTTGTGCAACAGCGCCATCAGGCGGCTAAGTTGCACTTCTGTCAGGAAAGTGGGTGTACCGCCGCCCAAATGCAACTGAGTAATGCGTTTGTCGCTCAGCAGTGGCGCATACAGCGCCATCTCTTCTGCCAGCGCATCAAGATACGTATCCGCTTTATGCTGATGTCGGGTGATCACTTTATTACAACCACAGTAGTAACACAGCTTATGGCAGAACGGGATATGCAGATATAAACTCAGTTCAACCGGACTTTGTTGTATTGTCTGAAAGATTCTCTTGCAGTCAAAGTTTTGGCTTAACGCCAATGCGGTTGGGTAAGACGTATACCGTGGGCCATTAATATTGTATTTACTGATGAGCTTCGGGTCCCAGCTAACTGATGTCATAATTACCTCTTTATACACTTCGTCTTTCAAGATGCACGGTTGTTGGCTGCGTTCACTCACCCCAATCACTTAATACAGCTAAGCTCATGGGGATTCGCTCACTTGCCGCCTACATGCATCTTGAAATCCATTGGGTATAGATCTTTAGCCATTCAAGGTGTTTGTATCATTTGTTGCTGTGACAGCCATGTCAGGCTGCGAGACAAAGCTGCGGGTAATCGCTCCGGGCCGATAGCATCAAGCAGGTTTTTGCAGTACAAGCCGAGCTCAGTATCACCTAACATGTGTAAACGGCGGCGGAAAAAAAGTGTATCCGGGTCGACCTGATTACTTATCATTGCAATAAAATCGGCAAACTCAGCTTTTAACAGTAAATCCTGCTGTGTCGGGTTAAGTTCTATCTGTAATCGGTTGCGGTCAAGCCTGATACCAAACTGCAGGCCAATATCAGACACAGCAACAACCACCTGTTTATTGCCCATGAACGCCAGCTCGTTTTGCTTAAGTTCGCTATGAAAAAAGCGGTTCAGACTGCATTCTAACATTTTGCCCTGAACACTACCGGGCACATAACGGGTAAGCCGATGCATCATTGTGGGTAGACCCGCTACCAACTTGTGGTTAACTCTTTTAATATCAAACATATATGCGCCTTCCGCTTCACTGTGCCTCTATAATAAAACCACAGTAAACACGCGTTGGCTATTCCCTGTCGGAGGTAGCTACGACGCCTAAACCTCAGGTCGAAAAGGTAAAAATGGAGTTGCTTTGCCCAGCTGGAAGCATGCCAGCATTGAAGGCAGCCATAGAACATGGCGCTGATGCCGTATATATCGGCTTAAAAGACGACACGAATGCCCGCCATTTTGCCGGGTTAAATTTTGACGAAGCAAAGTTAAAAGAAGCTGTGCGTTTTGTGCATTTACATGGCAAAAAGTTGCACGTTGCCATTAACACTTTCGCCCATCCGGATAACTATCGCCGCTGGCAACACGCAGTAGAATTAGCAGCTAATGCCGGTGCAGATGTGCTGATCCTCGCGGATATTGCCATGCTTGCCTATGCTGCTGAACGCTTCCCGTATATAGAACGCCACCTGTCTGTACAAGCGTCTGCCACTAATGCCGCTGCGATTAATTTTTACCGTCAGTTTGGTATCAGCCGGGTAGTACTGCCCCGTGTATTATCAATACAACAGGTAAGAGCGCTGGCCAGAAGTTGCGACATTGATTTGGAAGTGTTTGCATTTGGTAGCCTATGCATCATGGCTGAGGGTCGCTGTTACTTAAGCTCTTATATGACCGGGCAGTCGCCCAACACTGCCGGTGCTTGTTCTCCCGCTGCTTTTGTAAACTGGCAGGATAACGACGGCATACTGGAATCGCGTTTAAACGGCATTCTGATAGACCGTTTTAGCCCGGGTGAGAACGCTGGCTACCCCACCTTATGTAAAGGCCGTTTTAGTGTCGGGGCAGATACCTACCATGCCCTGGAAGAGCCAACCAGTTTAAACACACTGGATTTATTACCGCAGTTATACGCGGAAGGTATTAGCTCGCTGAAAATTGAAGGCCGCCAGCGCAGCCCGGCTTATGTGGCGCAAATTACCAAAGTATGGCGGGCCGCTATTGACGCGGTAATGGCCGCACCAGATCACTTTAGCGTACAGGCAGACTGGCAACATGTACTTGCCAGTCTTTCTGAAGGCAGCCAGACCACACTGGGTGCTTATCACCGGCAATGGAAGTAACAGCATGAAATTTTCACTTGGCCCTGTGCAGTATTTTTGGCCCAAAGATCAGATGCTGCAATTTTACCGCGAGGTCGCAGACAGCGATTTTGATATTGTTTATCTGGGTGAAACGGTATGCAGCAAACGACGGGAATTAAAATTTGATGATTATTTCGCAATAGCTAAAACCTTACACGAGGCAGGCAAACAGGTATGTTTATCATCTATGACC
>NZ_DATCSY010000111.1:0-18719 GCF_036568245.1 Rheinheimera sp. | reverse complement strand
GTGCATCCGATAGCATGTGGCCCGAAGGTCCCACACTTTGGTCCGTAGACATTATGCGGTATTAACAGTCGTTTCCAACTGGTATCCCCCTCTATCGGGCAGCTCCCTATACATTACTCACCCGTCCGCCGCTAAATCAGGTAGCAAGCTACCCTCATTCGCTCGACTTGCATGTGTTAGGCCTGCCGCCAGCGTTCAATCTGAGCCATGATCAAACTCTTCAATTAAAAGTGTTTGCTGCCTTTCGGCAAGCTCAGCTTACTGACTTAAAACATATTTCTATGTAGTCACTTCACTGATAAATTTCATTTTTGTGAAATCCATCATAAGTGCCCACACAGATGATTGATTGCGAATTGTTAAAGAGCGTTGCACCAGAGCTTTGCTCGATGGTGCGAGGCTTTCGCCTCAGTCAGACGTTGTTTGCTTTCGCTCGCTGCCGTCTGTGTGGTGCGCATTATAGAGATCGTCGCAAAGTGATCAAGATCTTTTTTACAGAAAAATGATCGACCGCGCACTTTTTAACCAAACTAAGCAAAAATGCGCTGTAATGGTTTATTTATTAGGCGATTACACGGTAATTAGTTAATGATCTTGTTCAAATAGGAAAGATCTGGCTGTCTGCTTTTCGCTCTGGTGAGCTCATGTTGATAGAGAATATTGCCAAGCTCATTTAAGAACGGCAAACCTATCTGTTCTGTTTCATACTTATCGTCATTCAGAATGTCATTCTGGTTGGTATAAATTACCGCAGATAAGAAAAACTCAACGCCATTTTCCAAATCGACTATGTATGCACTATCGATAAGATGGCCATAGGCCCAACCTGTTTTATTAAAGATACGGATATGTGCAGGCAAGGACTGCGTATTGCCGCCAAACATAAAAAACTTCGAATAGTTGTCCGGATACTCTTCTTTACTGTAATGCGGAAAGTCGCTTTCACCCGGCAACATAGACATATAACGTAGTACGAATGCCCGCTGCTCTTCCGTTATCTGAAACTGCTCGGTGCCGATGAAAAGCTGAGGAAACACTATACGTTTTACTATACCGTCCAGATCCTGCAGGCTTAAGCGGTTCTTATTGCTAAAGTCCATTGGACTCTGAATGAGAGCCCCCTCAGACATATAACCAATACCAAGTTTTGGATTATCAATGTTCACGTATTGGGACTGTGAGGTGCGGGCGGGTAACGCAAGTGCAACGCTTCCGTCTGACCGCAAGAATCGAATAGGGTTATACTGACGATTCTGCTCTGCACTTAAAGGTATACTCAGACGATGATTTATCAGCGTATGCTTCAATCCGAGCTGACGCAATCTGTCATTCAGCCTGTCCTGGCCGAGTAATTCATAAAGGCGGTTACTGCCGTCATTGTCACTTACCAGCAGTATCTTCTTTATATAATGAGCAATACTTGGTAAACCGGATGCAGCGCTGCTATCAGTGTGTGCTTCTGATTGGCCCTCGAATGCGGCGTCAGTCAGCATCGGCGAGAACATGGTAATCTCCGCTTGCTGCGGCTCATTCACCCACTCCAGAGCAAGCAAGGATATTGGTAACTTTACAGTGCTCGCTGGATAGAAATAACGCTCAGGATCCAGGCCCAGGGTGTAGTAACTCAAAGACGGATTATTCTGCTGGTCTCTGTCTACTTGCGTATAGATAATCTGAAGCTTGAAACGGTCTGGTTCTTCAACCACGGCCGCAAGGTTCGGGTAATTCGCAGCAGCCTTTTCGACGTCGATAAGTTCGCTCAGCGCACCACATTTAGATGGCTGGGTAAGACTTGCACAATGGCGTTCCTCAGCGTTGATGTTAACCGCCAGCAACAAGACTACATATGAGAAAATTCGCATCGAGATAACTGCCTTAAACAAAACGAAATTAAATCATAAAGGCACTGCGAAGGAAAAACAAACAGGCATAAAAAAACCGGGCGTCAGCCCGGTTTTTTATTTGGTTATAGCTTATTCAGCTGCAGTTTCTTCAACTGGCAGTGCATCCACTTCTGGACGATCGACTAATTCGATATAAGCCATAGGTGCGTTATCGCCGGCACGGAAGCCACACTTCAGAATACGAGTGTAACCACCTGGACGCGCATTGTAACGCGGGCCCAGCACGTTGAATAACAGACCAACTACTTCTTTATCACGAGTACGGGCGAAAGCCAGACGGCGGTTTGCAACGCTGTCGTTCTTAGCCAGTGTGATCAATGGTTCAATCACACGACGTAACTCTTTAGCTTTAGGCAAAGTCGTTTTGATGATTTCGTGCTTCACCAACGAGCTTGCCATGTTGCGGAACATTGCCGTACGGTGGCTGCTGTTCCTGTTTAATTGACGACCACTCTTGCGATGGCGCATGATCTATTCCTTCTCACTAAACCAGAAACTGGTATCTGATTAGTCTTTGTTTACCAGACTCGCTGGCGGCCAGTTCTCCAGGCGCATGCCCAGCGATAAACCGCGTGATGCCAGCACGTCTTTGATTTCGGTAAGCGACTTTTTACCCAGGTTAGGGGTTTTAAGTAACTCAACCTCGGTACGCTGAACCAGATCACCAATGTACTGAATCTGCTCTGCCTTCAAGCAGTTAGCAGAACGAACTGTTAATTCCAAATCATCGACCGGACGTAACAGAATCGGATCAAACTCCGGCTTCTCTTCGCGTTTTTCCGGTTCGCTCTTATCGCGCAGTTCTACGAAGAACTCCAGCTGTTCAGCCAGAATTGTCGCTGCGCGGCGAATGGCTTCCTCTGGCTCAACAGTGCCGTTGGTCTCCATATCGATGATCAGTTTGTCCAGGTCAGTGCGCTGTTCAACACGTGCCGCTTCAACCGAGTAAGCAATACGCTCAACCGGGCTGAAAGACGCGTCCAGTAACAGACGACCAATAGGACGCTCGTCATCATCTGAGGACAAACGCGCTGATGCAGGCACATAACCACGACCACGTTGCACTTTCAGGCGCATACTGAATTCAGTTTCGCCAGTCAGGTTGCAGATTACATGGTCAGGGTTGACGATAACTACACCGTCGCCATGCTGGATATCTCCAGCAGTTACAGGGCCGGCACCTTTTTTCGTCAAAGTCAGCGTGACTTCATCTTTGTCTTCCAGGCGAACGGCTAGGCCTTTCAGGTTCAGAAGGATATCAATAATATCTTCCTGCACACCCTCTTTGGCGCTGTACTCATGGAGAACGCCATCAATTTCAACTTCAGTCACAGCACAACCAGGCATAGACGAAAGCAGAATACGACGTAACGCGTTGCCCAAGGTATGCCCGAAACCGCGCTCAAGTGGTTCCAAAGTAACTTTGGCACGAGTTGGGTTGATTTTTTCGATACCAACTAATCTCGGCTTAAGGAATTCGGTGACAGAACCCTGCATTGTATCCTCTCTTAACAATTAGCCTTACTTAGAGTAAAGCTCGACGATTAACTGTTCGTTGATGTCCGCAGACAGGTCTGAACGCTCTGGCAGACGTTTAAAAACGCCTTCAAGCTTCGTATTGTCTACTTCGATCCAAGTTGGCTTCTCACGTTGTGCAGCAACTTCAAGCGCAGCACCGATACGGGCTTGCTTTTTAGCCTTCTCACGAACAGAGATCACTTGTTCAGGTAATACAGTATGTGACGGAACGTTAACCACGCGACCATTTAACATGATTGCCTTGTGGCTCACCAGCTGACGTGCTTCTGCACGAGTGCTGGCCAGGCCCATACGGTATACTACGTTGTCTAAACGTGACTCTAACAACTGCAGCAGGTTTTCACCGGTATTACCTTTCAAACGAGCAGCTTCCTTGTAATAGTTACGGAACTGCTTCTCTAATACGCCATAAATACGACGTACTTTTTGTTTCTCGCGTAACTGCAAACCGTAGTCTGATAAACGACCGCGACGTGCGCCGTGCTGACCAGGTGCTGTGGTTAAGTTACACTTTGAATCGATTGCTCTTACGCCGCTTTTCAGGAACAGGTCTGTACCTTCGCGACGACTCAGTTTGAGCTTAGGACCCAAATATCTTGCCATCTTCTTTCTCCAATAATCCGTGAAGCGCTGTAATTACACGCGACGTTTTTTAGGTGGACGGCATCCGTTGTGCGGGATTGGCGTCACGTCGGTGATATTTGTGATCTTGTAACCAGCGGCGTTCAGAGCACGAATCGCTGATTCGCGGCCTGGGCCTGGGCCATTCACAAACACTTCAAGGTTTTTAACACCATATTCCAGCGCGGCAGTACCTGCGCGCTCTGCAGCTACCTGAGCAGCGAACGGAGTAGATTTACGTGAACCACGGAAACCTGAACCGCCGGCAGTCGCCCAGCACAGCGCATTACCCTGACGATCAGTAATCGTCACGATGGTGTTGTTGAAAGAAGCATGGATATGAGCCATACCGTCAGAAACTTGCTTTTTTACCCGTTTACGAGTACGAACTGGTGCTTTAGCCATGTCGAATCACCTTATTTCTTAATCGCTTTACGTGGGCCCTTGCGGGTACGCGCATTAGTTTTAGTGCGCTGACCACGAACTGGCAGACTACGACGGTGGCGCAGGCCACGGTAGCAACCTAAGTCCATTAAACGCTTAATGTTTAATGTGATTTCACGGCGCAAGTCACCTTCAACGGTGTACTTAGCAACTTCGTCACGAAGTGTATCTAACTGTGCATCAGATAAAGACGCAATTTTAGTACTTTCTTCGATACCCACAGCAGCTAAAATCGATTTAGCGCGGGTTTTACCGATACCATAAACATAGGTCAAAGAGATGACCGCATGCTTATTATCGGGGATGTTAATGCCAGCGATACGGGCCACTAACGTTCTCCTTTAATAGAGTTTAAAGATGCCAATTTGAAAAGCCCGTAAGGATACTCAAATGGCGCTTACATTGCAAACGATAAAGGGGCTAAACCCAAAAGTTCAGCCCGCAGTATCAGTTTTATTCTGCTATTAGCCTTGGCGCTGTTTATGCTTCGGCTCACTGCAAATTACGCGAACTACGTTATTACGCTTGATCACTTTGCAGTTACGGCAGATCTTCTTAACGGAAGCTCGTACTTTCATAACTTAACTCCGCAAACTATCTTAACGGCTGTAGCCTTTAAGATTTGCCTTTTTAAGCACAGAATCATACTGATGCGACATCAGATGGGTCTGTACCTGTGCCATAAAGTCCATGATAACGACAACGATGATCAGCAGTGATGTACCGCCAAAGTAGAACTGAACGTCCCACGCTACCATCATGAACTCAGGAACCAAACAGATAAAGGTAATGTACAGCGCGCCCGCTAAGGTTAACCGAGTCATCACTTTATCAATGTATTTTGATGTCTGCTCACCAGGTCTAATACCAGGGATAAAGGCACCAGATTTCTTCAGATTGTCTGCTGTATCGCGTGGGTTGAATACCAGCGCGGTATAGAAGAAACAGAAGAAAATGATGGCCGCGGAGTATAACATCATATACAACGGTTGTCCCGGAGATAATGTTAAGGCTAATTCCTGCAGGAAGTTAGCTACCACGCCTTCACCTGAGCCAAACCAACTGGCTATTGTTCCAGGGAACAGAATAATGCTAGATGCAAAGATTGGTGGAATTACACCGGCCATATTGACCTTTAACGGTAAATGGCTGCTTTGCGCGGCAAACACCTGACGGCCTTGCTGACGCTTAGCGTAATTAACGACGATACGACGCTGGCCGCGCTCAAAGAACACCACAAACCAGGTAATCGCAACGACAATAACACCAATCGCAACTAACAGTAAAAAGTGCAAATCGCCTTGACGTGCCTGCTCTATCGTCTGACCAATGGCAGACGGGAAGCCGGCAACAATACCGGTAAAGATCAGCAACGAAATACCATTACCGATGCCACGCTCTGTAATTTGCTCACCTAACCACATTAAGAACATGGTACCGGTAACCAAGCTGATTACCGCAGTGAAGTAAAATGCAAAGCCAGGGTTAATCACTAACCCCTGCATCATGTTAGGCAGACCAGTAGCAATACCAATGGCCTGTAACGTTGCTAAACCCAAAGTACCGTAGCGCGTCATCTGGTTAATTTTGCGCTTTCCAGCTTCACCTTCTTTTTTCAGTTCTGCCATGGCAGGGTGAACTACCGTTAACAGCTGAACAATAATAGAGGCAGAGATGTAGGGCATAATACCCAACGCAAACACCGAAGCACGCTCAAGTGCGCCACCGCTGAACATGTTAAACATTTCAACGATGGTGCCCTTTTGTTGCTCGAATAACTGAGCCAGCACGGCGGCGTCAATTCCAGGAATTGGCACAAAGGAGCCTAACCGAAAAACGATTATGGCCAAAAGTACAAATAACAGACGGGCTTTCAGCTCGCTGAAACCGCCTTTTGCACCTCTTGAGTCCGAACCTGGTTTAGCCATCGCGTACTATCCTTATTATTCTTCGACTTTACCGCCAGCGGCTTCGATTGCTGCACGTGCACCTTTAGTTACGCCTAAACCTTTTACGGTTACCGGACGAGATATCTCGCCAGACAGCACAACTTTAGCGAACTTAACAGTACGAGCGATGATGTTAGCTTCCATCAGGCTAGCCAGATCAACTACATCACCGTTTACCGCAGCCAGTTCGTGCAGGCGTACTTCTGCAGAAACCAGAGATTTCTGAGAAGTGAAACCGAACTTAGGCAGACGCTGTTTCAGAGGCATTTGACCGCCTTCGAAACCTGGACGAACTGAACCGCCAGAGCGTGATTTCAAACCTTTGTGACCACGGCCACCGGTTTTACCTAAGCCAGAGCCGATACCACGACCAAGGCGACGCTTTTCTTTCTTGGCACCAGGTGCCGGAGCAATAGTATTTAATAACATCAATTACTCCTCCACTTTAACCATGTAATACACAGCGTTGATCATACCGCGAACTGAAGGTGTATCTTCAACTTCAACAGTGTGACCGATGCGGCGTAAACCTAACCCTGTCAACGAAGCCTTGTGCTTCGGCAAACGACCGATGCTTGACTTCGTTTGGGTTACTTTAATTGTCTTCTTCGCCATGGCAGATTACCCCAGAATGTCGTCAACGCGTAAACCGCGTTTAGCAGCTACCTGTGCAGGCGACTTAACAGACGCCAGAGCATTGATAGTTGCGCGAACTACGTTGATTGGGTTAGTTGAGCCGTAACACTTAGACAGAATGTTCTGTACACCGGCAACTTCCAGTACGGCGCGCATTGCACCACCGGCGATCAAGCCAGTACCTTCAGCAGCAGGCTGCATGTAAACATTTGAACCTGAATGTACACCACGAGTTGGGTGGTGCAGCGTGTTACCATTTAACTCAACCTGAGTCATGTTGCGACGCGCTTTTTCCATTGCCTTTTGAATAGCAGCTGGAACTTCACGTGCTTTACCATAACCAAAACCAACGCGACCATTACCGTCACCAACTACGGTCAAAGCGGTGAAGGAGAAAATCCGACCACCTTTAACAACTTTTGACACGCGGTTTACTGCAACAAGCTTCTCTTGTAAATCAGATTGTTGTTTAGCTTCTTCGTTAGCCATGAGCTACTCCTAGAACTGAAGACCGGCTTCACGCGCCGCGTCAGCCAGAGCTTGTACGCGACCATGATACTGGAAGCCACTGCGGTCAAAAGCACAAGCAGTAACGCCTTTGGCTACTGCGCGTTCGGCAATCGCTTTACCTACAGCCTTAGCAGCGTCTACGTTACCAGTGTACTTCAGTGAGTCTTTGATTGAAGCTTCTACAGTAGAAGCTGCAGCAATCACTTCAGCATTTGGTGCGATAAGCTGGGCGTAGATGTGACGTGGTGTACGGTGTACAACCAGGCGATTCGCACCTTGTTCGATAATGTTTCTGCGAGTGCGTTTGGCACGGCGCAGACGAGCAAGTTTCTTATCCATCGTCCTACCCTACTTTTTCTTCGCTTCTTTACGACGCACGTTTTCATTTGCATAGCGCACACCTTTGCCTTTGTAAGGCTCTGGTTTACGGTATGCCCGGATGTTAGCGGCAACCTGACCAACTAATTGCTTGTCAGCACCTTTTACCACGACTTCAGTCTGGCTTGGTGTTTCAATAGTGATACCGTTAGGTACCTGGAACACCACTGGGTGAGAAAAGCCCAGGCTCAGGTTCAACACTTTACCTTCTGCTTTCGCACGGTAACCAACACCAACCAGTTCCAGCTTCTGCGTGAAGCCTTCAGTTACACCGGTAACCAGGTTATTGATTAACGCACGGGCAGTACCCGCTTGCGCGTTAGCGCCGTCGAAGCCGTCACGTGGGTTGGTACGTAAAACGTTACCATCAACCACAACTTCAACTGCCGGGTTAACATCTAGTGCTAACTCGCCGTTTTTGCCCTTGAATGACACTACCTGACCTTTTTGCGTAACAGTAACGCCGGCTGGAATAGTGACTGGGGCCTTAGCAACACGAGACATAGATTACTACCTCCGTTACGCTACGTAGCCGATGATTTCGCCACCGATACCAACCTTGCGCGCTGCGCGGTCAGTCATTAGTCCTTTAGATGTTGACACGATGGCCACACCTAAACCGCCCATTACCTTAGGTAATTCGCCGTGCTTCTTATAGATGCGCAGACCTGGACGACTAACACGATCGATAGTTTCAATTACAGATTTGCCCTGGAAGTACTTTAAAGTAACTTCCAGCTCTGGCTTAGTGTCACCAGAAACCGCGAAATCAGCGATGTAACCTTCGTCTTTTAATACTTTCGCAATAGATACCTTCAGTTTTGAAGATGGCATCTTAACCGCAACTTTATTGGCTGACTGGCCGTTGCGAATGCGAGTAAACATATCCGCTACTGGATCTTGCAAACTCATAGCTCGTTACTCCCGTGATTCTTACCAGCTAGCCTTACGAAGGCCAGGAATTTCACCGCGCATCGCCGCTTCACGGACCTTGATCCGGCTCATGCCGAACTTACGCAGGTAACCGTGTGGACGACCTGTTACACGACAACGATTACGTTGACGCGAAGGGCTTGAATCACGCGGCAACGTCTGTAACTTCAGAACCGCTGCCCAACGGTCTTCGTCAGAAGTCGCTGGATTAGCAATGGTATCTTTCAGTTCATGACGCTTTGCAGCGAATTTGGCTACCAGTTGTGCACGCTTTGCTTCACGTGCTTTCATTGATTGTTTTGCCATGACCCTACACCTTATTTCTTGAATGGGAAGTTAAACGCGGCAAGTAAAGCACGTCCTTCGTCATCGGTACGCGCGGTAGTCGTAATAGTGATATCTAAACCACGTACTGCGTCTACTTTGTCATAGTCGATTTCTGGGAAAATGATTTGCTCACGTACACCCATGCTGTAGTTACCACGGCCGTCGAACGACTTCGGGTTTACACCACGGAAGTCACGGATACGCGGGATAGCAATAGAGACTAAACGCTCTAAGAATTCCCACATACGCTCGCCGCGCAAGGTCACTTTAGCGCCAATAGGGTAGCCTTCACGGATTTTGAAACCAGCTACTGATTTACGAGCCTTAGTTACCAGAGGTTTCTGGCCGGCAATAGCAGTTAAATCTGCTACAGCGTTTTCAAGGATCTTTTTATCAGCTACCGCTTCACCCACACCCATGTTGAGTGTGATTTTAACAATCCGAGGGACTTGCATGACGCTGGTGTAGCCGAACTGCTTAAACAGCTCTGGGACTACGGTGTCTTTATAAATTTCATGCAGTTTCGCCATCGTATTACTCCAATAGCAATTAAATTACTTCGTTATTCGACTTGAAGAAACGGACTTTTTTGCCGTCTTCAAGGCGGAAACCTACGCGATCTGCTTTACCCGTTTTAGAGTTGAAAATCGCTACGTTTGAAACATGAATTGAGGCTTCTTTCTCAACGATACCGCCTGGTTGGTTCAGAGCCGGTACAGGCTTCTGATGCTTTTTAACCAGGTTAACGCCAGAAACATAAACACGACCTTCAGAAACTAAAACTTTAGTAACTTTGCCGCGCTTACCCTTGTCCTTACCAGTAAGAACAATAACCTCGTCATCACGACGGATTTTACTAGCCATGGTGACTCCTTACAGTACTTCTGGTGCCAGAGACACGATCTTCATAAACTTATCGCCACGAAGTTCACGTGTAACAGGCCCGAAAATACGAGTGCCGATCGGTTCCAGCTTGCTGTTTAACAACACTGCTGCATTGCGATCAAAACGGATCAAAGAACCGTCCTGACGGCGTACGCCTTTTGCTGTACGCACCACCACTGCATTTAGTACATCACCTTTTTTAACCTTACCGCGAGGAATTGCTTCCTTAACAGTAACTTTGATGACGTCACCAATTGCAGCATAACGGCGATGCGAACCACCTAAGACCTTAATACACATTACGCTGCGCGCGCCGCTGTTGTCTGCGACTTCCAGCATAGATTGCATCTGGATCATCTTAGTGCTCCGCTATTCTACTAAATAACCCTCACGGGTTACGCTGCTTAAATATAAAACTACCCCCTGACAAGAGGGCGCGTGATTATAACAGCACTCTTGGCAAAAAGGTAGCTCAAAATAAAAGCGGCTCCAAAAGGAGCCGCTTTATCACATCTTAACGAATTAAGATGCTGATTCGACTACAGCAACCAGAGTCCAAGACTTAGTCTTAGACAGCGGACGGCATTCACGGATAGTGACTACGTCGCCTTCTTTACACTGATTGGTTTCGTCATGTACGTGCAGCTTGGTAGTACGCTTAATGAACTTCCCGTAGATTGGGTGTTTCACTGAACGCTCGATCGCAACAGTAATAGACTTGTCCATTTTGTTGCTGATCACTTTACCTTGCAGTGTACGAGTATTAGTTTCACTCATTACGCACCTGCCTTCTCGGTTAAGATGGTCTTAACGCGCGCGATATCACGACGCACCTGCTTAAATAAATGCGTTTGAGCTAACTGACCAGTAGCTAATTGCATGCGCAGGTTGAACTGCTCACGTAATAAGCCCAGTAATTCAGCGTTTAACTCTTCAACACTTTTCGCTTTTAATTCGCTGGCTTTCATCACATTACCGTCCGCGTTACAAAGGTTGTCTTAAATGGAAGTTTAGCAGCTGCCAGGCTGAAAGCATGACGTGCTAATTCTTCAGACACACCGTCCATTTCGTACAGTACTTTGCCAGGTTTGATCTGACATACCCAGTACTCAACAGAACCTTTACCACTACCCATACGTACTTCCAGCGGCTTAGCAGTGATTGGCTTGTCTGGGAACACACGGATCCAGATTTTACCAACACGCTTAACAGCGCGCGTCATAGCACGACGTGCAGATTCGATTTGACGTGAAGTCATTTGACCACGTTCTACAGATTTCAGTGCGTAAGTACCGAAAGATACTTTATCGCCAACCAGGGCTAAACCACGGTTACGACCTTTGTGCACTTTACGAAATTTTGTACGTTTTGGTTGCAACATCGCTCAATACCCCTACTTAGCCTTACGTGCCGGTTTTTTCGGCGCTTTAGGCTGGTTGTTATTGTTGGCGTTGTTGGTGTTGTTGTTCAATGGCAGAGCACCTAAGATCTCGCCTTTGAAAATCCACACTTTAACACCAATGATACCGTAAGTAGTCAGTGCTTCTGAAGTATTGTAGTCGATGTCAGCACGCAGAGTGTGCAGAGGCACACGGCCTTCGCGGTACCACTCTGAACGAGCGATTTCTGCGCCGCCTAAACGGCCGCTAACTTCAACTTTGATACCTTTAGCACCGATACGCATGGCGTTCTGTACCGCACGCTTCATCGCGCGACGGAACATTACACGACGCTCTAACTGGCTGCTGATTGAGTCAGCAACTAATTTCGCGTCCAGCTCAGGCTTACGGATTTCAGAGATGTTAATCTGCGCAGGTACGCCAGCGATGGCAGCTACTTGCTTGCGGATTTTTTCAACATCTTCACCTTTTTTACCGATGATTACGCCTGGACGCGCAGTGTGAATAGTCACACGGATGCTTTTCGCAGGGCGTTCAATATCGATCCGGCTTACTGACGCGGCTTTCAGTTCTTTTGTCAGGTACTGACGAACTTTAAAGTCACCGTTTAAGAAATCCGGGAAGTCTTTCGTATTCGCGAACCAGGTAGAGCTCCATGGCTTAGTGATACCTAGGCGAATACCATTAGGATGTACTTTCTGTCCCATTCTCTTCTCTCCTAGTTATCAGCTACAACCACAGTGATGTGGCTGGTACGCTTGACGATACGGTCAGCACGACCTTTAGCGCGTGGCTTGATACGCTTCATAGACGGACCTTCATCAACGAAGATTGTCTTAACTTTCAGCGTGTCAATATCGGCGCCTTCATTGTGCTCCGCGTTTGCAATGGCTGATAAAAGAACCTTTCTTACTAACTCAGCAGCTTTTTTCGGGCTGTAAGTTAATACGTTCAACGCCTTCTCAACTGACAAACCACGAACCTGGTCAGCAACCAGACGAGTTTTTTGTGCAGAAGAACGGGCAAATTTGTGTTTAGCTAATGCTTGCATCATTTACCCCTTAGCGCTTCTTGGCCTTTTTGTCGGCTGCATGACCACGGTAGGTACGAGTAGGTGCAAATTCACCTAACTTGTGACCAATCATCTCTTCAGAGACGAACACAGGTACATGTTGACGACCATTATGGACAGCGATGGTCAAACCGATCATATCAGGTATGATCATTGAACGACGGCTCCAAGTCTTAATAGGCTTCTTGTCACCGCTTTCCAACGCTTTCTCTACCTTCTTCAGCAAGTGAAGGTCAATAAATGGACCTTTCTTGAGAGAACGTGGCATGGCAATTCCTCACAAATTATTTATCACGACGACGTACGATAAGTTTATCAGTACGCTTGTTTGAACGAGTTTTGTAACCCTTCGTTGGTACGCCCCATGGTGTAACTGGGTGACGACCACCAGAAGTTTTACCTTCACCACCACCGTGTGGGTGATCAACCGGGTTCATTACCACACCACGTACGGTTGGGCGAACGCCGCGCCAGCGCATAGCACCAGCTTTACCGTATTGACGTAGCATATGTTCCGCGTTGCCGATCTCACCGATAGTCGCGCGACAATCTGCTAATACTTTGCGTACTTCACCGCTGCGTAAACGCAGAGTTACGTACTCACCGTCACGAGCCAGGATCTGTACAAATGCGCCAGCAGAACGAGCTAACTGACCACCTTTACCTGGTTTCATTTCGATGTTGTGTACTACCTGACCAACTGGGATGTTGCGCAGTGGCAGAGTGTTACCGGCTTTGATTGGTGATTCCATACCTGAAACCACTGTATCACCCGCTTTCAGGCCTTTTGGAGCCAGAATGTAACGACGCTCGCCGTCCGCGTATAACACCAGTGCGATGTTAGCAGTACGGTTTGGATCGTACTCTAAACGCTCAACTTTGGCTGGAATGCCATCTTTGTTGCGTTTGAAGTCAACTAAACGGTAATGCTGCTTGTGACCACCACCGATATGACGGGTAGTGATACGACCGTTGTTGTTACGACCACCAGTTTTTGAATTTTTCTCTAACAAAGGAGCATAAGGCTTGCCTTTGTACAGGTCTGGGTTAACCACTTTTAATACGTGGCGACGACCTGGTGATGTAGGTTTACACTTAACAAGTGCCATTTCCTAACTCCTCTTCTTACTCAGCGCCGCCAACGAAATCGATTTCGCTGCCTTCTTTAAGAGTCACGTAGGCCTTTTTCCAGTCACTACGCTTGCCAACACGCATACCAGTGCGCTTGGTTTTACCCTTAACGTTAACAGTACGCACACCGACTACTTCTGTTTCGAACAGTTTTTCAACTGCTGCTTTAACATCAGCTTTAGTCGCAGTAGTGGCTACCTTGAAAACGACTGTATTGTGTTTCTCAGCAGACACAGTGCTCTTTTCAGAAACGTGTGGTGCCAGAATAACTTTCAGTAAACGTTCTTCGCGGATCATGCTAACAGCTCCTCAAGTTGCTTAACTGCAGCAGCAGTCATTAACACTTTGTCGAATGCGATTAAGCTGACCGGGTCGATACCGTGTACGTCACGCACGTCTACCTTGTACAGGTTACGTGCAGATAAGAACAGGTTCTCATCCACTTCGTTAGTCACGATTAACACGTCTTTTAAGTCCATCGCTTTTAACTTTGCAGTTAAATCTTTGGTCTTAGGCGTATCAACGGCGAAATTTTCCACCACGATTAAACGCTCTTGACGTACTAATTCAGACAGGATGCTTTGGATCGCACCACGGTACATTTTACGGTTTACTTTCTGGCTGTGATCTTGTGGCTTAGCCGCAAATGTCACACCGCCTCCGCGCCAGATTGGGCTACGGATTGTACCAGCACGCGCACGGCCAGTACCTTTTTGACGCCATGGCTTCTTACCGCCACCGCGTACCTCAGAACGTGTCAGCTGAGCGCGGGTACCCTGACGGGCGCCGGCAGCATAAGCTACAACGACCTGATGAACCAAAGCTTCATTAAACTCACGTCCAAAGGTAGCTTCGGAAACTTCAAGAACGCCCTGAGCGTCTCGTAATGCTAATTCCATCACTTATCTCCTCAGACGTTAGCTTTTAACAGCTGGTTTAACGATCACGTCACCACCGATAGCGCCAGGTACTGCACCCTTAACTAACAGCAGGTTACGTTCTGCGTCTACACGAACCACTTCCAGTGACTGCACGGTTACGCGCTCAGCACCTAAGTGACCAGCCATTTTTTTACCCTTGAATACTTTACCTGGTGATTGGTTCTGACCAATTGAACCAGGTGCACGGTGTGATAAAGAGTTACCGTGAGTAGCATCCTGAGTACGGAAATTCCAGCGCTTAACAGCACCAGCAAAACCTTTACCTTTTGATGTACCAACTACATCAACTTTCTTCGTTTCAGCGAAGATTTCTACCGTAATTTCGCTGCCAACAGCAATGTCAGCACCTTCGTTATCTGCCAGGCGGAATTCCCACAGACCACGACCCGCTTCAACGCCAACTTTTGCAAAGTGACCTGCATCTGGCTTGTTCAGGCGGTTTGCCTTAACAGTGCCAGCAGTTACCTGCAGTGCGCTGTAACCGTTTGTTTCTGCAGTTTTAACTGCAGTTACACGGTTTGGTGTCGCTTCGATTACGGTTACTGGAATTGATACGCCATCTTCAGTGAAGATGCGGGTCATTCCCACTTTACGACCGATTAGACCGATAGCCATTTCCTAAACCTCTCTATAAACCTGTCTGATTAGCCCAGGCTGATTTGAACGTCAACACCAGCAGGCAGATCTAAACGCATCAGCGCATCAACAGTTTTTTCTGTTGGCTCAACGATGTCGATTAAACGCTTGTGGGTACGGATTTCGTACTGATCACGCGCATCTTTGTTTACGTGAGGAGAAATCAATACAGTGAAACGTTCCTGGCGAGTAGGAAGTGGGATAGGACCACGAACCTGTGCGCCCGTACGCTTAGCTGTGTCAACGATTTCCATAGTTGACTGATCGATCAAACGGTGATCGAACGCTTTCAGACGGATGCGAATCCTTTGATTACTCATGTATCAAAGCCTCTAAAGAGCAAAAAGAGCAAAAATACACACAAGCACTCCAGCCACTATCGTGGGGATGCCCATGCACCTAAGTTACGTTTGCCCCCCAATCGGGAGCACTGTAAGCGTTAATTAATTCAAACGACTAACTAACGAACCAGTCAGAATAATATCGACTGGCCGCGCATTATACTGAAACCAAGCGATAACGCAAGCATTGGTTATAAAATGCGCTATAAAATGTCATTCAACTCAAACCCGATACCAAGGCGCGTGACAGAACGATCGTAATCAATCAGGCTCTCACCATAACCATTAAACAATTCAACGTAGAGCCTTATGTGCTGATTAAACGGCCTTGAATACGACAAGCGCACAGCACCTTTATTATCGCTACGTAAATTATTACGTAACATCAGACGCCAGGTCGCGTTTTCCTGCTTATAAGCCGCCGACAGTTCGAACCAGCCCATGTACTCTGTAATGTCAGGGTTATCATCACCTTCCGGGTCTTCGGGAGTATCTTTTCTCTGCTCTTTAAAACGATACCAGGGCTCAAAGTTGATAAACACATTGCCGATAGAGGTAACCCAACTGAATTTCAGCCTGTTCCAACTGCGCGATAGCTCACCTGACCTGCCATTGGATTGATGCGATAAACTGATGCCGATAATACGGCTGGCTGCATCTTCGTAGTTTCGATAATGTGGGATCAGTAAAATAAGCTCGGGCTCATAGTTTGTTTCGCGAAACGGTGATGAAATTTCGCTGTTATAAGCCTGCCAATATGCTTGCTGGGTGAACGCAAAGAACAGGTAACCGTTATCTTTGTAGATTTTTGTCCAGATAGGTGTTTTAAGGCTGAGCTGAAATTTCGCTTCAAGATTGTCTGACGGAGCAGATACGCCATCGCGTTGAATTGTCGATGCGATGCCGGCAACGTAAGTTACCGGCATCAGGTAGTTATTGTGATGTGGCATTAAGGTAAAAGGCGCATAGCTGTCCCATTGTTCGGCTTTTAACCTTTTATCTAATGCATCAGCGGCACAAAGCTGCAATGATGTCAGTAATAATAAGCCAAACAGTAGTTTCATCTGCAAATCCTTTTAAAAATGCTCCGGCGACAGTGTATTTAGCACGGCTGTATCCTGGCTTAACAATGCAAATAAACCAGCTACTTTTGGCAGAATGCGCTGAAAGTAATATCCAGCGGTTTGCTGCTTACTAAATTTAAACGCGGCACTATAACCCGAAGTTTCGACAGCTTCGAGATTTTTGTACCACATATAGCCATAAAGTACGTAAGATACCGCAGCGAGAAAATCGCAAGCATTAGTGCTTTGCGCATCAACATCAGCAGTAATCAGGCTTTGAACTATCGCCCGCAGTTGCAGCAAATACTGCCCAAGTTGGCTGGCAATCGCTAAATTGCTTGCGGCTACTTCATGCTCAATATCATTCAGCAGGTCGAATAATGTTTGGCCTTTATCTGCGACAACTTTACGTAGCATGAAGTCTACAGCCTGAATGCCGTTAGTACCTTCATATATTTGTGCTATACGCGCGTCGCGTACCAATTGCTCCATGCCCCACTCTTTTATGTAACCATGACCACCGAAAACCTGCTGCGCGCTAACGCATGCATCAAAACCCTGGTCCGTCATAAAAGCCTTGGCGATTGGTGTCAGCAGATTAGCTCTTTTGGCTGATACTTCGCAGTTATCGTACTTAGCCTTGTCTAACAATGAAGCGACCCAGGTAGCGAAGGAACGGCCCGCTTCATTCATCGCCTTAATGTTTAGTAGCATGCGCCTTACATCTGCATGCCCTAGTATTGGCTCGGCCTTGTTAGCGTCTTTTTCAGTCACACGCCCCTGCAAGCGTTCTTTGGCGTACGACAACGCATTCTGATACGCCCGCTCTGCAGCACCTAAGCCCTGACTGCCCATAGACAAACGCTCATAGTTCATCATCGTAAACATGCACGCTAACCCTCTATGGGGCTCACCAATTAAGTAGCCTTTAGCTGCGTCAAAATTCAAAACACAGGTGGCTGAACCGTTGATGCCCATCTTATGCTCAATTGAACCCACTGTTACATTATTACGGCTACCTGGCTCACCCTGTGCATCAGGAATATATTTTGGTACCAGAAACAGTGATATGCCGCGGCTACCGGCGGGGGCATCGGGCAACTTGGCTAAAACCAGATGGACAATATTAGCGGTCAGATCATGTTCACCTGCAGTGATAAAAATTTTACTGCCGCTGATTTGGTAGCTGCCATCTTGTAAAGGTTTAGCTGCGGTTCGCATAATGCCCAGATCAGAACCCGCATGAGCCTCTGTCAGGCACATAGTACCGGACCATTCACCACTGTACATTTTCGGCAAGTACAGTGCTTTTGTTTGCTCGTCTGCGTGCTGCAGCAGTGCCACACAAGCTCCGGCAGTTAGACCAGGGTATAACGAAAAAGCGATATCAGCGCTGCAGAGCATTTCATCAACCATCATCGACAAGGCTTTGGGCATACCCATGCCGCCGTATGCAGTATTGCCACTAAGGCTGGTCCAGCCGCCTTCACTCAGGCTTTGGTAGGCAGCGTGGTAATGCTCTGGCAACACCACTTTACCATCTATCAGTTTTGCACCAACCGCATCAGCTTCCCCGGCAAAAGGCGCCAGTTGCTGTTCACATATCTTGGCCGCTTCTTCCAAAATAGCTTTAGCTGTATCGGCTTCAATTAGTTCTGCCAGCTCAGGTTGCTGCTGCCAATACTTATCGAGCTGCCAAACATCAAATAGGTTAAAACAAATATCATTAAGCGGTGCTTGGTACTGGCTCATGTTTATTGCCTCTAAAACTGGACGGATGAGTTAGAGCATGGCACAGCTTATGATTTCAAACAAGTGTTTGAATACTGGCAAGGGTTAAATTTCGGGCAACAAAAAAGGCCCTTGCGGGCCTTTTTCAATCTCAGCTTATTAAGCCAGGATTTTTGATACTACGCCAGCACCAACTGTACGGCCACCTTCACGGATTGCGAAGCGTAAACCTTCGTCCATCGCGATTGGGCAAATCAGTTCAACAACAAACTTCAGG
>NZ_DATCSY010000110.1:0-4250 GCF_036568245.1 Rheinheimera sp. | reverse complement strand
AGCGGTAAAGCGAATCAGTATTTTTTGCGTGGTTTTAATCTGGACCACGGCACCGATTTTGCCACTTATGTTGACGGTATGCCGGTTAATATGCGCAGCCACGGCCATGGCCAGGGCTATACCGATTTAAACTTCATCATGCCCGAGGTTATCGCACAGATTGATTATCAGAAAGGTGCTTACCATGCTAATAGCGGCGACTTTTCCTCAGCGGGGACTGCACGCTTTGGTATTCAGAACCGCGCCAGCAAAACGGCAGCACTTACTTTGGGGCAACATGGCTACAGCCGCCTGCTTGGCAAAGGGAGTACCGCTGCAGGCAAGGGCAACATGTTGTTGGCAGCAGAGTTGCAGCAATATACCGGGCCCTGGACGGATGTCGATGAAAACGTTGATAAAGTAAATTTGCTGGCTCGATACAGTCAGAATGTGGGCGCGGGCCAGCTGGCGCTGACAATGATGGCTTATGACAATAGCTGGAATTCAGCAGATCAAATACCGCAGCGGGCAGTAGTACAGGGCTTAATTGACAGCTTTGGCTCGCTGGATACTGATTTGGGTGGCAACAGTTCACGCTATAGCCTTTCTGCCAGCTGGTACAGCGATGCCTGGCAGTGGAATGCTTATGCAATACAGGCCAAAATGGATCTGTGGTCCAATTTTACTTATTTCCTTAATGATCCGGTCAACGGCGATCAGTTTGAACAGGTCGATGACAGGTGGATATATGGTGGTGAGTTAAGCCATCACTGGCATCATCAGGTAGGCGAATTTGCGGTGGAGCATGTCGCCGGCATACAGCTGCGCTATGATGATATTGCTGAGGTAGGGCTTTACAACACGGCAAAGCGGCAGCGTTTAAGTTCGGTCCGTTCAGATGCCGTTGAACAGAGCTCCGTGGCATTGTTCAGCCAAACTACGCTGCAACTGAACAGTGACTGGAATGCGCATTTAGGTATCCGTTACGATTATGTCGACGCTGATGTGGCCAGTGATCTGGCTCTGAATGGTGGTAGTGCCTCTGACGGTATTGCTTCGCTGAAAACGGGGCTGAGTTATCAGTTTGCCGCGAATTGGCAGGCTTACATCAATGCCGGACAAGGTTTTCACTCGAATGATGCCCGCGGTGCAACGACGACAGTCGACCCGGTTAGTGGTGACAGTGTGGCGCCGGTTAACCTGCTGGTCCGGAGCAATGGTGCTGAACTTGGCCTGCGCTTTTTTGACTACAGTGCGCTCAATGCCTCTATTGCGTTATGGTATCTGGAGATGGATTCTGAGCTGCTGTATGTCGGTGATGTCGGTACAAACGAACCCAGCCGTGCGTCTAGGCGCTTCGGCGTCGAAATAGCAGCTTATTACTGGTTTAACAGCAACTGGAGTATAGATACTGAGCTTGCGCTGACGCGCTCACGGTTTTCCCAGAGTAGCCCTGAAGAGGGCGATTACGTAGACGGTGCTTTGCCGGTAGTTGCCAGCTTGGGTGTGATTTATAAAGCAGACTCGCCCTGGCAGCTGAGTTTACGGCTGCGGCATTTTGGCAAGCGCACTTTGGACAGCTATAACCGCCAGCGCTCCGGCACCAGCACCGTGCTAAATGGCGGCTACCAGTATCAATGGCAAAACTGGCAACTGGGGTTTGAGCTGCTAAACCTGCTCGACAGCAATGACAGCGACATTGATTATTTTTATGCTTCTCGTCTTACTGATGAGCCGGCAGAGGGGGTGGAGGACAGGCATTCTCATCCGATGGAACCCCGTAGTGCCCGCCTGACAATACGGTATCAGTTTTAAGCCTGTCGCTTTGGTACAGATCGGTTTAAGCTTAGCGTACGTAATGAACTGGCAACATAACAGTGAGCCCTTACAGGAGATAACAATGAAACAGCTACTAAGCGCCATGGCGATTATCACTTCAGTGTTTGCCACGCCGGCGATGGCAAATCAATGCGGTGAAATTCTTGGCCATTCCATGCAGCAACTGAATACCCGGGAGAGCGTCGATTTATGTGACAGCTTTAAAGGCAAAACTGTGCTGGTGGTAAATACTGCTAGTAAATGTGGTTTTACACCGCAATTCGATGCATTGGAAGCGCTGTACCAGAAGTATCAGGACAAAGGTTTAGTGGTGCTGGGCTTTCCTTCCGACAGTTTTAAACAGGAATATGACGATGCCGGTAAAACGGCTGAAGTGTGTTATTTAACCTATGGCGTAAAATTTCCTATGTTTGCCAGTTCTAAAGTCACAGGTGATGACGCTAACCCGGTATTTAAAGCGCTGATTGCCAAAACCGGTGAAACACCTAGCTGGAATTTTAATAAGTATCTGGTGAGCAGTGATGAGCAGACCGTGAAACACTTTGGCAGCCGCACCAAACCGGACGATAAAAAGTTTATCGCTGAGCTGGAGGCGATGTTGGCGAAATAACAGTATAGGACGCCACTTTTAGCTGCGTCTGAGTCTGTGCATAAAAGTGGCGTAAATCGTTATCCTAACCACGGCTACCTCGATACTTAGGTTGTTACAACCACACACTGTAAAGTGCAATGGACAACGACAACAGTGAGATCAACCCACTACCAAGTACCAGAGCTTTATAGCCGGCTATTTGTCGTTTAGCTGTTTCAGATGCCTCTTCCGCTGAGTTCAGTACTTTCTGCAACTGCTCCGCCAGCGTATGCAACGCTTCGGCGTTACGGGTAACAGCCTGTTGTAGTTCTGTTATCTGTTGTGCGACAACTGTCTCTGATTTTGCAGCTTCCGATTTAGCGGTAAACGCTGGTATCGCGCTGGTTGCTATTGTTGTTAGGTATGGTGCAAGCGTTTTGATAAGGGGAATGAGTTGTACCGCCATGATACCTCCTGTCAGGGCAATAACGACGGTCAGGAAAACCGGTTATTAGGTGTACGCTATCCTCACCATAGCTGCCATTTTCTGAAGCAGCAACTATAGCCAGCTGCATGCTTGTTTATTTGGCCATCTAAACGTATAGAAGTTGACTTCGCTGTGCATTTTACGCAACATAGCGGCTATGTCAGTTAAGCGGATGTGGTTATGCCTATAAAAGTGATCGATCAGTTGCCGGCAGTGGAAGCACTGTCGGCTGAAAATGTGTTCGTGATGACCGAAAGCAGGGCGCAGTCGCAGGATATCCGGCCGCTGAAAATTGCTATTTTAAATTTAATGCCAAATAAAATAGCTACCGAAATTCAGCTGTTGCGTTTACTGGCAAACAGCCCGTTGCAGGTGGATGTTGATTTACTGCGCATTGATGATCATGTCAGTAAAAACACGCCGCCAAGCCATTTAAACTGCTTTTATCGTTATTTCTCTGAAGTACAGCAGCAAAAATACGATGGCTTAATTATTACCGGTGCGCCGCTGGGGCTGGTCGATTATGAAGACGTGACCTACTGGGCGCAGTTTGGCGATATTCTGCGCTGGGCCGACAATAATGTTACCTCAACCTTATTTCTGTGTTGGGCGGCGCATGCGGCGCTGTATCAGTACTATGGTTTGCAGCGCGAAATTCGCGGCGAGAAACTGTCGGGGGTTTACTGGCAGCAGGTGACTCAGCCGCTGTGCCCGCTGGTGCGTGGTTTTGATGACGAGTTTTTAGTGCCACACTCGCGCTATGCCCAGGTACCCAAGCAAAAGTACCAGCTGCACGACGATTTACATATTCTGGCCGAGGCCGATGTTACCGGCGCCTATTTGCTGCAAAACAGCAGTGGCAGCCGGGTATTTGTTACCGGCCACCCTGAGTACGACTTAACCACTTTGGACGAAGAATATCAGCGCGATCTGGCCGCCGGCGTAACTGCTAAGTTGCCGGAAAATTACTATCGCAATAACGACCCTATGCAGGGGCCACAAAAACTGTGGCAAAGCCATGCCTTCTTATTGTTCAGCAACTGGCTGAACTACTATGTATATCAGGCCACGCCGTTTGAGTTAAGCCAGATTGGCCACGGCGCATAAGATAAAGAGCATATTATGACAGCAAGATTAACAGCGCAGCAGTTTCGTCAGTTGCTCGAACAGCGCATTTTAATTCTGGATGGTGCTATGGGCACGATGATCCAGCAGCACCGGCTACAAGAAGCTGATTATCGGGGTGAAGAGTTTGCTAACTGGCCTTGCGATGTCAAAGGCAACAACGATTTGCTGGTGCTGACGCAGCCGGATTTAATCGCAGATATTCACCGTCAGTATTTACTGGCTGGCGCCGATATTGTTGAAACCAAC
>NZ_DATCSY010000109.1:0-21262 GCF_036568245.1 Rheinheimera sp. | reverse complement strand
AGTGTAGATCAGCATCATCAGGGTGTAAGTTGCATAGGCCCAAATAAGCTTACCGCCCTCGCTGATATCAGGTGTGCTGTAGGTCAGCACACCCGCCGCAGCCATCGGCAGTGCCAGCCATAAAATGTAGGGCCGGAACTTACCGAAACGGCTTTTTGTCCTGTCAGCAATGGCGCCCATCAACGGGTCAGTAAAAGCATCGACAATTTTTGTCACCAGCATCATAGTGCCGGCGGCAGCGGCCGAGATACCAAACACATCCGTATAAAAAATCAGTAAAAAGGCTGAGATATTTGCCCAGTAAAAGTTAAAACCAATATCACCGACACCGTAGGCAACTTTTTCACGAAAACTAATACTGCCTGTTGCAGCTGTGTTGTGTTTATTCACCCTGTCTGTCTCTTTTTAGTCGTTAGAATAATGGTGATAGCATGCTTAGGATGCTAAAAATGATATCGCTACCACTTTAGCATTCACTCAGCTGCCGGCAAATCTGTGCCAGGATCTGCGCTGTACTGTCAGCGATATCAATGTAGTGCACATCTGTTTCGTGCTCCGGGCTTTGCATAGTATCAAGCTGGCTTCGCAGCATAGTGGCCGGCATAAAGTGGTTCTGCCTGGCTTTAAGCCTTTGTAACAACAGACTCTCGTCACCGTATAAGTAAAAAAACTGTGCCGGGCTGCCGGCAGTTCTGATGCGCTGACGCTGACGGGCTATCAGCCCGGAATAGCTCAGCACGCAGCTTTTTTGCTGTTGCTGGCACAACGATAACTGCTGACACAGCCGGTCAATCCAGCTTTCACGCAGCGCGTCAGTCAATGGAATACCGGCCGCCATCATGGCTTTGGCTTCAGCGCTGTGAAAATCATCACCTTCCAGATAAACATAGCCAAGCGTGTCAGACAATAAGCTGGCGATGGTAGATTTACCACTACCGGCCACTCCCATAATAATAATAGAACGGCATTGCTGTGCTAAAGGCGTGACAGGCATCGTGCTATTTTGCTCCAGTCGTATTTACAGAGACTGCTAGCTTAAATGACGAAAAATGATTGCGCAACCATTTTGACTGAAATGGCGCAATACAGTATTGTTTGTGAAAAAAATAAGATTACGCTATGAGCAGAAAACCCAATTTAAAAGATGTTGCCAAAGTTGCCGGCGTCAGTGCTATTACAGTATCAAGAGTACTGACTGACCCGACCAAAGTGTCTGACAAGTTGCGCAATAAGGTAGAGCAAGCGGTACGGGAAACCGGCTATATCCGTAACCATGCGGCCAGCGCACTGGCTTCATCACGCTCTGGGGTTATCGCCGTTATCATCCCGTCGTTGTCCAACATAGTGTTTAATGAAGTGCTACAAGGCATTTATCAGACCGCCCGGCCAAATAATTTGCAGGTAGTGCTGGGCGATTGCCACTATTCACCGTTGGAAGAGGAAAAGCTGATAGCAACCTTACTGGGGCAATCGCCGGAGGGCATTATTCTGACCGGTGCAGCGCAAACTGACTACGCCCGTAAATTGTTAGAGCGTGCCGACATTCCAGTGGTGCAGCTGATGGAACTGACGGAGCAGCCGATAGATATGAATATCGGTTTTTCGCACTTTCACGCCGGCTACGATATGACAAAACATCTGTTGCAGCGCGGCTATCGCGCACCGGGCTTTATTGGTGCCAGAATGGATCCGCGTACCCAGCAGCGCCTGGCCGGTTTCAGGCAGGCGATAGCTGACTGGCCGCAACCTTGCCAAAGCTTTATTCAGACCACAACACAGCCCTCTTCCGCGCGGCTTGGCGGTCAGCTGTTACAAGCGCTGATTGCAGAATCGGCCGGTAAGTGTGATGCGGTATTTTGCTGTAATGATGATTTGGCGCTCGGCGCCTTATTTGAAGCTCAGAAGATGAATCTGGCGGTACCCGGCGATATCGCAATCTGTGGTTTTAATGATCTGGAATCATCCTCTTTAGTGAACCCGTCCATTACTTCGGTTGCCTCTGCCCGGTTTGACATGGGCAAACAGGCGGTAGAAATGCTGCTGGCGGCAGCGGGCAAACCGCGTAAATCGATAGCGCCGATTGATGTTGGTTACCAGATAATAACCCGCCGCTCGACTTGAAGCCTTTAGTTACAGATAGGAAAAAGCCCTGCACTGCAGGGCTTTTTAATTAGCCGTTAAGCCTTAGTCGAAGCGTACTTTCAGGCGCATGCCTAAAGTACGTGGCGCCTGCCACATATAGTTTGGCACCGGGTTGCTATTCCAGCGGCCCTGATCACTCTTGATCTCTTCATCGGTGATATTATTGACAAAGGCCTCAAGGCTCCAGCTACCTTCTGACGGCTCATAAGTCAGGCTGGCATCCCATTTAGCGTACGCATCCTGTCTGTCGATATCAGCCGCATAAGGTAAACCTCTGAATCCTTCTGGCCGGTCGCCACGGTTTGCCGGATCAAACCAGATCTCTGATGAGTAGCTCATCCGTACCTTAGGTTTTAACGTTGCACCATTACTCAGTTCAAAGAAGTGAGCATAATTCAGTGACAGGCTAAACTCGGGTGCCTGCACCAAATGGTTACCACTGAAATCAAGCAGGTTTGGTAATGCCGGATTACCCGCTGACGGGTTAAAGGCGATACCATCAGCACCGTAGCTTGAGTCTGTGGTAAAAAACTCATCATACTTCGCATCGAGATAAGACATTGAGCCGCTCAGTTCACCATTTTGACCAACCAGCCATTTTGCTTCCAGTTCCAGACCATTAATCGTCGCTTTACCAGCGTTAGTCTTACGCAGCAGATCGGCACCAGTTTCGGTCAGTACATTACTGGTCACCTGTAAATCGGTGTATTCGGTGGTGAAAAGTGCGGCAAATACTTGCAGCGTATTATCCAGGAAGCTGCCTTTAAGGCCCAGTTCAATACTGGTATTTTCTTCCGGAGCAACATAAGCATTGGTGCCCGATGCCTCGTTATTATTGGCTGCAATAATGGCATCCAAATCAGCTTGAGTGAACGGACCATCACCGGTGTAGCGGTTACCATCCTGGATGGTGCCGGATTTAAAGCCGGTAGCATAAGAGGCATACAGCATCACATCAGGGGTAAAATCCCACTCCAGGCGCGCCATGCCTGTCGTCTTATCCCAGCTTGGGCTGGTATCGTTGTAGGTATCTACCCAGCACTGTCCTGGCTGTACCAAAAACTTGTTTGGCGCCAGGCCGTTTAATAAGCCATCCGGGTCGAGCAAACCAACATAATCGCTGTTAAGTGGCAGGTTTTCAGTGCGTTTTACATCCGGGCACATGATGTTGCGGCCGCCTTTATCCCAGCGCTCATCTTCGGTATAACGCAGCCCTACGCTCAGACGAAACTCATCCGTTACCTTATAAGTACTTTGTGCATAGATACTGTTTGATTTTAAACCGCGATCCGGCTGACGGTAAGTTGACCACAGATTCGGATTAGGTGTGTTGCCGCCTTCATAGTCAACGTCAGGGTGTACTATGTCAAAGTGAGTACTATTGTTCTCTTTAAAGTAAAAATACCCCACCATCCACTGCAGGCGGGCACTGTCTTCGTTTTTAATTTGCAATTCGTGCTGCGTGGCTTCATGCGTACACTCGACGCAGCCGCCCCATTCGTATTTAGTTGGGCTCCAGCTTCTGTCCCATACCGATTCGCGGGAAGAATCGGTGTAGCCACCGATGTACGAAACTGTAATGCCGCTGTCAAAGTTGTAATTAAGGCGGGTTCTGAAACTGTCGATAACAAAATCGTTGAAACCAGGCTCCTGGATATATGCTGACCGCGATGAGCCGCCTGTTACAGTAGGGATTTGGCCGGTGCCCTGGTCATTAAAATTCTCGTATGATAGAAACCAGTCAAAATTGTCTGTCGGTTGCCAGAACGCACTGATACGCGTGGCTGACAAATCTGTTGCGCCGTATTTATCACCCATGGCAGAGCCCGGCGCCATATCAACATAACCTTCAGATTTATCCATAGCCGCTGCAACACGGATAGCGAATGTATCACTCAGTGGCAGGTTCACCATAGCGCGGGTAGCACGGCGATCGTAATTGCCGACAGTGATTTCCGCATTGGCTTCAAAATAGTCCAGTTTCGGTTTGGCAGTGTGTAAATTGACGACGCCGCCTGTGGCGTTACGACCAAACAAGGTACCTTGTGGCCCACGCAGGATTTCAGCCCCTTCCAGGTCAAACATCAGCGCTGAGGCGCCCTGAGAGCGTGCGGAGTAAATACCATCAACGTGGAATGCCACTGCCGGGTCACCACTTTCAGTTTGATCGGATGAACCGATACCACGCACATATACCATAGGGGTGTTCTGTGTGCCGTTCTGCGCAATGTGTAAACTGGGCACTATGCCCTGTAAGTCATCCAGCTGCAGTACATGGTTATCATCGAGCGCGTTCTGATCAAAGGCGGTGACCGCCAGTGGCGTTTCCCGGATTGTGGTCACACGCTTTGTCGCACTGACCTGAATAACTTCTATCGCACGGCTGTTTTCAGTTGTAGCTTCGCTTGTCTGGGCCTGGGCGTTAATACCACAGGCAGCCAGAATGGCCAGGCTGGTATAAAGAGAGCTTTTCTTTAGTTTTAATATAGGCACTGTGTCTGTCCTTCCCGTTGTCTGAAATGTGCTGGCATTATGCTGCCATCTCTTAATGACTTATTATGTTTGCGCAACCAGCAAGCCTGATCGCTAAAAGCGGCATACCCAACACGAACACTGCAAGTAATGCGCTACTTTATTGCGCCGCATTGTCACACAAAGCAAAATGATTGCGCAACCATTTATTGCTCAAAAATTTGTCAATCCATGTGATAGCAGGAGAACACAGCACAACTGTGCAGAGGTCGCTAGGGCTTAGTAGTAACAGCCTGGAGGGATAGCAAACGGGTAATAAACTGTATGGCCTGCTCAGACTGATAAGAATTATGCGCAGATTGCACAACCAGTTCATCTGTCGCCTGCGCCAAGTGCGCACTGGCGTAAGGCACGACAGTGTCATCCTGCAGCTCACAGTTTTTAACGACAGTACACTGCGCTAATCTGGCGTTGCCGATAACCGAATATACCGGCACGCTGAAAGGCAACTCATTTAACGCCTGGGTAAGAGGATGACGGGGTGACAGTACATCTACACTATTTGGCCCGCCACCGCGCATATAGCTTCGCATCGCTGGCTTAATATCTTCTCGTGTTAATGCCAGCCACATATTACCAAACACTTTCTTAATTGCTCTGGGCAGCGTAATCAGCGCTGACGCCAGCCGGCCGAGCCAGCCATCAGCCGTTTCTGCGCCGCGATGAGGCGTATCAAGAAATACCGCTGTTTTTACATAAGGCCGCGCACTGAATATAAAAATGTCCCGTAACGTTTGACGCGTAGCATCATCTACCGGCAGATCTGATGGTGTTTTATAAAAAGTGCGATCCCAAAGCTCGTTACCGCTACTTTGTACAAAGGTTTTACTGATAATACCGCCCATGCTGTGTCCTATCAGCACCATATTATTTGCCGCCAGCGCCTGCATATCGGGGGAAATATGTTTTAACAACTCATCGGTGCGCTGCCTTAGCCGCATGGCATTAAAAAATGGCGGCGGGCCTGATGGATAAAAGGCGTGCCATACCTGATAACGGGCTGCCAGTTTTGGATCCGACAAAATAGCCCAGCTTAACCGGCGCCAGATCAAAGGGCTGGAATTGAGCCCGTGGATCATCAATATCGGTACCTTGTCCTGCCGCAATGGCTCGATAGCATAAATACCAAGTTTATCTTCAACTTTATCGGCATTAAATAACCCGGACTGCTCGAGCTTATCAACAACTGCAACTTCTACCAGGCACAGATAAGCAGCAGCCGGGTCGTAATTAAGTGCATAGTGATTGCGGCCAAATGTCCAGCCAGTGTGCAGGCTGTGACCTGCTAACGGCGCGACTGCACGCAGTGTTAGCACCGGTAATACAGGATCCGAGAAGTCCAGGGCGACAGGCAATAAAGTCAGCGGACGGAAAATGCCCTCAGGCGGATAATAGCGGTCTTGTTCTGTACCATGATTTGCTCGCTGCCCGACGACGCTTATGCCGACACCACTGTCCTGCGGGCGCTGGATAAAAGGGTCATAAGCCTTCAGATCGGCACTGATAAACAGCTGTTCAAACGCCATATTGTTTTCATCGGTGTCCAACTCCAGCTTCAACACCAGATTCAGCGGCCGGGTATCCGTTTTTGCTATCGCCGCGCGCGCTAACGGCATCAGTGCCCGATTATAGTATGCAATGGCCTGTTGCTGCTGTTCTGCAGTAAGCGTCTGCACCAGCCAACGTTCTGCGCAGCTTAGCTGCAGTAGAAATAACTGGTAGCCCGTGGTCTGCTGATTTGTCAGCTGCTGGCAATATTCTGCGATAGCATGGTCAGCCACCCGCTCCAGAGCAATATACTGGTACGCGAGAAACCCATTGATGGCTTCGGTCTGTACCGGTGCTGCCTGCTGCCAGTAAATATATCTACCCTGGCTGCAGGCCTGACAAGTCATCGCTAAGACTAATACGGCCAGCCACCGCCACCCGCCCTGTTCCCGCCGCATTGAAACTCCTGCAATTTTTTTCAAAAACTTAGCCTAACTCCACTATGCTTAGCACTATAGCACTGTTATCTGTCAGATTTTGTTGTATGGAAAACTCATTTAAATACTATGCAGAAAAGTTAGCAGCCTTTGCAGACGTCAGCCGTGATGGCTATGCGATATTCACCGCTGAAGACAAATTACTCTGTGCGAACCGTGCTTTTATGGATGTGTTTTTTGTTGATGAAGCCAAACTTATCGGCCAGTACTTCAGCGACATTATGCGTAGTGCATTTCATACCAGCAAAGGCCCACGGATTGACGCCGATAATATAGAAGCCTGGCTAAGCCGGGTACAACAGCTACGACGCTCACGTGATTTCAGGTTGTTTGAAGTGGACTTAATTGATGGCCGCTGGTTTTTGTTCTCTGAGCAAACCATGCCCGACGGTGAAATGCTGTTACAAACCAAAGACATCACTAAACAGAAAATCGTGGAGCAACATTTAAATGAACATGCCCGCCGTCTGACAGATCTGGCCTTAACGGATGAGCTGACTCAGATCGCCAACCGACGCAGTTTTGTTGCGTCAGTGCAATCCGAAATAACCCGCTGCAGCCGGCAACAATGTGCAATGGCTTTTTTCCTGCTGGACATCGATCACTTTAAAACTATCAATGATACATATGGCCATCAGGCCGGTGATGCAGTGCTGCGCCAGCTCGCTGCCCTGGTAAAACGAACACTGCGTGAATACGACATTTTCGGCCGTATTGGCGGGGAAGAATTTGGGGTTTTTCTGGCGCAAACCAGCCGGGAAACAGCCGAAGATGTGGCTGAACGTCTGCGCCAGTTGATTGCAAACGAGACGTTCTACATTGACGGGCGGGAGCTTCACATTACCTTGTCCATTGGCATTGCGCTGGCCAGAGATAAAACCAGCTTTGAGCAGCTATATGCCGATGCAGATGCCGCGTTATATCAGGCTAAACGAAGTGGCCGCAATTGCGTTATCGTTGCGGAGTACTGCGTTATTCTTTAGTTCGCAGCAACCGGCACGCCGCTGTGAAATTTAAAATCATCATCTACAGACATAACAAGCTCTGCTTCTTGTTGTGCGAAAAATCCTATACGTGATTGAATGTTTTCATCGGCAATGTCCTGCGCCAATGCCAGATAATCCTGATAATGTCTTGCCTCTGAACGCAGTAACGAAATATAAAATTCGCCAATACGCGGCGGTAATAACGGCGCCAGTTTGGCAAAACGTTCACAGGAACGCGCTTCAATAAAAGCACCGCAAATCAGCTTATCTACCAACGCCGCCGGTTCAAAAGTCCGGACATGACGCAACAGACCTTTTGCATAGCGACTGGAGGTAATCTTCTGATAAACAATACCGTGCTGCTGCATAACCTCCAGTACCTGATAAAAGTGATGCAACTCTTCTTTAATCAGTAGCACCATTTTATCAATCAAATCCTGCGCATACTGAGAGCTGGCTTTGGGCAACATCGACTTTTTTAAGCTCAGAGCAGCCAGCTCGTGCCAGTCGCCTTGCTGACGGTAAGTGAAGTCTTCATAGGGCTTCAGCCATTGCAACAATGCCTCGCCACTTTGTTCATCAACCGCATAGCGGCGAATAAGGTACATCGCAGATTGTGCCGCTTTTAACTCACAAATCAGATGATCGTGCAAAAGCACTGACAAGCTCTCTGGCTTTACTGCCTGTTTTAGCCAACTGTCGGGCGTAGCACAGCATAAAAACTGTTGCACCGGATAAATTAGCTGTTGGATCTCTGCACTTAACATCTGACAACCTGCTTTAAAAGATGCGGTGCATTATAGCGGATAGCTTCACTGGCACCAAGTAACAGCAAGGGTTATAAGGTCGTGGTCAAATTTTCAGCAACAAGCTTGACGAAGTTCATTATATTGGTCATAACTGATACAACGGTGACATAAAGTAACCGGGTAGTTCAGACGTAGTGACAAGGATAATAATTATGATATTGAATCACTTATGGGGACTGTATGCACATCCGAAAGAAGAATGGCATACGATAGATGCAAGACATGAAAGTTTTCGTTACAGCTTAATCCACATACTACTGGTTGCGCTTATACCGTCAGTATGTGCCTACTATTCTGCAGTCTATCTTGGCTGGAGCATAGGTGCTGGTGAGCGCATTCTGTTAACACACGACAGTGCGGTAATGATGTCTGCCGCCATGTACGTTGCGTTAATTGGTGGTGTGTTCGCTTTGGCTTTACTTGCTCACTGGATGGCACATACGTTCGGTGCAGAACCTACCTACACACAAACTCTGGAACTGGCAGCTTATACCTCCACGCCCCTTTTTATGGTGGGTTTCGCCGGTTTGTATCCTGAATTGTGGGTTGTCATGACCGTCGGTTTGATAGGTTTGGCTTACTCTGTGTATTTACTTTACGTCGGTGTACCTATTCTGATGCATATACCAGAAGAACGTGGCTTTATCTATGCCAGCTCTGTTGTCACTTGTGGCCTGGTACTGTTGGTATGTATTCTGACTGCGACAGCAATTTTATGGAGCTCAGGCTTCGGTCCGACATTCACGCATTAAGCAGCTAGCGGTAATAAAAAAGGGAGCCTTAGCTCCCTTTTTATATAGGTTAACCTTCGTTATAGGTTTCCAGATTCGTTGCCATAGCAGCACCCAGCTTCGCTTTTGCGTCATCGCTACGCATCTGGTCAAGCCGGTTCAGATAATCCTGGTCGATATCGTTGGTGACATAGTTGCCATCAAACACGGATGTTTCAAAACGCTTAATCTCTGGGTTTGCCAGCCGAACAGCTTCAATCAGATCCGGTAATGACTGAAAAATTAAGCCGTCTGCCCCGATGATGTCGCAAATACTTTCAACATCATGACCGTGAGCAATTAACTCGTTGGCAGATGGCATATCGATACCGTACACGTTGGGGAACCGGATCTCAGGAGCAGCTGAGGCAAAGTATACTTTTTTTGCCCCGGCTTCACGGGCCATATCGATGATTTGCTTCGACGTTGTACCGCGAACAATGGAATCATCAACCAGCAGTACATTCTTATCTTTAAACTCTTGCTTAATGGCATTGAGTTTACGCTTTACTGATTTTTTCCGCGCTTCCTGCCCCGGCATAATGAAAGTGCGGCCAATGTAGCGGTTCTTCACGTAACCCTGCCGGTAGGGTAATCCCAGCTCCGTTGCAATTTGCAGTGCCGCATCATTGCTGGTTTCAGGAATAGGGATCACCACATCGATGTCCAGATGCGCCCATTCGCGCTTAATTTTCTGCCCCAGCATAGTACCCATGGCTACGCGAGAGGCGTATACCGAAATGTTATCAATAGTAGAATCAGGGCGGGCAAAGTATACATATTCGAAAATACACGGTGTATAACTTGGGTTTTCTGCGCACTGAAAACTATGCAATTCGCCCTGCTCAGTAATATACACAGCCTCGCCAGGTGATACATCACGTAATACAGTAAAGCCGTCTGTATCCAGTGCCACGCTCTCAGATGCCACCATATACTCGGTGCCAAGTTCAGTTTCACGTTTACCCATTACCAGCGGGCGGATACCATTCGGATCACGAAACGCCAGCAGGCCATGCCCAATGATCAGTGCAACAACCGCATAACCACCTTTCACTTTACGGTGCACATTAGCCACCGCACGGAAAATATGCTCTGGTTGTAACTCCATTACGCCACTGTTATGCAGCTCATGCGCCAACACATTAAGCAGTACTTCAGAATCTGACGTCGTATTGACATGACGTCTGGCCACGCGAAATATATCTTCTTTCAGCACATGAGAGTTTGTCAGGTTGCCGTTATGTGCCAAAGCGATACCAAAAGGGCTGTTCACATAAAATGGTTGTGCTTCAGCGGTGCTGGACGACCCTGCCGTAGGATAACGTACGTGGCCAATACCAATATTGCCAGCCAGGCGCTGCATATGACGCGCTTCAAATACGTCTTTTACCAGACCATTTGCTTTACGTAGACGCAGGGTGTTGTTATCAACGGTAACAATACCGGCAGCATCCTGACCGCGATGCTGTAGCACTGTTAAACCATCGTAAAGTGCTTGATTAACCGGATATTTTCCAACAATACCAACAATACCACACATGGATTTTTTCCTCGCCAGCGTTAAGGCTTTTGCATAAAACTGGAATGGTTCTGCAAGTACTCGAAGAACCATTCGATGATAAAACCAAATTCAGGGACCAACACAGAATTCTGCCACCAGTCTGCCGATGCAGCCGGGGTAAAAGCATCCATAAAGAATAGAATAGCGCTAACAACCAAAACGCCGCGCAACGCGCCGAATACCAGACCTAACAGACGATCGGTGCCGGACAAGCCGGTAGATTGCACCAGCTTACTAACAACAAAATTAATCAGAGCGCCCAGAACCAGGCTGCAGATAAACAAAATCGCAATAGCGGAAGCGTTGCGCAGGGTTTCGTCCTGCATAGAAGTAAATAAACCTGCCAGATGCGGGTAATATTGGCTGGCAATAAAAAATGCCAGGATCCAGACCGCCAGCGATATCGCCTCTTTAACAAAGCCACGCACAAGGCTGATAACAGCCGATAACGCTATGATTGCCAGAATGGCAAAATCAACCCAGACCATTTGCTACCAAAGGTTGCTTGATGACGGCGCGCATTCTATCAAACTGAGCGCCTGATTGGCTATCTATTTTCTGTAGGCTGGTAATTCATCACGGAGAGTCGTTCGATACCTGTTAACTGCTGCAGTTTAGGCAGCTGTTGTTCCAGTTTCTCCTTACGTAGCTCCGGGCCAACCAGCACACTGGTCAAGCGAACACCGTCAGAACTGGTAATATTACGGGTAAAAGTAACAAAGCCCGCCTGACGCAGCTTCGCCACTAACGCGTTGGCGTTTTGCTCTTTACTAAAAGACCCCACCCGTACTACCCAACCCGCCTGAGACAAAGCGGCGTTAGTCTGAGGTTGTGCCTTTTTCTCTGCAACTGGCGCCGTTACCTGGGCATACTGCTGGGCAGGCAACTCTTCTGTCGCGCCATTGTCCCCGGCATCCAATGGTTGTTCATCCACTGGCTGAGCGGTTATTTCCGCTTCAGCTTCACTAAATACCTCAGGCTCCCGCACTTGTTGCTGCTGTACCCCCTGAAATTCAGGCCGGTTAGGGATCACCTTAAAATCATCTTTTACTACCTGCTTCTCACCATCCAGCAAATCTGGCAGGAAAATAATACCAGCCATAACCAGTATCGCAGTTCCCAGTAACCGATGTTTAAATGCGGGTGTCACTTTGCCTCCAGATGGTCAGCCAATACGGCAGACACGGTGAAAAAAGAACCAAACACAACTAATAACTCGTCCGGCTGTAAATTAGCACGAATAGCACGATATGCTTGTTGCACATCATTATACAGCTGAGCCCCCGTCAGAGCACCGGCAAGTGCGTCCGCCAGTTGCTGAGCCGACGCGCCTCTTGCGCCACTCAGGCTTACAAGATGCCATTGATTAAACAATGGCGTCAAGGGTAACAGAGTTTGTTGAATATCCTTATCTTTTAACATACCACACAATGCATAGATCTGCCGGTACTGCGGTTTTAGTTTGCGTAACTGCTCTGCCAGATAACCTGCTGACTGGGGGTTATGTGCCACATCAGCTATAATTGCCGGCTGCTGTTGCAGCCATTGCATACGCCCGGGTAAGGTTACTCCTGCCAGCACAGCAGACAAGTCCGATGGCTGCGGCAGCAGATTAAGGATTTCCAGTACCGCCAGAGCACAAGCGGCATTCTGTACCGGCATAGCAGGTAAGGGTAACTGGCTGTAGGATACAATGTCGCTGTGCCAGTACCAGCTGTTAGCCTCTTCACCATAGCGGTAATGCTTGGTTACCTGTTTCACGTTACAGTTCAACCGGTCTGCCTGTTTAAGCACCGAAGCCGGTGGATTCAGTTCGCCGATAACAATTGGTTGGCCCTGTCTGAAAATACCCGCCTTTTCAAAGCCAATACTTTCTCTGTCATTACCCAGCCAGTCCTGATGATCTAAATCGACGGTTGTAATAACACTGATATCAGGGCTGATAATATTGGTTGCATCTAAGCGCCCACCCAGCCCCACCTCAATCAGGCAGAAGTCTGGTTGCTTAAGCTGCAAAATCCTAAATGCGACCAGCGTCGTGAACTCAAAATAGGTCAGGCCGATATCACCGCGTAACTGTTCGACAAACGCAAAGGCATCTACCCAGTCAGCATCAGACAAGTCAGTATTATCGACACGCAAACGCTCGTTGAAATGTAACAGATGCGGTGAACTGTAAACACCAACGGTGTACCCCTGCGCCAGCAACAGCTGTTCCAAAGCCCGCGCCGTAGTGCCTTTACCATTAGTGCCACCAATCAGAATACTTTTACCGGGCAAGCTCTGCAAACCAGCGCGGCTGGCAACGCTTTGCACACGCTCTAAGCCCAGTTCAATTTGATGTACAGGATGGCTTTGCTCAATATAACAAAGCCAATCGTCCAGGGTCTGGCACGATTGGCTGGCTGGTGTAGCTACAGACATGGATCCCTTAAGCGGCGTCGTGCTCCGACACCGGAGCAGGCAGCTGCATAAACTTAGCAACTAATCGCGCAATTGTATCGCGCATTTTGCGCCGGTCAACAATCATATCGATAGCACCATGTTCGAGCAAAAATTCACTGCGCTGGAAACCTTCAGGTAACTTCTCGCGCACGGTTTGCTCTATTACCCGCGGGCCGGCAAATCCAATCAGCGCTTTAGGCTCACCAATATTGATATCGCCCAGCATAGCCAAACTGGCAGATACACCACCCATCGTCGGGTCCGTCAATACGGAGATATAAGGTAGGCCCTGCTCACTCATTTTTGCCAAAGCGGCACTGGTCTTTGCCATCTGCATCAGAGAAAACAGTGCTTCCTGCATCCGAGCACCGCCACTGGCAGAGAAACAAACGAAGGGCACTTTATGTTGCAAAGCATGTTCTACCCCAGCAACAAATTTGGCACCAACTACCGATGCCATTGAGCCGCCCATAAATTCGAATTCAAATGCAGCTGCAACAATCGGCATACCTTTTAAGGTGCCATGCATCACGACCATGGCATCTTTCTCATTGGTATCTTTTTGCGCAGCAGCGATGCGGTCTTTGTAGCGTTTACTGTCTTTAAACTTCAACAGATCCTGCGGTTCCAGCTCTGCAGCCAGCTCTTTTAGCGCTCCGCTATCCAGGAAACTGGTCAGCCGGGCACGGGCGGATACCCGCATATGATGATCGCACTTGGGGCAAACACCCAGGTTACGGTCTAAATCTGCTTTATATAACACAGCCTCGCACGAAGTACATTTTGTCCAGACACCTTCCGGGATATTTCGACGCGCGGAAGAAGAGGATGTTCTGGGCAGGATCTTTTCTAACCAACTCATATATATGTCCTATTGCTGACAACACCGCCGGCGGCCATGTTGTAAAAACGTTAAATAACGCCGAAATTCAGTAAACCGGCGCTATTAAAGCACAAAACCCCATATATCGAATATAGAAAACTGGTCTTAGTAGTAACCATCAGCGCGTTAAGAACAGCGGTCCGGGCTCGGTCTTAGGTATACCAAAATGGTCCGGATAATCAACATCCACCAGATACAAGCCACCCGGTTTGGCTGTTGCTGCAGCTAAATTTCGGTTTTTCGCAGCCAGTAACTCAGCAATCCACTCCGGTGGCCGGTTTTTCATGCCGACTTCAAGTAGACTGCCGGTGATGTTACGCACCATATGGTGCAAAAATGCGTTAGCTTTGATATCCAGCACAATATAATCGCCGCGACGCTGAATAGTTAAATGGTGCACGTTACGAAACGGGCTGTGCGACTGACACTGCATCGCACGAAATGAGCTGAAATCCTGCTCACCGAGCAAATAAGGCGCAGCTTGTTGCATCAGCTCAATATCCAGCGTCTGATGGTAGTGACTAAGCCCGGTACGCAAAATAGCCGGCCGGTATCTGTGGTTGTATATGATGTAACGGTAGCGCCTTGCGGTAGCGCTGAAACGGGCATGAAAATCATCGGCGACAGAGGTCGCCCAGCGCACGGCCACTGCGTCAGGTAACTGAGCATTAGTGCCCATTACCCAGGCTTTATTATCACGCACCGCGGTCGTATCAAAATGCACTACCTGCCCTGTAGCATGCACTCCGGCATCAGTCCGGCCAGCACAAAACAGTTCAACCGGCTGGTTAGCCACTTTCGATAAAGCAGTTTCCAGCTCCTGCTGCACGCTGTTTACTTCACGCTGGCGCTGCCAACCATAAAATGCTGAACCGTCATATTCGATACCCAGTGCAATGCGCATGCCGTCCCCTCTTGATAAAACGGCGGCGATTATAACGCAAGCCTGAGTTTATTGCAGCGCATCCAGTAATCTTACTCTCTGAGACTCTGTGCTTCCGTTTTGACATTGTCCGGCGCGTCCGACGCCAGAATATCGTCCAGCAGTAAATCGGCACTTTCGCGATCATCAATCTCGATGTAGGCTCTGACTAAATCAAGTTTCGCTGAATAGCCATTGTCCTCGCTGTCGACATCCCTTCTTTCATGCTCGCCGATGATATCAGCATAGTCTTCTAAACCAACATCCACATTCAGCTGGGCAAACCGTTCCGGGTCCTGTTCCTGAAGTTCTGCATTCGCCAGCAAACTGTCTATTTCGACAAAGTCTTCGTCGCCAAAATCAAAGCTATCATCATGCCCGGCGCTGCTGGTTACCACATCATTGATTTGGTTCTCAGCGGGTTCGGCCTCATCCAGATTATCAGCCATAGCTTCGAGCTCAGACATCAGCGAGTCAAACTGGGTATCCGGTATCGGATCCAACTCAGGTTCCGCTCCGGCAGACAACTCATCTTCGACAGATAAAAGATCTTCATCCGACAGCTCATCTGGCTCGGTCAGCAAAAGCTCTGGCGCTAAATCATCAGCCAGAGACAGCATAGCCGCTGCGTCCTGTGCATCCTCGGCGTCAAGCTCAAGCTGTGGATACTGGTCTAATATTTTACTTGGATTTTCAACAGACAGTGCAGCATCACTCGGCTGGCTCACAGAGGCATCATCTGAAGTGGTAAGATCCAACGACGTCAGCATATTATCGGGCTCTTCCGGCTCGGTAACATCCAGCAATTCATCCGGACTACTGTCATCCTCGTCACTGGCATCAAGGTCAGCAATGCTATCTGCCGCAGTCTCGCTAATGCCATGCTGATCGTTGTCGGTTAACGTGTCCTGGACCTGATCAAGCAGCTCAGCCAGCTCTGCACTTAGCAGCGCTTCCTCACTGTTATCAATGTCATCAGCGCCTGTAAGCGATGTCAGATCATCACTTTCAGCTACCAGACTTTCAGCAAACTCTTCCAGTTCAGAACTGTCGAAGCTTTCCATACCGGCGGTCACGTCTGAGTCGCTGCTATCTGTAACATCGTCTTCACCAGTTTTACTAACCTCAGCATCTGCCGGTTCTTGTACCAACGCCATGCCAGAAAGCGCCTGGCTCAATTGTTGGCCCTGAGTCTGCTCCTGAGCTACGGCAGGTTCATCAGGCTCGTCCAAGTCAATTTCTTCAATCAGCTCATCAACGTCAAACTCATCCGGCAATACCGGCTCCTCAAACGGGTCAGCATCTGTGGTTGTGTTCTGGATCGTGGCGCTTTGTTCCGCCAACACCTCCGCCTCGCTGTTGTCATCGTCATCGGCCAGTTCTATTACAACGTCATCATCATCTTCGGCTGCCAGTAGCGCAGATAAATCGGTATCCGATAAAATATTGTCCGGGTCAAATGCATCTTCAGGCTCTGATGCCGCCGGGGTGTCTGAGCGCTCGTCAGATGGTAACAGGCTGTCATCTTCAAAAGATAAGGCGTCATCGAACGCTTGCAGCTCGTCGCTAAGATCTGAGTCTGCTAATTCCGGGCTCGCGCTAAAGGCATCCTCCAGCAACGCATCATCAATCTCAAACAGGCTCTCATCCAGTTCGTTGTTATCATCCAGTGGTGGCAGAGGTGACTGATAAGATGGATCCGCCATCGGCTCTGTAGTAGCCGCATGGATAACTTCTTCTGTCTGACGACTGCGTTTTCTCACCCACAGCAGAATACCAAATAGCACCAGTAACGCAGGGATACAGGCAGCCAAGACCCAGGCGACAGGGTTCTTCAACCATTGCTGCCAATCTATGCCCTCTGCAGCCTGAGCTTCCTGCTCAGCTTTTGCCTGTAATAACTCGGATTGCTGAGCAAGTAGTTGAGATATTTGCTGCTGTAACTCACTGTCTTCACCAAGCTGCGACTTAATAAGCGCCAGCTCTTGCTCTACCTTGCCCAGACTGTTTTTCAGTTGCAGATTCTCAGCGACGATAGCTTCAACCTGCTGCATAGAGTCAGCAAACTGGCTGCGTAGACTATCCAGTTCCATGCGTTGCTGCTGATCAATCCGTGCCAGCTCCTGCTGCAGTTTTTGCGCGTTGTCGTCTGTTGCTGGCACGGGCTTATCCGTTGCTGCGGCCGTTTGTCTGGCAGCGGCATTTTTTTGCCGTGTCGCCCACTCTTTATCATCGCGTTCTGATTTATCTCTGGCGATGTTCAGCTCAACCTGCTGAATCTCCTGCAAACTTGGTAAGACCAACACCGCGCCTGGCCGCAGATGGTTAAGATTGTTGTCCAGAAAAGCATCCGGGTTTTTCAGATACAGCGCATACATCACCTGATAAAGGCTGATATTGCCCTCTGGTTTAATGCGTTCTGCTACACGCCACAGCGTATCTGAAGGACTAAGTGGGCCAATCGTTAATGGAGCCGGAGGCGCATCTGTACTGCGAGGACCACGAATTTTTGTTGTTCTTTCCTGCGCCAGCGCAAATGACGAAAAATTGACAAGCACGGTAATAATGAGAACAAATAACACTGGCATTAAAAGCTTCCTACCCCAATTTAGGCGCATAGATATATAAGTTGTCGGCAGTAACAGGTACTGGCTTTAATTATGTTGCAAACAATGTTCCAACTTTAAATGCCTGTTCACTGATCGGAAATATAATGCACTGACACCATTATGACTAGTTTTTCTGACTCGGGGTAAACTGATAACAGATGGCATGCCACGCAGATAAGCAGAAAAAAACAAGGCTCCTTAGTGGAGCCTTGTTTGTTTTACAGATAGTCGCGGATCAGGTGCTCCGCAATCTGAATACTGTTAGTTGCAGCACCTTTTCGTATGTTATCGGCAACCACCCACAGGTTTATACCATTCTCGTGTGATAAATCCTGCCGGATGCGGCCAACGAAAACCTCATCTTTACCTGCAGCACTGCACACCTGGGTTGGGAAATCTGCGTTGTTTTCCAGTAATACAACGCCAGGCGCATCAGACAATAAAGCTTTAACCTGCTCGACGCTGATTGGCATACGGGTTTCTATATGCACGGCTTCAGCATGACCAAAAAACACTGGCACCCTCACTGCGGTGGCGTTGACAGCAATACTGTCATCACCGAAGATTTTCTGCGTTTCCCAGTGCATCTTCATCTCTTCTTTGGTGTAACCATTGTCGAGAAACACATCAATTTGCGGGATCACGTTAAAAGCTATCTGACGGGCGAACTTGCCCTCGCTTTCAATTGGCCGGCCGTTCATCAGTTGCGCCGCTTCGTGAGCCAGTGCTTCAACTGCATCCTGACCAGCGCCACTGACTGACTGGTAAGTGGCCACATTGATACGACTGATGCCAACAGCATCATGAATCGGTTTAAGTGCTACCAGCATCTGGATAGTTGAGCAATTTGGGTTAGCGATGATATTGCGGTTTCGGTAGTCTGCAATAGCATGCGCATTAACTTCTGGCACGACCAATGGAATATCATGCTCGTAGCGGTAATGTGATGTGTTGTCTATCACAACACAGCCAGCCTCTGCGGCCTTGGGTGCATATATTGCTGAAACGCTGCCACCGGCTGAAAATAAACCAATTTGTGCTTGAGACCAGTCAAAGGTTTCAGCATCAATAACTTTGATTTTTTTGCCTTTAAACGTCACGGTACCGCCAGCCGAGCGGCTGCTGGCAAGCGGGAACAATTCAGCGACCGGAAAATCGCGTTGTTCCAGGATTTCAATTAAATGTTGTCCAACTAACCCTGTTGCACCTAAAACGGCAACATTATATTGCGAAGCCATGACTGTTCCTCTAATTATTGAGCTAGGCCAAAACCTAATTGCAGCAAATAGTCGGGTACGCTATTGCCACACAATTGTAACGAGCTGAACTCGCGCCGCGCGGGATAGCTTTTGCGCAATCTGTCAAACCCTTGTTCAGCTAAATGTTGACGCAAGATAGCATCGTCACGTCGCACATCATATAACAGTCTTGCCAGATTTTGGACATCTGGAAGCCCAAATTTTGCACTAATTTGTACTTTTTCCATTGCTGGTATCGGCAACAGCTTATTTAGCTGCTGTTTAGCAGCAATTCCCTGTAGCTGACAGTACTGCTGGTACAGCATTTCTGTGCCTCTGGCTTTACCTTCAACACTGTGTCCGGCAATGTGCACTGTAGCAATATCGGTATAAGGCAATAAAGCCGTCATAATATCCGGCTCGTTTTCCCAGACATCAAGCACTACAGGGCGTCTTGCTCGGGCCGCTACAACATCGTCCAGCAGTGCCTGGTTGTCGAAAATGGCACCGCGGGCGGCATTTATCAGCGCACAGTCCGGTTTTAAACCCGCCAGTGTTTCTTTGTTTAGCATATGCCTTGTTGGCCAGCGCCCGCCTGACATTAACGGCGTATGAAAACTGATAATATCGGCTTCCTGACACAGCTGCTCGAAGCTGGTATGCGAAAAACTGCTTTCCTGTTCAGCCCTTAGCGGATCGCATAGCAACACATTAATATTCATTGCTTGCAGCGCACTGGCCAAACGTGAGCCGATATTACCTACGCCAACAATACCCACGGTTTTGTCGGTCAAACGCCACTGATACTTGTCAGCTAAACACCACAGACTACTGAGGACATATTCGGTGACGGATTGCGCATTGCAACCGGGAGCGCTGACAAAGGGGATATTACGCTGTGTTAGGTACTGCTGATCGACGTGATCAGTACCAATGGTTGCAGTCCCAACAAAACGCAACCTGCTGTTAAGAGCCAACAGCGCAGCATCAACACAGGTGACAGAGCGTACCAGTAAAATATCTGCATCTTTTAGCTGCTCAGCGGTAACAGTGCGGCCATTAAATAAATGAACGTCACCCAGCTCAGCAAAAAATTGCTGCACTAACGGCATATTCTCATCGGCAAAAATTTGCATTCGGCCTTCCTGTTTACAAAGTCAGAAACTGGCGGCAGTGTAACAAATAGCACAAAGCCAGCCTAATGTATCAGGCTGGCTTTGGAAGAAAAAACTTGTCGTTAAGGCAAGGCGACTTCGAAGGTATAAGTAATCGACTCTCTGACCTTGTCGGCCAGTGCGTTTACGCTATCTGCGGAATAAGAAGCCTCTATCAGGTAGCGACCTGCTTGCTCCGGGGTGAAGTTAAAGCTGCCATCTGCCGCGGTCTCAAATTCAATCCGGCCTGCTTCATTACGATATAACTCACCAGCATAAGACAATACGCCTTTTACACCCGCCTGAGGTTTACCGTCCAGATTGAACACAAAGGCTAAATCCTCACCGGCAACTGCGTCTGCCGGGTGTGTTGTGCTGCTCAGCTCAAGTCCTTCGCCACGAACTTTAACGACAGTATCTGTTGGCCCATTTACTGTGACATAGGCAAAATTGCGGCTGCGGATCTGCACCGTCTCTACGTTGGTTGCACCCTGCGGTAACTGAGCTGTGCGCTCCTGCTTATTTGCCATCAACCGCTTGCGCTCGCCATTAAGTTCGTAGCTGGTAAAAAATCGCAGCGGATTGGCCAGTTCAACGCGATAAGTACCATCACCGCCAAGTTGCACATCGGCCATTGATTTACGCTTGCCCTGATACACATCGGTAACCGGCTTAACGCTGCCGTCCGGCAGATACAACTTCAGTGCGTTTAAACCTATGCCTTTATCCGGCACGAAGGTCATATTTGCTGCAGAAGCGTCTACAGCAATCCAGCTGTCAGGCTTAGACAACACATAATGACTTGGTAACACCCATAAGGTATGGGCACTCAGACTGCTGCTGATAAGCAGCGACGATAAAAGCAAAGCAGATTTTTTAAACATAGTAAGCCCTTGTTATCATTATTTATTTTAATCAGAACGATTAGAGTAAACGTGCCGTAATATCACCCAGCTCGCCGTCCGCCGCAATTTCGATAACAGCGCCCTTGGCTGGCAATATGAATTCGTGCTTCACCAGACTGCGGCCACCTTGCTCACGGGCAGCTTCTATCAGCAATTGATACTGGCCTGAGCCGAGTGGTTGACCTTGATCATCTTTGCCGTCCCACTGAAGGGTGTAAGTTCCCGGTTTTTGCGTTGCACCGCTTACAGCATCAACCAAAGCCGTATTGCTGCGGCCGATCTTACGCCAGAACCGGCGTAAATCTTTCAACCAGTCAG
>NZ_DATCSY010000108.1:0-3072 GCF_036568245.1 Rheinheimera sp. | reverse complement strand
GCCATATCATCCAGCAACAGCTCAAACTGCTGTTGATAATGTTGTAAAGTCGCAATATCCAGCGATGATGGCAGGCGCATGCGCGAACGCAGCCGCATTTCTACCTGACAAGCCTCGGCATTGTCAGCCTGACGTAGCAGTAGAACGGCATTACTGTCTTTTAATGCCTCATCATACGGCAGACTGAGTTCTCCATTGCCTGCGATATCAACGGCAATATCGTGCTGATCGCTTAGCAGCTTTAAACTATAAAACCGGCATGCTTTACCGCTGTTTACTCCGGTCAGCGCAAAAGCCAGGGTAATGTCGCTGTACTGCGGCTGTTGCAGCTTTTTCATCCTGCCGTAAAAACCGTTGTAGTTCAGCTGTAAATCAGCTACGGCTGGCATCGTCAGCAACAACGCCGCCAGTAGAGACAAATTACGCATATTATTCTTCCAGTAACTTGCGGTTGAACCGGATCATGCCACTGATTTCAGCGATATATTCTTCGCCACGCTCGGAATACGCCCCTAAGCCAGCAGCAAGAGCCTCACCCCGCACGGGTTTACCCTCTTCACGCAGCCTGGCGCGAATATTACGCAAATGTTCATAGGTGTGGAAAGTATTCAGATTGTAGAAATAACTTTTAATACTGGCTGCCGGGCTGTTGAACTTTGCCACTTCATGGTAGCTACCTTCGACACGGGATTGTGGTACCAAGCCACAACCTTCACGAAAGCACCACTGCCCAAAAAAGTTATAGCCTTCAATGGCAAAACGGCTGGTTCCCCAGGCCGATTCATTGGCGGCCTGCATCAGCACCAGCGTATCCGGGATCACGTCAACCCGCTTTAATAGCTCATCAAGCATGGTAATGTCGCTTTCCGCCACATCCATACGAAACTCATCGTACAGGCTGTACAAAAACGCATATTCTTCTAATGAAATACGCAGCCGCTTTTGCTTCTTGTCGTGAATATCCAGTAGCTGCTGACGTAACGAGCGCAGCCGGGCATTTTCACGTTTAACATAAGGCCGCAGATAGTTAAAAAACGTCCGTTTCTTTTCTGTGATATCGGTGATGCTGTCAAAATCAGGCAACGAAGTAAACACCGGCATCGGCTGTGTATAAGCAAGGCGCTGCAGGACTTTCTTTTTGTCGGCCTCGTTCAGTGCAGTAAGCCGGCTGGGCTTTTGCCAGTCTTCCAGTGAATCTACCTGCTTAACCGGCTCCAGCTCTGAAAACGGACTTAACGCCGCCGCCATAACCGCCAGCCAGAACACCAAAATACTTATTCGCTTTAATAACATCTGCCACCTGTGGGTTACCCTGCCTGCATAGCACCTTTGCTATGTTGATAACCAGTTCGCTACAACAAAACGCGGCTATTTTACCTGCCCCGGCAAATTTATACGATGAAAATGTGTTTTGGCTTGTTTTTTTCCTGAAAACCCCGTGCCGCCCATTGCAAAGCAGCATCAGTTATGTGAAAACTGTTCGTTCACAGCTATATAGCTGTCTGGAAGGATAAGACGGAGATAATAAGGTCGTTGTTATGAAACCCATTGAGCGCTCGACAAAATTAGACGGAGTCTGTTACGACATTCGTGGCCCTGTTGCGAGGGAAGCAAAAAGAATGGAAGAGGAAGGCCATCGGATCCTGAAACTGAATATTGGCAATCCCGCGCCTTTTGGTTTTGAAGCACCGGATGAAATTCTGAAACATGTTATTCATAACCTGCCAACTGCGCAGGGGTATTCAGATTCTCAGGGCATATACAGCGCCAGGGTAGCTGTTGCGCAATACTACCAGCAGCGCGGCATTCTGGGCGCAGATGCTGATGATGTTTATATTGGTAACGGTGTATCAGAACTGATCCTTATGTCTTTGCAGGCGCTGCTGAATAACAGCGATGAGGTGCTTGTCCCCTCACCGGATTACCCGTTATGGACAGCTGCAGTCAACCTCGCTGGCGGAAAACCCGTACACTATCGCTGCGACGAGCAACAGGATTGGTACCCCGACCTTAATGATATTAAAGAAAAAATCAGTAAAAAAACCAAAGCGATAGTACTGATTAACCCCAATAACCCTACAGGTGCTGTGTACAACAAAGCCTTTTTACAAGAGCTGCTGAAGATTGCCCGTGAGCACCGGCTGGTGGTATTGAGTGATGAGATCTATGACAAAGTGTTGTATGACGGCACCGAGCATGTCAGTACCGCGTCTTTAGCCGACGACCTTATTATGCTGACGTTTGGTGGTTTATCGAAAAACTACCGGATTGCCGGTTTCCGTGTTGGCTGGCTATTTATTTCCGGCGCCAAGCACCTGGCAAAAAACTATATCGAAGGTTTGAATATCCTGGCGTCTATGCGTCTGTGTGCCAATGTGCCCTGTCAGCATGCTGTGCAAACTGCTCTGGGTGGCTATCAAAGTATTAATGAACTGATTGTGCCGGGCGGCAGATTATACGACCAGATGGATCTGGCGCATAAACTGGTAACAGACATTGATGGCATCAGTTGTATGCGGCCTAAAGGCGCTATGTATTTATTTCCGAAAATAGATCGGAAGAAATTCCGCATAAAAGATGATGAATTATTCGTGCTGGACTTTCTGCGCCAGCATAAAGTGCTGTTAGTGCATGGCCGCGCCTTTAACTGGCCTGAGCCGGATCATTTCCGTGTTGTATTCCTGCCACATAAAGAGCAGCTAGCCGCAGCTATTGGCAAACTCGCGCAGTTTTTGCCGGGTTATAGTCAGTAAGTAAAAATCCACCTCCATAGGAGGTGGCTTTGCGTTGGCCCCCTATAAGGGGGCTTAATTATTTCCGACATCCAGCTTGAGTTGACGTTCTTCGTCTTCTCTGCCCACTTTATCCTGATGCCTGACATAGCGCCGGATAATTTCTTCATTCGCACCAACTGAGTCTACGAAGTAGCCACGCTGCCAAAAGTGATTTCCCCACAGCTTTTTCTTACGAAGATACGGAAATTTATTAAACAGCCTGATTGCCGTTCTTCCTTTGAGGACTCCCATCAATTCCGACACGCTGACATTCGGTGGTGTTCTCACGACTAAGTGC
>NZ_DATCSY010000107.1:0-3869 GCF_036568245.1 Rheinheimera sp. | reverse complement strand
AAAATTAATATTGCAGTTCAGCACCTGATGACAGATAAAAATACTGGTCTTATAACTTTCCCACAGACTCATAATCAGCCCTAAAAGTAACAAGTGCTCCAACTATAAACTGCTTTACGAAATTTACCAGCGCAGTTTGCTAATTTGGCTTAATGTGCATAACATCAATGCAGGCTGCCTGGGCCGGAACGACTATCAAGTTGACAGAGATAACTGAATGATTGCAATAGATAAAACCACGTCCATAAAAAGTGCGTTGATTTGGGTAATTATGCTTATCTGCAGTCTGACACTTTGTCTTGCGATGGTGGTCTCCACAGGCCAGGACGTGAAACTGCAACGCAAAAAACTGATAATGCAACTTGAGGGCTACGTCAGTATTATCGCCTTCAATGCGCAAAACAGCATTCAGCAGGACGATGCCGATACCGAAGAAAACCGGCTTAAATCCTTTAAAGCGGTAAATATCCTGCACAATATTCATATCTATAAAAAAGCCCCTGGTTCAGACGAACTGAGCTTTTTTGCCAGCTACAACCGCGATGGTATTGGCCCTTTCCCTGTGCAGTTTTCCAGGGTGAAACAGTTTATGAAACCTTATATCAGTGACAATTATATCGAGCTGACTAAAGCGATTTTATCCGGCGGCGAGGTGTTAGGTTATGTGTATGTACGCGCCAGTCAGGAAGAACTAAGCGCCTACATTCAGGCTCGTATCCTGCTCGATATTCTTATTGCATTGATTGCGCTTGGCAGTGCTTTTTTCATCAGCTCAAAACTGCAGCAGCGCTTTACCAGCCCGATAGAAAATTTACTCAGTGTGATGCAGAAAGTATCAAAACAAAAAGACTACCAAATCAGGGCACCTATAGCGCCGATTAAAGAATACAATATGTTAAGCCGTGCCTTTAACACCATGCTGGACCGTATCGAACAGCAAATCAGCAAACTACAACAGGCCGAGCAGGAAAACAGGCAACTGACACTGAGCCTGGAGCAAAAAATTGCCGAACGTACTGACGCCCTGAAAACATCTAATCAGGAGCTGTTGAACACGCTGGCGACTTTGCATCAGTACCAGAACCAGATTGTTGAAACAGAGAAGATGGCCAGCCTTGGTCAGATGGTCGCCGGCGTTGCGCATGAAGTTAACACGCCGATTGGTCTTGGTGTCACAGCATCAACCTTGCTACAGGACAAACTGGCAGATATCCAGCGTGCTTTTGATGAGAAAAAACTCACCTCTTCACAGCTGGCAAAGTTTTTGTCTGAGAGTAAAGAAAATCTCGGTATCATTTATCGCAATATGGAACGGGCGGCCAGCCTGATCTCCAGCTTTAAGCGGGTTGCCGTAGATCAATCCAATGACAACCGGCGCCAGTTTAATATGCAGCAACTGATCAACGAAGTGCTGCTGTCACTTAGGCCCAATCTGAAAAAAACTCAGCATCAGATTATTGTCAACTGCCCTGCTGAGCTTGAACTTGACAGTAAACCCGGGCCGATAAATCAGATACTGATAAACCTTATCATGAACAGCCTGATCCATGCTTTTGAACACATCGAACAGGGTGAAATGAAAATTGATATATCGGTGCAGGACAGCAATTGCCAGCTGATTTACACCGACAATGGTGCTGGTGTGCCGGAATCGATTAAAAAGCGTATTTTTGATCCCTTTGTCACCACCAAACGTGGTGAAGGTGGCAGTGGCCTTGGGCTGCATCTGGTCTATAACCTTGTCACACAAGCATTAAATGGCAAAATTCATCTCGACAGCACCTTAGGTCACGGTATCCGGATTAGCATTAATTTCCCTGTTATTGTGATTAAAAACGACCAGCAATAAAGCATCAACGCCAGCGATCGGTTGGCAGTAATTCCGCCCCTCAATATTAGAGAAATCTAATTGTTAACAAAAAACTTGTTAACAATTGGATGGCTGGTTATAATTACGCATTATTTGACAATTCCAAGTCATATATAAAACAAAATCCCGTTATTAAGTTAACACAATTCACATAAGGTCTAACTCTAATGCAAACTCCTGTGATTCTTATCGTTGAAGACGAAGAAGTAACCCGTTTAAACCTGGTGAGCCTGTTTCAGGGAGAAGGGTATGACGTCATTGAAGCTGTGAATGGTGAAGAGATGAACCAGAAGCTTACCGACAATAAGGTAAATCTGGTTGTTATGGACATTAACCTGCCAGGCAAAAATGGCCTTATTCTGGCAAGAGAACTGCGTCAGAAAGAAAATATCGGCCTTATCTTTCTGACCGGCCGTGACAGCGAAGTAGACCGCATCCTGGGTCTGGAAATTGGTGCAGACGATTACCTGACCAAACCCTTTAATCCACGTGAGCTGACAATCCGCGCCCGTAACCTGTTAAACCGTACTGTTGCGCAACCTGTGGTTGAAGAGCACAAAAGCGTGGTTAAATTTAATGGTTGGACACTGGATGAGAACAGCCGCAATCTGACATCGCCAAAAGGTGTTGCACGTCGTTTACCAAAAGGCGAATACCGCGCGCTGCGTTTAATGCTGGATACACCGGGTAAAATCTTCACCCGTGAACAGTTAATCCGCCATATGACTGGCCGTGATTTACGCCCTAACGATCGTACTGTAGATGTAACTATCCGCCGTATCCGTAAGCACTTCGAGTCAGATATCGATAGCCCTGAGTTAATCAGCACTATCCACGGTGAAGGCTACCGCTTCGTGGGTAAACTGGAAAAGTAAGCTGCTAAGCCTGATCGATATATTCAAACAGAGCAGCCAGGTGCTGCTCTGTTTGCAAATGAAAGTCTACTAACTGCCGCTCCAATCCCTGCCAGTTAATCGTTTCCTGTTCAAAGCGCTTCGCTTGTTGCTGTACCCATAACAAACCTACTGATGCAGCTGCACCTTTAAGTTTATGCGCCGCTTCCTGAAACTCTGTCAGATGACGCTGTACCGCGGTTTCCATCAACCGGTTCATGTAACCCGGCAATAACTGCGCGAACAGTTGGGCACTGCGCTTAACGGCATCTTTACCCAGCGACTGAATATAATCATTCAGTGTTGCCTGATCTAACAGCTGCGGCTCTGTCACTTCTGCGGTATCTTTAGCCTGCAGTAATTTTACCGCACTAGGTGAAAACAGCCGGGCCAGCATCTGATCCAGCCGGGCTGTATTGATTGGCTTAGCCAAAGCATCGTTGATATGTAAATTTGCCAGTTGCTGCTCTGCTTTTCGCACATTGGCGCTGAGTATCACTATCGGCAACGACGCAAGATGCGGTTCCTCACGGATATACTTCGCGATCTGCTCACCATCCATATCAGGCAATTGCATATCCAGTAACACCAGATCGATATCATCTTCGGTTTCCAATAGCGCTATAGCGTCTTCGCCGGTTTCGGCAAGAATAACAGTATGACCGCGCTGTTCCAGCAAAGCGGTAGCGATCTCAGCATTTAACGGCACATCTTCTACCAGCAGTATGGTGAGCTCCGGGCAATCTATTGTCTGCGGTTGTTCCTGCGCCAGCTGCTCTGCCGGTAAGGTGACACTAAAACAGCTGCCCTGTCCGACGACGCTGTCAACGGCAATAGTACCGTGCATTGCTTCAACTAAAGCTCTGGAAACTGACAAGCCTATACCCGACCCCATAATACTCAGACGCCGGCCATCATTAGACTTGTAATACATATCAAAAATACGCTCAAGCTCTTCGCCGGCAATACCTATACCAGTATCCTGCACGGAAAAGTGCAACCTGCCAGAACCAGTATCCAGGTGGCAACGAAGCGTAATATCACCGCTAGCGGTAAACTTGACCGCATTGTTCAGCAGGTTCCACAACACCTGACGCAAGCGTGTC